>JAQBVJ010000046.1 GCA_027623235.1 Planctomycetota bacterium
ACGCAGCCATGCCTGCGAGGTTCGCTGCTGCGCTGATCTCTGCAAAAATCCCCGGCAGTGCCATTCGTGCCCGACTCTTGAGTTGCCGGTACGGAGATGCCTCAATCGAACAAGAACGACAGAGTCCTGCTGCTTCGTCAAAGCGGAATTTGCGGGGCGCAGTTTCCGTGGCGTAAGCTTCCAGCTTGCGATGTCCACTCAAGGAACGTCGGCAAGCAGGATGCTTACCCCACTTTTCAGCCCTGACTGCGAACGTGACACGGCAGGGGCCGTCACTCAGTCGGTTCTACTCGATGCCGGCGTTTCTGACCGCGGCGAGTACTCGCTCGTGGAGCGGTCCGTTGGTGACGACGACGCCTCGGTTCTCTGTCAGTTCCCGGCCGTGGGTGAAGTCGAGCGGTTTGCCGGTGATGTCAGTGACCGTGCCGCCGGCTTCTTCAGTGACGAGGACTCCACCGGCGTGGTCCCAGATCTTTTCGCGGTAGCCGGGACGAGTCGGCAGGCGGAGATAGATGTCCGCTTCGCCGCGCGCGACGACGGCGTATTTGGCCTGGCTGTCGAGCCGAGCCGGTTCGTGGACGATGCCGAGTTCCGCGGCGATCTGTGCCGAGTGGCTGTGTGAGCTGTGGCCGGACTCGACGGATTCGCACAGCCGCGCGGCGGCGAAGTCGGCGACGGTGCTGACTTGAACCGATGTCGCGGAGGCGGGGTCGAAGGCCGAGTCGCCGTCGATCGGCAGGACGAAAGCTCCGGCCCCTCGGGCGGCGACAAAGAGCGAACCGGCTCCGCGCGCGATGATCGAATCGTCGGCCGAGGCACCTCGCGCGGTCGCTTCGAGCGGCAGGTTCGGGCAGCCGACGATCGCGGCGGCGATCTGGCCGTTTTCAATCATGGCGAGCGAGATGGCGTATTGCTGACCTCGCAGAAACCCCTTCGTGCCGTCGATCGGGTCGAGCGTCCAGAACCGCTCGCCCGGCATGCCTTCGCCGTTCCAGCCGCCGCGATCGATCCAGCGGCAGGCGTCTTCGGGGGAGCCGCTCAGACCGACGGCGGTAAGTTCCGCAACAATGCGCGTCAGGAAGGCTTCGTTGCCAGGTTCTTTGAGTTCGGCCGAGTCCTCTTCACCGACGATCGGGTCGTCGGGAAAGGCCTCACCGATGGCTTTGCAGATGATCGCCTGGCTGCCGAAGTCCGCGATGGTCACGGGGCTTTTGTCTTTTTTCTCAAGAGCGTCCGCCGTGATGCTCCGCTGGACGGTCTGGCAAAGCCTGGCTGCCTGTCGGACGGCGGCGATGCCGGCGCGAAGTTCGCTGGCGTAATCTGTCATCGTTCATCCTTGTTCTAAAAGCAGCCACTGACGGTCGTTGAAATTTGACATTCCGTCGAAAAAGGCAACATCAATGAGCGGAGCGGCCTACGCCCAATGGCCCTGGAGTTGTGTCGGCTGATTGTCGCCTTTCGCTCCGCGAAAGTAGCGTTCCTTTCGCGGAGCGAATGGCGACTTTCAGCACAATTCTTCCATTGGCCTTGCGCCGTTCCGCTACTTTTTTAACGGGCTCTTAACTCCGATCTCGAAGCTTGTCTGCAAATTCGAGCTGGAACTTCTTCAGCTTCGGCACGATCACGAACTGGCAATAGCCCTCTGCGGAATTCTGCTGGTAGTAGCTCTGATGGTAATCCTCGGCCGGAAAGAACTCGCACGCCTCGCAGATTTGCGTGACGATCGGTGCTCCGAAAACACCGGCCTCGTCCAGTTCCTTCACGTAAGCCTCGGCGAGTTTCCGCTGCGATTCATCGTGCCAGAAAATCGCCGACCGGTATTGCGTACCGACGTCGTTCCCCTGGCGGTTGAGCGTCGTCGGGTCGTGCGTTTTGAAAAATGCGTTGAGGAGATCCGCGTAGGAGATTTCGTCGGGATCAAAAGTGACCTGGATCACCTCGGCATGCCCGGTCTGTCCGGTGCAGACCTGGTGGTAAGTGGGATTGGGCTTCTCGCCGCCGCAATATCCAGAGACGACGGACTCCACACCGCGAAGCTGCTGAAAGCACGCCTCGGTACACCAGAAACAGCCGGATCCGAAAGTTGCGACGCTGCTCATGCGGAGGCCTGACCGTTCTGGTTGAGGGAGTGATCCTGGTTGAGTCCGGCCTCACGAAGAGCGACGACCGCCGTGACCAGGCACAGGCCGACCGATGCGAAATTCAGATTCTTCGACCATTCATGGTAGCTGGCGAACTCCGAGGTCTCCCGAGCATCGGGAAGCTGCATCAGGTCGAGCAGCGGGCAGAAGACGAAAAACCAGTCGCCCGTCATGAGCAGCACCACGGCGGCCAGCAGTCCGACGATCAGCGTACCTCTGGGAGCCGACTGAAAGCGGCTTCGAAGCGCGACCGCACAGACCGCCGCCAGCCCGACGAGCGAAAAACCGACCGCGTAATAGGCAGGAAATCGAATCGCGGCGAGGTGATTCTTGATCGCCGGTTCAACCTCTGACGAGGTGACTTCGAGGATTCCGGTGATCACAAACAGCGTCGCGGCACCCACCCAGGCGCAGAGTGAGAAGCGGAGAAGAGCAAGCAGTAAGTGCATGAATTCGGCCGGGAGTACGGATTGACTTCTCAAGAGTCCAGCATGATAGCGCGACTTCGAACTCGCTTCCAGCAGTGCCCCATGAGCCGATCTCAACCAATTGCCCGGACGACAACTTTGTTCCGAGCGACCTCGATGACTTCAATCGGCGTCCCCGGTTCGATGAACCCTCCCTCGCTGACGACGTCGACAAGCTGGCCGTCGATTTGAGCTCGACCCGCCGGCCGCAGCGTGGAAAACGCGACGCCCTGTTTGTTGAGCAGCGCCGGATCTTGATCGATCAGATTCACCGGAACTTCCCCAGCCAGTGTCGGGTCGAGCATCGGCCCGGACTCGTCGCTGGCAGGCGGGGCGAGCATCAGATTTCGGAGACCAGGGATCTTCCGGATAAAGCCTCCGGCAAACAGAGCGATACAGACCACGGCAATCATCGACCCGCTCAGCGTTCCCATCGTCCGGCTCAGTTGGGCGAGCTCCTCTCCCGTCGTGGGAATCACGAATGTCTGACTCGCCAGGATGATTGAGAAAATGACCGCCAGACCTCCAGTGATTCCAAAAACGCCGAAGCCAGGAATCACGAAAATCTCCAGCGCGATCAAGCCGGCACCGAAGACGAACAGCACGATTTCCAGCCAGCCGGCGGTGCCGCCAAGGAAGCGGCTCCAGAAGAAAATTGAGAAGCACAGCGCGGCCCCGATGCCGAAGAAGCCGGTCATCGTGTAGACCTCAAGATAGATGCAGATCAGCCCGACCATGAACAGCAGGAAGGTTGCGGCCGGGTGTTTCAGCACGACGACCAGCGTGTCGACCCATGTCTGGCTGGAGGCCGGGATGATCTGTTCGGCGGGAATACCGACGCGTTGTTTGAGTTCACGGAAGTCGTTGACGGGCTCCTCGCTGAGCCCCAGTTCGTAGGCTCGCGCACCATTGATCGTCAGCGCGACGCCCTTGCGAGTTTCCGGCACAACGGGACCTTTTTCCCAGTTGCCAGCCTCTGCTTCAAACTCCTGCTCCGACATGTACGACTTTGCTTGAGTCTGAATATGAGTCACCTGGTAGACGACGAGGTCTTTATCGGCCATCGCTTCAAGCAGTGCCGGTGGTCGCCCTTTCTTTTCGGCGAGCTCATTGAGCATCTCACGCAGCATGCTGAGGATCTTTTCCGGAGCGTGCTCGGCCCAGCCGCCTTCCTTCATCGACAGCGGAATGATGTCGCCGAAGTTCGCTCCCGGTGCGAGGTAAATTTCATCGCAGCCGAACGCGATCATGGCTCCGCCGCTGATCGCCATTTCCGGAACGTACGCGATTGTGCGGTGCTTTTTCTGGTTGAGACCCGCGATTGCGTCGGCAATGGCCTTACTGGCAAACAGCTCGCCGCCCGGAGAATCGATTTCAAAGATGATCAGGTTGGCGTCGGCCGCAACGGCTCGCCGAATTTCCCGCTCGACAAATTCCTGCATGAAGGCCGAAACCGTGCCTTCAACTTTGATGAGCCGAGCCGTCGGCAGTTCGCCGCCGGTCACATCCTCACGCAGGTACTTCCGGTCAAACTTGTAAATGTCCGGCAGCTCCGAACGATCTCTGGCCGTTCGCTTGATGAGGACATCGAGGTTGCGGGCGCGGTCGCCGGAAATCAGGAACGGCTTGCCCTCGTCTTTGATCGTCTCGACGTCGAGAATCGGCACGGAGTCATTACGCAGCTCTTCGTGGTCAGCCGCTGTGACGATTCGCAGTTCGGTAATGGTTTTTCCGTTCTCCGTTTTTTCAATTTTGACTCGACGAACGATCTCCGCGGGATCGAGAAACCCTGCGGCCAGAGCACCGTCAACCTTCGGGTTATAGTGCTTTTCGACCATGTTGATGATGAGCCGCTTTTCGTCCGCGTCGACCGACTTGCCGCGGCCGATGTCACCGAACTCGGCGTCGGGGTGCATCACGATTTCCCGGCAGGCCAGCGCGAGGATCGCGGCGTAACCATCGAGCGGGCGGCCTTCCGAGTGTTCCGGGATCCACGCGACGGTGCGGACTTTCGAATAACTGAACGAAGTGAGTTCCTTCGCGAGGTCGTGGACCTGCCCGAACATGCTGGTGCCACGTTCGATTTCAAGAATCAAAAACGCTTCGCGATCTTCCTGGTCGGCAATGTTCTGCAGCTTGACCATCGCGTTGCGGACGCGCGTGAAAATCACCTCGTTGACCGGATGAGAAATGGTGATGTACCGCGCGACGGGTCCGGCTGGCCGTTCTTCTTTCGCCGCCGGTTTTTCAGCGGCCTCTGCGGCGGGCTTCTCTTCGAGCGGATCGGGCTCCTGAGCGACACTCGCAAGTGGACTCACAAGCAGACCGAACAAAGCGGCCAGCAGGAACAACTGAAATCGCAAATAGAGTCTCATGGTAGACCTCGGCGGAGTGGCGATTCCGTATCTGACTGAAGTATCCCGCGGGCAGTCGGTTCCAATTCGAATTGACCGGCAACTCGCCTGCGGTGGGAAGTACGGTTCAAACGTCCGATCTGATGACAAGTTAGCCTGGATCAACGCCGGGCGGGAGCGGCGGATCCAGAGAAAGCTCAATTGGCGTCTGCCCCGGGAGTATTGTCACTGGGAAAATCAAGCGATTTCAAGTTCAACGTCTCACACCAGTTCACCCGAACCGCGAACGAGGGCAGCGTTTCAAACTGCGGTCTCGCTTCGGGTTACTTGCGGGAAGTTATTTCGGACACATTCCTTAGTGGCTGCCGATTCCGAGTGTCTTCAGCAGGTGTCCGGCGAGTTTCTGATGTCCGGCGAAATTGGGGCGGGCCGGGCTTCCGTCGAGCAGTCCGGTCAGAGAATTCGCCTGCCGCCAGTGCTGCCAGTGGTCGATCAGAATGGCGTCTGTTCTGGCCGCGACCTCGCGGATGATCTCGATGTAAGCCGCCAGGTCTTCGGGAGGATCGTCCGGACCGGCGATGGTCGGCGGCGTGCAGAGAGCCGCAACGGTGCCTTCCTCTTCCAGCCGCTCCACCAGTTTTGTGAGGTCGATCTGAAATCGCTTGTGGCCGGTCTCCGCCGCGGCCGCTTCCCGCGGGCTAAGCATCAGAAAAACGACATCCGGTTGAAAACGGAGAATTCGCCAGTCGGCGTTTCGGCGGAGCGTCGACACAAGACTGTCGCGCACGGACGTGTCGAGGACGACGTCCAGCCGGCGCTGCAGCTCAACTTTGATCGCGTCGGAAAAGAACTCGACCCAACCCCGTTTCGACTTTCGAGCGTCAAACCCGAGCGTGTCTCCGGTGAACAGCCACGTTCGCGGAGCCGCGTCTTCCAGCATGTCCCGAACCAGCAGCACGCCGTTTCGATCCTCGGCGGCCGTCGACGAAGCGATTCGGAAATCGCCGGCGGAACTCGTGTGTGACGACGCAGCGGATTCCTCTTCCTGCTGCTGAAGAAGCAGGAATCGCCGTCGCCGCCGGCTGCCGGAAGCGAGTGTGTAGAACTGAGAGCCGTCTGCAGTCATGAGTGCTCAACGTGGGCCTGAGACCGAAACCGGAATTCCGTTTCATCCATCGTAAAAGACTCCTGACGACATTCCACCCTGCGAATCGCGTTCCCGGTCAGAGACGGCGAACGGGCTCGCGAAACAGGAACAGCCGCTGCAGGCTGCCCGTCCTGCCATGCCTTGCCGACCGGTCGCTCCTGCGTTTCCATTCCTCGCCTGGCTTCGGGTAGACTCCCCCGCTTTGCCCGCCGGGAAACGCGTTTCCTGCGAGTTCCTTTTACCCGGCCGTTCCGATTATTGACCCGGTCATTTCTTCGACCTGAACGCTGAAAGCCTGCTGTGAGCTCCACATCCGTCATTGGCCTGCAATGGGGCGACGAAGCCAAAGGCAAAATCGTCGACCTTCTGACTCCTCAACACGACGTCGTGGTGAGATACCTCGGCGGAAACAACGCCGGGCACACGGTCAAGTTCGACGGGGCGACCTACAAACTCTCACTGCTGCCGGCGGGAATTCTGCACGACACAGTGGTCTCGGTCATCGCGACGGGAGTCGTCATCAACCCAAAAGCGTTTATCGAGGAGCTCGCGCGAATCTCAGACCAGCGGGGTGAGGTGCCCGTTGAGCGGCTGAAAATCAGCGACCGCTCGCACATCGTTTTTCCTTACCACATGGCTCAGGAAGCCGCGTTCGAGAAAGCCCGTAAGGGCGATGCGATCGGCACGACCATGCGCGGCATCGGACTGTGCTATCGCGACAAAGCCGGCCGGACTCACGCCATCCGCATGTGCGACCTCGTCCGACCAAACGTGCTGAAACAACGGCTTGAGGAAATTCTTCCCCAGAAGAACGCCGCCATCGCCGCGATCGATCCCGACTTCGTCCCGTTCAAAGTCGACGAAATTTACGAGGAATACTCGGTCTACGCCGACCAGCTTCGCCCTTACGTTACGGACACGACGGCCTTCCTTCACAAGGCCGTGGCGAGTGGAAAGCGGCTGCTGTTCGAGGGAGCTCAAGGCTGCCTGCTCGACATCGACCACGGCACGTTTCCGTACGTGACTTCGTCGAACAGTTCCGGCTGCGGAATTCACAGCGGCAGCGGTGTCTCTGAACGGGTCATTTCGAAAATGATCGGCGTCGTGAAGGCGTACACGACGCGAGTCGGCGGCGGTCCGTTTCCGACGGAGCTCGACAACGAAATCGGACAGCACATTCGCAAAGTCGGCAACGAGTACGGGACGGTCACCGGTCGACCGCGTCGCTGCGGCTGGTTCGACGCCGTCGCGGCCGGCTACGGAGCCCGGATCAGCGGCATCGACGTGCTGGCCGTGATGCTCGTCGACGTGCTGAGCGATCTGGACGAACTGAAAATCTGCGAGGCCTACGAAATCAACGGCGAGCGAACGACCGACTTCCCGGCGTTCATCGACGACCTCGCCGCCGCCAAACCGATTTACCGCACGCTCCCCGGCTGGAAAGAGAACATCTGCGGAGTCCGCAAGAAGGCGGACCTGCCTGCGAACGCGATGAAATACGTCGAGACGATTTCCGCGCTGATTGGCTACCCGGTCGAGATCATCTCAATCGGTCCGGGCCGCGAAGAGACGATCCTCGACTGAGCACCGTGGCACGGCCTTCCGAGCCGTGTGGCTGCGTCTTCGTGGGCAGGATGCCCATGCCACTTTTTCGACGCTCCGCCTACCTGCCGCAGTAGTCGATGATCCTCGCGATTTCTGATCGCAGATCGTGGCGGTGGACGATGCGGTCGACGAAGCCGTGTTTCAGTAGAAACTCGCTGGTCTGAAATCCGGGCGGCAGTTTTTCGTTGACGGTTGCCTGGACGACTCGCGGGCCGGCGAAGCCGATGAGGGCTTTCGGTTCGGCGAGAGTCAGATCACCCAGCGAGGCAAAGCTGGCGGCGACTCCCCCCATCGTCGGGTGAGTCAGCACGGAAATGTAGAGGCCGCCCGCGTCGTGAAAACGACCGAGAGCCGCGGAGACTTTGGCCATCTGCATGAGCGAGTAAATCCCCTCGTGCATTCGAGCTCCGCCGCCGGATCCGCTGAGGATCACCAGCGGGAGCTTTTTCTCGGTGGCCGCTTCGACCGCTCGCGTCAGTTTCTCACCGACAACCGATCCCATGCTGCCCATAATGAAATTTGAATCCGTCAGGGCGAACACCAGCGGGCGGCCTCGCATGTAACCTCGCCCGGCAACGCACGCCTCTGACATGCCGGTGCGTTTTGCTTCCGCCTTCAGGCGTTCCGCATACGGCATCTTGTCGACAAAGCCGAGCGGATCGGCCGGCCGAAGATCAGCGAACCACTCTTCAAAACTGTCCGGGTCCAGGAGCTGTTGAATTCTGATCTGACCCGGCACGATGAAGTGATGGTCGCACTCCGGGCAGATAAACAGATTCTCCTCGACGGATCGTCGATAAACGGTCGACCTGCATCCCTGACACCGAATCCACAATCCCTCGGGGACACCACGTTTGGCTTTCCCTGTGCTTTCCTGCCAGGACTCAAGATCGGGTTTTGCGGTCGCCATGATGCTTGCCGAAGGGAGGCTGTTCGAGAGGGAAATCTGGCAGGACAATCAGTCGAATTCGTCAGACAAATCTGACCGGCATCGTCCAGTGCGGATCTAACCGGTGACACTGGCGACTGTGATGGGAAGCTCCTTGCTGTGCCCGTTTCGGGAATCCTCTGAACCATTCTTTTCCGTCTGGATCACCTCGACAAGGTGATCTTCACAACAGGCGAACAGCGAGGCACAAAGATCATCGGCCTCAACGCCGCGCAGGCTCGCGCTGATCAGGCTCGCAAACGGTTCGGACGCAACGACGACGAACGTGCCGTACTTTTTGAGCGGCTTTTTGAGGACCGATTCGATTCGCGTGACGCCTTCGTTGACGGTCTCGCCCTCCGGTGGACACACCGTTTCCGGTGCGTCTTCCCATTGTTTGAAAACTCGCGGAAATTTGTGACGGATCTCGGCGACGCTCAGCCCCTGCCAGAGTCCCTGATCCAGGTTCTCCAGCTTGTCTTTCTTCTTGAGCGGAACGTCTAGCGCCTTCGCCAGAGCCGCGGCCGTGCTGTAGCACGGTTCGCACGAACTGGTCAGGACGGCTTCAATGGGAAGCTCACGAATCGTCTCAACGACCTGGCCGAGCTGCCACTCACCACGCTTGTTGAGCGGGATGTCCAGCGAACCCTGCAGGCGTCTCTGGTCGTCGAAATCGGTGCAGCCTGGCCGAACCAGGATGACTGTAGACATAGGTGTCTCGGTTTAAGAGGAAGAGCTCACGGCGCTGATTGCCAGTCCGCTGAGCTCGTTCATGGCACTGCCGTAATCCGGCATGTCGAAAATGGAACTGCCGGCAACGAACAGGTCGGCACCAGCCGCCGCACAGTCACCGATTGTTGACGCTGCGACTCCGCCGTCAATGGACAGAATCGTCTCGGGTGAAGTGATCTCTCGAAGCCTTCTCAGCTTGTCGAGGGCACTCGGAATAAACTTCTGCCCGCCAAAACCTGGCTCAACACTCATGACGAGAACCAGGTCACACGCGGGAAGGAACTCCTCAATCTGTTCGACCGGAGTCCCCGGGTTGATGGCCAGTCCGGCCACAATGTCGCTCTGTCGAATCCGTTCCAGCAACGGTCCCGCATCCGGAACCGCTTCGACATGAAAGGTGACGCAGTCACACCCGGCTTTGATGTACTCATCGAGAAACCGATCCGGATCGGAAATCATCAGGTGCGCGTCGAAGATCGCGTCCGTCCGCGGCCGAAGTCGTTCGATGACCATCGGCCCATAGGACAGATTCGGCACAAAGTTTCCGTCCATCACGTCGAGGTGGTAAACGTCAGTGCCAGCAGCGTCGAGCAATTCCAGCTCCCGATGAAGATTGCCGAAGTCGCACTTCAGCATCGAGGGAGCAATCACAGGGACGCAGTTTCGTAGTTTGTTGAGAGTCGCCGAGCGGCTCATCAGGGAGGAGGGCCCCCACCCGAAGGAGAAATGAAAAAACGGGCCAGGAGCCGCCCGCAGGAATCGGACATTGAACACAAACCCGGCCGGCAACTCAATTCCGACTCTGCCAGTCGAGGCAGGAATCAACCGATTCGGATCGGTGTGTCACATCAGCGAGCCACGAAACGCAAGTCGCTTTCTCGTTGAGGGTTACGGCGGCTGCCAACGCCTGATTCGGGACAACTGCCCGGACAGGGCCACCTCTAATTCAGATAACGACAGAAATTTCCTGACAGCCATCTGACAATTGCTCGACGAGATTTGCCACAATCTGAACGCTCATTTCTTCCTGGCAAAATTTCAGAGAGGTCCCGTGCGAGCCACTCCGGTCATTCTTCTGGTTCTGATCGTCTGCCTGCCGGTGGCGTTGCTGGCCTGGCTCGGCAGTCGCATGGCCAGCGACGAGCAGACGGTCGTCGAACAGCGGTTCCGCAGCCTTCTCACCGCACAGTTAAGAGACATCGACCAGATCACGGTCGCCCACTTCGCGGTGACTCAAAGGGAACTGCGAGCGATCGGCAAGCTGCCGTCATTTCAACCCGCGGACATCCGGTCAAGACTCCGTGAGGCTCCGCTGGTAAGACAGATGCTGGTTTACTCGCCTAATGGAGACGTCCTCCACCCGAGCGGCCCGCTGAATGCCGGTGAGCAGGAATTTCTCCTTCAGGCATCCGACCTGGTCACCGACCGGGACCTCTTCTACGCCGCCGGTGGCAAACGCCGAACCGCCAGGCCGCCTCAAAGATCCGCGCGATCCGCTGCGCCGCCGGCAGTCGAAAGGCAACCCGACGCGCCAGCGAAGGACGAGGCACAGGAACCTGCCGAGTCGAATACCACCCCGCCCTCACCCACAGAGGGCTGGCACATCTGGTACTGGGGTCGCGGCGTCCACCTTTTTTACTGGCAGCGTCTCAACTCGGGACACGTCGTGGCACTTCTGGTCGAGCGTTCGCGCTGGATGGCCGACCTGATTGCGACACTCCCGCAAACCGTCAGCGCCGCATCCGAGGCCACTCCGTCATCCTCGAAGGGAGAAGCAGCCCGCAAGGCAGGCGGGAAGGCATCGCCGTCTGTCAGTGAGGTCACTTCGTCGCGAATCCGCCTGCTCGATTCTGTCGGCCGACCGGTTTACCAGTGGGGCTCGTACGAACCGGACGAAGCGGCGCTCGAAAAACCATTCGCCGAAGTTCCCGTCTCATCGCCACTGACCTCGTGGCGGCTCCAGGCGTTCGTGCCACCGGACCTCGTCCAGGGAGCCAGCCGCAGTGCCCGGTTCAGTATGACAGCGAGCCTGGCCGCCGCCGCCGTCGCACTGTGTCTGCTCGTCGCGTTTTTCTGGCGCGAGTACCGGCGCGAGCTGCGCGAGGCCTCGCAGCGAGTCAGCTTCGTCAACCAGGTCTCGCACGAGCTTCGCACTCCGCTGACGAACATCCGCATGTACGCCGACCTGCTGGAGTCCGACCTCGACCGAATGCCGGACGACGAGACAACGCAGCCCAGAAGCCGGCTCAAAGTCATCGCCGAGGAAAGCCAGCGGCTCAGCCGACTGATCGGCAACGTCCTGACGATGGCCAGGCAACAGCGAAAAGCGCTGGCCCTGAAGCCGCAACCGGCCATCGTCGACGACGTCATCCGAGACGTCCTGCGGCAGTTTGAGCCGGCTCTGAGCCGCTGCAAAGTCGAAGCAACTTTCGAAGCCGCGTCCGGTGAATCCGTCTCTGTCGATGTCGACGTGCTCGAGCAAATCCTCGTCAACCTTTTCAGCAATGTCGAAAAGTACGCCGCGGCCGGAGGCGTCCTTCGGGTCGCCAGTTCGCAGACTGACAAGACCACGACGATCACCGTCTCCGATGCCGGCCCCGGTATTCCTCCTCGCCAGTGCGACGCGATTTTTCGCCCGTTCTACCGCTCGTCCGACCGCCTCGTCGACGCGGCCGGAACGGGCATCGGCTTATCGATCGCGCGGGAACTCGCGCAGCTTCACGGAGGCGATCTTCGGCTCGTCGCCTCCGAGACCGGCGCGTGCTTCGAAGTCACTTTGAAAACGGGCTGATCCAGGCGACGACATTAAACAGAAGGAACGTCATGAGAGTTCTGCTGGCCGAAGACGATGATCTGACCCGCCAGGGTCTGGCCGAAGTGCTTGAAGAAGAAGGCTACGAGGTCGTCCAGGCGGCGAACGGGGCGGCCGCGCTGGACTGTTTTGCTGCGCAGCGACCGGACTTCGTCTGCCTCGACATCATGATGCCCGGCCGGAACGGCTACGACGTCTGCCGGGCGATCCGCGACGCCGACCCGGATATCCCGATCATTTTCATCAGTGCCAAGTCGGAAGAGATCGACAAAGTCGTCGGCTTCGAAATCGGGGCGGACGACTTCATCGTGAAACCGTTCGGCGTTCGAGAAGTCGTCGCGAGAATCCGGGCCGTAACTCGCCGCTGCCTCGCCGCGAGCCCGGCTCCGCGAAAGGGCACGTTTGAAATTGCCGACCTCACCGTCAACCCGTCCGAACTGCGCGCGACCCGCGGCGAGACGACGATCGAACTCAGCCTGCGCGATGTCAGCATTCTAAATCTGCTTTCGAGAAACGTCGGCAAGGTGCTCGACCGGAACACAATCTTCAATCACTGCTGGGGCGAGGATTACTTCCCCAACAGCCGCACCCTGGACCAGCACATCTCGCAACTGCGAAAGCGAGTGGAGCTCGACCCGAAATCGCCGCGAATTATCCGGACGGTTCACGGTGCCGGGTACCGGTATGAGGGTTGACGCGCGGGCACTGACGCAAAGGCGCAAAGAGTCCGCGCGGCCGGCACGCTACGCCTTGGCTCCCAGACTCACTAAATTGTGAGGCTTCGCTGCGACGGGCTGTCGCAGCTGATTTGACTCAACCAGAAAGGTGCGTTGCGTGGCTGCCAACCGACGAGCGGAAGTGGATAAAGCGATTGCCGATGTCGATTTTTCGGCGAACGACTACCAGATCGAATTCGACACGGACGCCGGAAAGATTGTGGTCGATCTCTGGCCGGACGTCGCGCCGGGCCACTGCAAAAACATCATCGGCCTGACAAAAATCGGCTACTACGACGGCATCATTTTCCATCGAGTGATTTCCGGTTTCGTGATTCAGGCGGGCTGTCCGGAAGGTCGAGGGACGGGCGGGCCTGGCTACAAGATCAATCAGGAGTTCAACGATCGGCTCCACGAAGCCGGCGTCCTCTCGATGGCCAGAACGAATGACCCGAACTCAGCAGGATCGCAGTTCTTTATCTGCATGGGTCGCGTGGCCAGTCTCGACCGACAGTACACGGGCTTCGGAGTGACGGCCGACGAAGAGAGCCTGAAAAACGCGCTGAGCATTGGTGACGTCAAGACTGGACCGGGCGACCGTCCGGTCACCGATGTTGCTATCAAGACAGGCCGAGTCCTCGTCACGCCGAAAGCCTGACACAAGGTGGCAACGCCACCCCCTGCCCCTCCTCTCGCCTCTCACCCAGCATGCAGACCCTCATCGCCAGATTTCTCGGCTACGACGATGTCGACTCGATCGACAGCGTCCGCACGTCGTTTGGAGCCGACTGGGCTCACAACGGCCCGGCCTGGATTCTGTTCGGGTGCCTCGCACTGGGATTCCTCGCCGCCCTCTTCTACATCCGCTATCAGCCGCGGGCGAAGAAGAAGAACCGAGTGGTCCTCGGATTTCTGCGAGGGTTTCTGCTGTGCGTGCTGCTGCTGATCCTGGCCGATCCGATTCTGGAGGTCTCGTTCACGTTGCACCCGAAACCCGTGCTGTGGGTTCTGCTCGACGGCACCGAGAGTATGACCATTGAGGATCACCTCGATGAAGAAACGCGGGCACACCTGAAAGACGCCATCGATCTGGAATCGCTGAATGCTGAGCCTGTCGCGGCAACGCCCGGCAAATCGGTCAGTCCAAAGCCAGCCGGTACGCCAGAAAGCGCAAACGGGAAACCGGGAGAAGTTCCGGTCGAGCTGTCACGGCAGAAACTCGTTAACGCCTGGCTGAGTCGCGACGACGGCGCACTGATCACGAAGCTGAGCGAGAAGTTCCGCGTCCAGGTCTTTGAGTTCAGCCGAGCGGACGACGTTCAGGAACTTCAGCTGACGGCCGAAGGGGAAGAGGCTTCCGGCTTCGATCCGAAGCACCTCGCGAAGCAGTACTCGCCCGACAGTCCAGTGACGTCACTCGGCGGCGCCTTCAACGATCTTCGCCGGAGGCATTCGTCATCGAGCCTCGCCGGAATCGCCGTCATCAGCGACTTTGACCACAACTCCGGCGCCGGCCCACTGGCTGCCGCTCGCGAGACCGGCGTGCCCATCTTCACGATCGGCGTCGGAGCCACGAACGCCGTCGACCTTGCCGTCGACATTCAGACGTCATTGAAGATGAAGAAAGCGGAATCGACTGTCGTGACGGTGACGCTCCGGCAACAGGAACTGGAAGGTCAAACGGTCTCGGTCCGGGTCATGGCGCAGCCGATCGAACCGGGTGCGGATCAGGCAACACAGCGGGAAATTGTTGTCGGCGAACGAACCGTCACTCTGGCCGGTCCGTCGGCACTGCTGGAGTTCCCGTTCACCCCGCAGGATGCCGGCCGATTCATTTTCTCTGCCGAAGTCGAACCACTCGAAGGAGAAATCGTCGACCAGAACAACCGGGCCACGCGCGAAGTCACGGTCATCGACGATTTCCTGCGGCTGCTGTTTGTTGAGTACGAACCGACCTGGGAATGGCGTTTCGTCAAAGAGGTTTTTCACCGTGACAAACTGGTCGGCCTGCGAGGCTTCCGAACGTACCTTCGGTCATCGGACCCGGTCGTGCGGGAAGACAACGAACTGTTTCTGCCAACTCTGACTCTGCCGCGGCACGAGTTCTTTGAGCACGACGTGATCTTCCTGGGCGACATGCCGTCTTCAACGCTGAGCACTCGCTTCTGCGAAATGACGAAGGAGTTCGTCGCGAAGTTTGGCGGCGGCCTGGTCGTGATGGCCGGCCCGCGGTTCGGACCGGGACAACTGGCCGGCACGCCGATCGCGGACATGCTGCCCGTCGTCGTCGACCCCGATGCCTCCCTGAGGGACGATCGCGAGTTCGCACCGCGGCTGACGCCGATGGCTCTTCAGTACGACTTCATGCGCCTCGGCGACTCTGATGCCGAAAACGCGAAAGCGTGGGGCAATCTCGGTCGCATGCCGTGGTACCAGCCGGTGCGGCGGGTTGAGTCCAGCGCGACGACGGTCCTCGCCGAACACCCCTTCGACATGTGCATTGACCGTCGGACTCCGCAACCGCTGATCGCGGTTCGCAAGTACGGTCGCGGCGAAGTCGTCTACATCGCCCAGAATGAAATGTGGCGACTTCGGCGGAAATACGGCGAGCAGTACTACCGACAGTTCTGGGGCCAGTTGATTCATCGACTCGGCCTCAGCCACGCACTCGGCAGCCAGAAGCGATTCGTCGTGCGGACTGACCGGCAACAATACCAGCCTGACGATACGGTGCTGGTCACGGTCGAAGCGTTTGACGAGAACTTCGAACCGCTCACTGGCGATGAGCTCGACAATCGACACCTCGAAGGCGAGCTCTGGCTCCCGGACCGCTCCACCGAGGCACTCGGCGAAACCCGGTCAGTCTCCCTCACCGAATACCGACCAGGAGTCTTCGAAGCACGCGTCCCCGTGGCCGTCGGAGGCGATTACGTTTTCCGCGTCACGGACCCGATCAGCCAGGAACCGGTCGACGTTTTCTTCCAGGTCTCCGACCTGTCGATCGAGCGCCGCAGCGCGACTCGTAACCGGGCTCTGCAGGAAAACATCGCTGCCGAAACCGGCGGCCGCAGCGCGGAGATTTACGAAGCCGCCGCCATCCTGAGCGCCTTCGAAGCCCCCAGCCTGACGGAAAAGTCCGTGCAGGTCCTTCCGCTATGGAGCACCTGGCTGAGTTTCGTGCTGATCGTCGGCCTGATGTTTGCCGAGTGGCTGCTGCGGAAGTTTTCGAACCTCGTGTGACCTGAAGCCGCACCCGTCCGCCGTCGAACGGTGGGCTCAGCAGGTGGTCCCTCAAGATCTCCCGAGACCGGCAGTCGAGGGAGCAACAAGCGAGCGCGGTGGTCTTTTCACGCATCCAAACAGTGCCAGCACTCGATTTGGGAGTGAGACTTCCAGTGGCGTAAGCTTCCAGCTTGCGATTGGCGGAGTAAACGCGATCGGCGGAGTAAAACGGTCGGCAAGCAGGATGCTTACCCCACTTTTCAGCGTTGTCGAACCACCAGCCGGGATTATTCACGGCCTTGCGGCGGACTCCACCCACCCTCCGAATAATCCAGGATCGTCAGCATCCGGACTGGCAGTTTGGTGTGGTTGCGCCTGATAGTGCAGCCGAGGCGGCTCGAAATGGAGGACGCCAACTCCCATTCGTGGCTGAAATCGCGAAGTTGGTCTGGTACAGTGGCTCGCTCTTTCCCGGTCCACTATCTGTGATTCTCTCGAAATCGGTCCGAAAGAATTGCGACATGAAACCCGCCTGGATGACAAATTCAAGCGGGGAACGGGCCGGCATCCACGTTTCTCACGACCTTCGGTAAAGCTGGTATGAGCGTATCAATTATCACGTGCCCCGGATGCAAGCAGCTGATCCTCAGCGACACTGTGCAGTGTCCAACGTGCCATCACGTGCTCGACGAGGAAAAGGCCGCAAAGATCACGACGGAACTGCCAACCATCGTGAAAGCGTCCAACGACGAGATTTCGTGCCCCGACTGCGGTGAGATGGTGCGAGCCGGACTGGTACGGTGCTGGCGTTGCGGCGGTTTCCTGCGTGAAGAAATCGCGCAGACATATCAGAAGATGCTCAACGCTCCCAAGAACGTGACCTACAGCGACGTCGCCGCCGAGCAGCTTAACTTGAAGAAGGGCGACGACTCGCAAAAAAAGACGCAGCCCGAACCGCAGCAGAAACAAGTTCCACAGATGTCCATCGCCGATGACGACGATTTCCAGTTGGCCGACGGCATCAACATGATCTCGCCGGAAATGATGGCGATCAAGCAGAAGGCTGAGGCTCGTGCCGAGGCGCAGCTGCAGAAGAAGTCGGAATCGGAGGAAGAAACCTACGGGCTGGCGTCGAAGCCGGAAGCCGACACACCAGCGGTTGCAGACGCGTCCACCGCGCAGGAGACCTTGCCAGAGAAATCTGAGGACACGACGAAACCTGCAGAAGCAAAAACAGAGGCCGCGGATTCCGAGGGTCAGGATGCGGCTGGTGGTGAGCCGGAATCCAAACTCGCCAGTACGGGCGACGCACTGCTCGATATCGCGATGGAAGAAGAAAACGAAGCCAGCTCACGCCGGAAGACACGCGCCCAGGAGAAGTCCCGGACAAAAGGCGATCGAGTTGCCCTCAAGGGTTTTCTCTACGTCTACTGTCCCAACGGGCATCAGATTCAGGTCGAAGAAAAACACCGCGGCCAGACAGGCCGGTGTCCTCGCTGCAAGTCGTTTTTCCATGTCCCGCAGCTCGACTGGCAGGCGAAGAAGAACGAGGCAAAACAGGCCGAGGCCGAAGCTCAGAAGGAAAGCCGATACAAAGTCTGGCAACTTGATGCGAAGATTCACCAGGTCGATCCAACCAAATTGAAGCTGAAACCCGGCAGCCTTCAGAAGGAGTTTCAGGAAGCCGACCTCGGGTTCACTGATGAGAGCCTGCTCATCGTGACGCATGGCAAGCAGAACGCCGGGCTGTTCGCGGGCGAAAAGAACAAAAAGAAGATTGACGAACTGCGCGCCGCCGTGCAGGAACACTTGCGGCTCGATCAGGAACTGCTCGACCTGCCCGCCGCCGGGTATCGGGAATACAAAAAAGAAGCCATGGAGAATATGCAGGTCGTTCAGCCAACGGCCGCCGTCCATGAATCGATCTTTGCTGGCGTCCCTGTTTTTGGCGAAGGACTCATCGCCGTCCGAATGCCGGTGACCGAGCAGGACAAAGACGTGAAGGATGTCTTGTTCGTCTCGTTTTCGCTGAGCGAATTCCGCGAGTTTGGTGAGCAGGTCAAAGAACTGTTTGGCATTGAGGATCTGGGGTTGCTTCAGGCGGTTCCGCTCGAAGACACGACTCTCAAGCACAAATGTCACTACAGCGATCGAATCATCGAATCGATCGAGGCGACGGAATTTCACCGTGCCGATCCGAAGATGGAACTCGAAATCGTCGGTCGCAAGTGCCAGTCCTGCAGCCTGGTCGTCAGCGAAGAATCTCGCAAAAAAGAGAAGCTCGGCGGCACGGCCGGCAAAGGCATCGCCAAGGCCAAATGCCCGAAATGCACGCAGAAGTTCGGAGACAAAACGCTGTACGGGTACAAAAAGCCAGAAGGCGAGACCGAAAGTCTCGACGCTGGCGGCGGAATGAAATCGTAGACGTTGCCGTTCGAATCAGACCTCTCTCTGATTCGGGTCGGCTTCTGCTTTCCCGGCCTGCGTCGGTTGTGACCATCTTTTCACGCCGCCAGAATATGGGCGCAGATCGGCACGCTCGCCGGTCCGCAGGCCAGTCTCCCTTGCGAGTCCGAGCCGCTTGACCAATCCGTCTTGAAGACACATTTTTCTGCAACCTCAGGAGGCACCCACCATGGCCTACTCACTGCCCGAACTGCCCTACGCTCAAGACGCCCTGGAGCCGCACATCGACGCGAAGACGATGGGGATTCACCACGGCAAACATCACAACGCCTACGTCACGAATGTGAATGCCGCCCTGGAAGGAATCAAAACTCCCGACTGCATCGGTGAGCTCATCAGCAATCTGGGAAGTCTTCCGGCCGACAAGCAGGGGGCCGTCCGCAACAACGGCGGCGGACACGCCAACCACTCGCTCTTCTGGAAAGTCATGAGCCCCAGCGGCGGTGGAGCTCCGTCCGGCGATCTTGCTGCGGCAATCGACAGCGACCTGGGCGGCTTCGACGCCTTCAAAGATGCGTTCTCAAAAGCAGCCGCGACCCGTTTCGGCAGCGGCTGGGCCTGGCTTTACGTGAAGGACGGCAAGCTGGCTGTCGGCTCAACCGCCAACCAGGACAACCCGCTCATGGGAGAAGCCATTGCTGGAATCTCGGGAACGCCAATCCTTGGCCTCGACGTCTGGGAGCACGCCTACTACCTCAACTATCAGAACCGACGTCCCGACTACGTCGCCGCGTTTTTTAACGTGATCAACTGGGCCGAGGTCGCTGAACGATTTGCTAAAGCCACTGCCTGAACAGGCATGGCGAGCCACATGAATCTGCCCCGGTTGTGATCGCAGCTGCGGTAGTTCTTTTTGCGGCCACTTCAGCCTGCAATCCCAATAAAAAAACGCGACCTGATGTCAGGTCGCGTTTTCTTTTTGATTCTCAGCGCTCGAAGTCAGTTGGCTTCGACAAGCTCAATGTTAATCCGGCGTCCTTCGCGATCGAAATAGACTTTGCCATCTTTCAAAGCGAACAGCGTCCAGTCGCGACCAGTGCCGACATTCTTGCCAGCGTGCCACTTGGTTCCGCACTGTCGAACAAGAATATTGCCGGCAATGACGCTCTCGCCGCCGAATTTCTTGATTCCACGTCGTTGCGAATTCGACTCGCGACCGTTCCGGGTGGAGCCCTGTCCCTTCTTATGAGCCATCGTTCTCGTTCCTGCTGGAGTTGACCGTCCGCATTTGCGGCACGGGTTTGATCGTCGAATTTCGAGCCGCGGATTGTAACAATCCTCAGCGGCAGTGCCAATTGAGCCGAAACTCAACGCCCTCGCCGCGTAACCCTTTTCAGAGACTGTGTTTCCGACATCGAGGGCGTCTCATGCCAGCCGAAATGCGAGCGATCCACCTGTCCGGAAAAACCGTCGAGCTGCGGTCCGACCACCCGGTTCCAAGGCCGAAAGTTGGCCCCGAATCGGAAGTCCTCGTCAAGGTCATCCGCGCGGGCGTCTGCGAGACAGACCTGCAGCTCATCCAGGGTTACATGGGCTTTGAAGGAGTTCTCGGGCACGAGTTTGTCGGCATCGCCCAATCCGGCCCGCTTCGCGGTGAGCGGGTCGTCGGCGAGATCAACTGCAGTTGCTTCCAGTGCGGCACCTGCCGGTCCGGCCTGCCGACACATTGTCCGAACCGAACGGTGCTTGGCATTCTTGGCCACGATGGAGCCTTTGCCGATTTCATTTCTGTCCCGCAGAAGAATCTTCATCGCGTGCCGGAAGCTCTTTCCACGGACGTTGCGGTATTCGTCGAGCCTGTCGCGGCTGCGTACCAGATTCTTCGCCAGCAACTCGTCGAGAAGCACCACCGCGCAGCGGTTCTTGGCGACGGTCGACTCGGCAATCTTTGCGCGCAGGTCCTCGCAGATTTCGGCTGTGAAGTTCTCGTCGTCGGCAAGCACGAGAACAAGCTCCAGATCCTGCGCGACCTCGGCATTGAAACAGGCCTGCTCAACGAAGTGACTCCAGCTCGAAAGTTTGACGTCGTCGTCGACTGCACCGGCTCGGCAAGCGGTCTGCTGACAGCTCTGCAATTCGTGAAACCCTGGGGCACGATCATTCTGAAGACGACGGTGTCAGGTGAGCAGACGATGGCGTTTGCTCCGATTGTCATCGACGAAGTTCGAGTCATCGGCTCGCGATGTGGCCCGTTTTCGGACGCGATCGCCGGCCTTGAGGCGGGAAGAATTCAGGTCGAGCCACTGATCTCCGGTCGCTTCCCGCTCGACAAAGGTGTTGAGGCAATCCACCACACCGCCCAGAATCCGGTCCTCAAGATTCTGATCGACATCGACCATTCGTAAAATGGGCCGAGCAAATCGCCCTCACCAGTCGTTTCCAATCCTCACGCAATCGCTTCGGCCAGACTCTGCCGCCAGGCGGCATCCGAGTCGACGGCACCCAGCGAATTCTCATCCAGCCTGGAATGCTCCAGCCGCAACGTGCCGTGATTGCCGAAGACGGTCAGCGCGAATTCGTTCGCCTCGCCACGGCAGAGTGTCGCAAGCAGTGTCCGGCCGCGCCGGTCTTCGCCGAGCACATTCAGCATCCGTCCCTTTGACGCTTCGAGCTTTCCCGTTCGAACCCGCCAGGCCGGCTCGTCAAGTGCGAGCGCCTCATCAGCAATTCGCACGGCAGCAAGGGCCGCAGCCTTCACGTCTGTTCCGGAAAACTGCCAGTGAACTCGCACATTGACCGGTGAGCCAATGCGTCCGGAATCGACGGCATTCCTGACGGCCGTCAGCAGTGCATCGAGGCTGACCGTTCCAGGCTTTGTGGCGGGCGGGCTCATAAGGAGTTCTGCTTTGTGCGAAGGGCGGGACGATGTCGGGAGTGTGCCGCCGCTACGACGATTCGTCACCCGGAGGCACAGCAGACTTTTCGAAAAGATAATGTGAGACCCACCACTCATCTCCCCTTCGGAACCCGAACAATTCCGCGCAGCTCATGTAAAACAGACGCCACCGCATGAACCATCGAGCGGCTTCCTTGCCGTACGTTGCGGTGAACAGCGGCGACAGCTCACGCCAGTTTTTGTCTTCAAGAGCCAGCCAGGCGTTGCAGGTTTTTTCGTAGTGCTGTCCGTTCCACTTCCACTGATCGATCAGTTTCAGGTCACGCTGAAAATGACCGAGAAGATCATCACTGGGCATCGTTCCGCCGGAGAAGAAATACCGGCCCATCCAGTTGGCCGCTCCTTCCGATTCAAACAGGTACGGCGTTCGGGCATGGCAGAAGATATGCACGAACAGCCGGCCGCCGGGATTCAGCCAGCCGGCGATGCGCGACAGCAGCAACTCGTAGTTCCGCATGTGCTCAAACATTTCAACTGAGACGACCCGGTGGAATGAGTCTTCCGTTGAGAAGTCATTCATGTCGGCCGTCACAATCGTGAGATTCTCCAACCCGCGTTCTCTGGCCCGCGCCTCGATGAACTCCCGCTGCGAATTCGAGTTTGAAACCGACGTAATCGAGCTGCCCGAAAAATGCTCCGCCATCCACAGGGAAAGTGATCCCCAGCCGCATCCCAGCTCCAGGATCTTCTGACCGTTCTCGATCCCGGCTCGCTCGCAGGTTATCTGCAGAGCCGAGGCTTCTGCCTCTGCGAGAGTCCGAACACCATCGGCCCAGTGGCAGCAGCTGTATTTCAGGTGCGGGCCGAGTGTCAGCTCGAAAAACCTGGCGGGAACCTCGTAGTGTTGTTCGTTGGCCTTGTCGGTGTGAAAGGCGATCGGGCCCTGCTTCGAATTCTCGACAAAGTCTCGAACCTTTGCGGCCAGCTGTTCCGCATCACGGCTTTCCTCGTTGCGAAGCCTCGCTCGGAGCAGAAAGCGGATTCCGGCTCGAATAAGGAAATCCGGGACGAGCCCTCGTTCCACGAGGTCGATGGCTCTGGCAATAAGTCGTTCGCTTGTCACGGACGGTCCTTCGTCAATTCAAATGAGCCCGCAATAGTCATCCGGCCTTCGGCCACCTTCACCCTCGATAGGAGAACGGACGGTTTGGCTCTGTTATGGGACGCGCGATTTGAGATGCGTCATCGCGTCGCGCAGCACCTTGAGGTCGGCTCGCGCGTGCTTTGGGACCGCGTCCGGCGCGATAGGACGTTTCTCAAACGGGTCCACTTCGGTGTGGAAGATTCGCCCGTCGCTATACAGCTTCCAGTCTCGTGTCTTCGCAAAGAATTTGCCTTTGCCCTCGGCATAGGCCCATTTCCGGTGGCCCTTTCCTTTGCCGAGCAGTCGGTCCGCGAAGCTGGTTCCGTCAAGCTGGACGCCGTCCGGCAGCTGTCCGCCGGCAATCGCGACAAATGTTGGCAGGATGTCGCTGAAGTCGACGAGGTCTTCCCAGGTCTGTCCCGGTTCAATCACGCCCCGCCAGGCGGCGATCATCGGAACGCGAGTTCCCCAGTCGGACAGCTGGCCCTTTCCGCCGGGGATGTCTTTGCCGTTCAGCCTGGAAACGACGTTCTCATAAACGAACTTCTTAGCGCTGTCGTCCACAGCGGAGAGTTTGGATTTTCCTGCCGTTCCGTTGTCCGTTGTGAACAGGATGAGCGTGTTGTCCCGCAGACCGAGATCGTCGATGCCCTGCAGAAGCTGGCCGACTTTGGCGTCCATCATCTCAGCCATCTCTTTGAAATTGTCATACCGGCCGCGCGAGCCGTACGGCACAACCTTGCCGATGTCATCGGTCACGTCGTGGCAAAGCGCCATCGAATAAAACGCCATCACCGGCTGCTTCTGTTTCCGCTTCATGAAGTCGAGCAGAAACTCAACGTACAGATCGGGGCCGTACTTGCCCTGCGTGTCGTCCCGCAGCTTTCCGTTCTGATAGATCATCGGTTCGTGATACCGCGGGCCCTCGTGCCAGCCGAAGACCGACCACTCGTCAAAGCCCAGCCGTGCGGGATGGTCGAGGTCGTCCTTCATCGTGCAGATCTGCCACTTGCCGGCGATGGCCGTTGCGTAACCGGCATTCCGCACCGCATGAGCGAACGTCTTAGTCTCGTCGGCTTTCGGAAACGATCCCCACTTCGGACTTCCGAGGTGTCGCGGATACCGACCAGTCAGCAGAGTCACGCGAGTTGGATGGCAGACGGGCATCGCATAACAATGAGTCAGCTTCGCCCCCTGAGCGGCAAGCCGATCCAGATTCGGCGTTTTGTAAGAACTCCCGCCGTAACAGCCGAGAACCTCTCGCCCGACATCGTCCGCGAGGATGAACACGATGTTCGGACGATCGGCCGCCCGGGCAAATGTCGTGGCGGCGATGAGTACCGTCAGGAGAGTACTCAAAACGGCTGCTGATCTCTGGATGCGGACCATGCTGACTTTTCCTGCTGGGTCGGAGAGCGTCGAAGAACCGAATCGTCGCGCTCGCGCGGCAGCGGTTCAAGTCACAGCATCAGTTGCCGGCCCTGACGGACCGTTGAAAAAGTCGAACCGACGGAGCGAAGCGGCGCAAGCCGCCCGGTTTTGCATGGAACAACGAGCTCTGACTGGACGGCTTGCGCCGTGCCGTTACCGTTTTCAACGGGCTGCTAACACCACACGAAAATCTCATCGTGGTCGGAGCTGAAGCCGATGAACGTGGCCAGGACGATGCGCGGCAGGTCGCCAGCGACGCCCGGAACTTCGTGGATGCCGCGCGTGTTGAAGAAGTAAAGGTCGCCGGGTTCCAGGCAGACCTCGACACTGGCGACGTCATTCTCAGTGGCATATTCGTGAAACGTGCCAGCCTTCAGATGAGGCTCCACCTCGGGCTCCCACAGGCACTGATGCATGATGCTCTGTGCGGTGCGACCGTTCGCCGTTGAGTTCTGCAGGACGAGCACTCCGGCGAACTGATGTTCGAACTGGTGCACAGCATAACTTTCCCGCTTCTCGCGAAGCCGCACAGAATCGAAGTGCGGCTTGTAGGTATAGCCGCCGTAATGAGCCCGGATGATGGCCGATCCGTACTTGCGACCGTCGGGCTCGTGGGCCGTGACGACCTTCTTGTTGACGGAGTACGCTTCGAGCGAATTGTAAAGCAGCTCAATCGGGTTCGCGTGACCCGCGAAAAGCCGCCCGAACAAAGCGTTCGATTCTTCAGCGTGAGCGAAGAATCCGTCCTGATCGGACCCGCGATATCCGAGACTCGACCCGATGTCGATCCGGTTTTTGCCGGTGATTTTCTGCTCCTGCCAGGCGAAAGACGGCACGGCGTTCTGGCCTTCACGGAAGTAGCCTTCCGGAATGGACTGCTTCTGAAACTTTGGCGGGATGGGTTGCGCCGGGTCGTAAAGCAGTTCCTCATCGACGAGCCGTTCGATGAGGCTTGCACAGTTTTCCGCCGACCAGGCGTTACGGAACACGAGTGCCGGCACGTGCCCGGCTGCGAGTTCATCCAGCGGGAACTCAAAGCGTGTTATTGCGGCATCGATATTCGGCTCGACCGGAACCCAGTCAGGTTTGCTCATGGATCTGTCGCCTGGTGAATGATTTGAAATCGCGAGCATGATGAGCGGTTCCGCGTTCATTCGCCAGGTTGGGAAGCTCGACAAAAAGAGCCCGGCTTCCAGGAAACCGGGCTCTTGTGCGGTCCATTCGAGGCACTGTCGTACTCTAACGTTTCGCAGTCTTCCTTGAGCCGACGAGTTCGGCATAGTCGACGGCGATGTTGAGGAGTTCGTCGTTGTAGGCCGTCACAGGAAGGACGGGGCCCTCTTTGTCGTCATCTTTGTCCTTGTCGTCGTCTTTCTTTTTGTCGTCCTCACGTTCCTTGCGAAGCTTCGCTTCATTCAGTGAGACGGTCATGCGCTTTTTTCGATCAAGATACTTCTGAATGTCCGCCTGAATTCCTTTGAAGTCTTTGCTTGCGGCGACTCGCTCCCCGCTGCTTTTCGCGAGTTTGTCGATCACTTCGCCGTTGACGTAGGCCAGCATGTTGAAGTCGGATGCCGCAATTCGGTCAAACGCGAGGGCGTTTTCGAGGGACGACTCACCGATTTCCATGTTGTCGAGCAGTGACGGCAACACAACGTCGGACGTCACACCGAGGTTCTGAGTGCTGTCACCGTTGACCCGGTAGAACTGGTTGATGGTCAGTTTGAGGGCTCCCCGATCCTTCCGGTCGTTGAAGAAGGAGAACATGTTGAGCCCAACCGGCATGACATTCTGAACGGTGCCTTTGCCGTGAGTTGTCTTGTCACCAACCACGATTCCGCGGCGGTAGTCCTTGATGGCTCCCGCAAAAATTTCGGACGCGGATGCGGACAGGCGGTTGCAGACGACGACCAGCGGCTCATTGAATGCTCCGGGAATTTCATCAATGAGCGTCTTGACCTTGCTGCCGGTTTCTTTGACCTGAACGACCGGACCTTCGTCAATGAACAGGCCGGTCACTTCGATGGCTTCACTGAGTGCGCCGCCACCGTTGTACCGCAGGTCGACAACGATCGCGTCGACTCCGCCCTGCTTCTTAAAGTCAAGCAGCACTTTCTGAAGGTCGCGAGCGGTACTCTTGAAATCTTCCAGCCCCTGCTCGGCACCGCTGAAGTCGCGATAGAATGACGGGATGTTGATCACACCGATTCGGGCGTCACGGCCGATCCGATCTTTCGTGTTGATGATCTCGCCTTTGACGGCCGATTCCTGGAGCTCAATTTTCTGACGGGTCAGCTCGTAGGTCACCATCTCGCTGGAATCCTCTTTGACACACTGCAGCCGAACTTTCGAGCCGCGTGTGCCTCGGATCAGTCGCACCACTTTGCTGAGCTTCATTTCGACGATGTCTTCGAAGTCGCCCGTTTCCTGACCAACGCCGATGATCTTGTCACCCACTTCGAGGCGGCCGTCTTTGTCCGCTGCCCCCCCTTTGACGACTGAGGCGACGAACGTGTAGCCGTCTTCGCTGCGAAGTGCCGCGCCGATTCCGTCCAGACTCAATTTCATCTGAATTCGGAATTCTTCGAGCGTCTCGGGAGACATGTAGCTGGAGTGAGGGTCGAAGCAGTGCGTCAGCGAGGAGAGGTACATCTCCAGAATTTCGCTGGATTCAGTTTCCTCGATCGAGCGAAGGATCGACCGGTATCGTTTGTGAAGACGATCGCGGGCTTCTTCCATTTCCTTGTCATCGAGTCTGAAGGTCAGGACTTCAAACTTGACTCGCTTTCGCCATCGCTCGTTGAGCTCGTCCGTCGATTTGCTCCAGGCGAGGCCTTTCGACTCGGTGACCATTTCTTCTTCGACCGTAAAATCATGCGGAAGATCGACCAGCCGTTGAGCATGCTCGACCCGCTCGCGAACCCGGTCCGTGTAACGGGAGAAGACGTCGTACGCGAAATTGACGTCGCCCTTTTTCAGCTGATCGTCCAGCTGCATTCGCTGTGCTTTAAATTCTTCGATGTCGGCTGCCAGGAAGTAAAGCTTCTGCGGGTCCAGCAGGTCGATGAACCGGTCGAACAGTTTCGGTGAGATGCTGTCATCCACCTCGCTGTGGTTAATGTGGTACTTTCCGACCATCGTGCAGATGACTCGGGCGGTATGAGCCGCTTCCTCAGTCGGTTTCGCCAGTTGCTGGGCGAAAATCGTCGTGGCGACCAGGAGGAAAACGCCAAGAACCAACGTACTGGCAGCTCGCGAGGGGCGCGTCAGCTTCATGTTTCACCTGTTTTCTGAGTCGTCCATTTCACGGCGTTTTGCGGCGTTGCAAAGCCGTCTCGATACGAATCCTTCGTCCAAACCGATTGCCGGAATTCAGGTAAAGCCGGACTGGTCTCGCACACGCTCCAAAAACGCCTGCGGATTCACAAGTCCAAGTTGAATCCCTGCTTCAATTTACGCAAATCAGAAGCGAGCGATCGTAGCCGAACCCCAATCCCGAGGCAAGATGCGGGTTCTGCCGAGTGTCTTTCCGCCTTTTGACGTGGACATTTCAGACGGAATTTGAAATCTCCGCGATCTCAACAGCTCGATGTTCCTTCGCCGACAGGTAGCACGCCTCGACGAGTGCCATCGTCCCCAGGTTGTCCCGCCCGCCGATTTCCGGTTCTGAGGCCGTTTCCAGAGCGACCAGCAGTTGAGCCATCGGGCCGACGAACGCGTCGGGAAACCAGACCTCATCCCATGTCGGCTGATGCCACTTGCCTGGATGCCGGGCCGATGTGAATTCCAGCGTGCTGGGAGTTCGCTCCGGATAGCTCGGCCAGCCGATGGTGCCTCGGGCGAGGCCCTCTGTACCCTCGACCCGCCAGCAGATGCCGATGTCTCCCTCGGCCCCTTCCATTGCCGGTCCCGTCCAGACGTCGTCCCACGATGAGGCACGCATTCCGTTTTCATATTCGAGAATATAAAGACAGATGCCGTCTTCGTGCGGGAACTTCGTCGCGGTGCGAGGGTCACTGCGGATGCTCGCGAAAACGCGTTGCGGATCACCGAACAGAAAGCGGAATGAGTCCAGGTGGTGGATGCTCATGATGCGGAGCGTGACCCAGCCCAGCCGCTCCTGCCACGGCATCCAGTGAGGAATCGCCCGCATGTCGATCGACGCGAAAACCGGCTCACCCAGATCACCACGGTCAAGCAGCGAACGGCACGCGCGGATCGACTGGTCGTAGCGCATATTCTGATTCACGGCCAGCGTGATGCCGGCATCCTCACAAAGCCGAACGATCTCGACGGCTTCCGCGTAATTCATGCCGAGCGGCTTTTGCGCGAGGATGCCTCGCAGATGCCCGTTTCGCTGAACCGCTTCGCGTACGACTTCCAGTTGAATGTCCGGCGGCACGGCGATGTCGACGACTTCGATTTCGGCATCGTCGAGGAGATCTCGATAATCACCGTACGTCTTCGCAAGGCCGTGCCGATCCGCGACCGCTTTCGCGTTATCAAAATTCCGCGAGGCAATCGCGACCGGATTGAAACCCGCCTGTCGATACGCGACGAGGTGGCAGTCGGCCATGATGAAGCCGGAACCGATGCAGCCGATCGAAACGTCCTTCCGCTGAGGCATCCGCGGCCGGTACTCAAGGTCAAGCGGATCAGATTCCGTCATGGTCAGCTCCTCGTTCTGCGAGATCGGAGGCTCACACAAGTCACGAAGAGCCTGTTCTGTTTTCCTTGAGGCTTTGTGACTTCGTGTGCCCCGAAGGACAGGTCGCGAACTTCTTCAGACAATTGCAGAGCGTAGCCGCCTTGCTGCGTACGCGAAAAGCGATCTGAGAACTCGTTCTTCCGGCAGCAGTTAATTTCAAGGGCACTTTGCGGTACAGACCGCTGCGGTTTGCGGTGCGATACGAATGTCCGCATAATCGGTGGCTTGTGTTGCGGGCAGAAACGACTGCCTCGACGACGTGCGGCTTTCAAGGCGAGGCAGCAATATGATTTCAATTCGCGATCTTCGCGTTGACTACGATCAGTTCTGCGCGGTGCGGGACCTGTCGATTGAAGTCAAGGATGGTGAGGTGTACGGCCTCATCGGACCAAACGGTGCCGGCAAGACAAGTACGATGCGGGCGATGGTCGGGCTACTGGCTCCCACTTATGGTGAGATTCAAATCGCCGGCATCGATCTGCGAGAGAACCCGCAGGCCGTTGGACAGGTCCTCGGATTCATGCCGGACTTTCCACCGGTCTATGAAGACCTGCTCGTGTGGGAATTCCTCGACTTGTTTGCGTCGAGTTATTTCATACCGAAGCCTCGACGGTTTCCGGAAATCGAACGACGGCTCCATGAGATTGGCCTCACGGAAAAACGAAACGCGTTCATCGGCGAGCTCTCGCGAGGAATGCGGCAGCGACTGATGCTCGCCAAGACTCTTCTTCCCGAGCCCAAAGTGCTGTTGCTCGACGAACCGGCCAGTGGCATGGACCCGCACGGACGGGCTCAGATGAAACAGGTCATTCGCGAGTTTGCAGCTGCGGGCGGGTCCGTGCTGATTTCCTCGCACATCCTGTCCGAGATGGACGAGTTCTGCACTTCGGTCGGCATCATGGAACGCGGCGAGTTGGTCGTGTCGGGGGCCGTCGATGAGATTTCTTCCAGCCCGGATGGGTCAACAGCGACGCTCGAAATTGAGTTCCTTCATGGCGAACTGAAAAACGAAAAAGGTCAGACAGGCGAGGAGATCTTTCGAAAAGTTCTCGCCCACAGCGACCTGACCGGAGACCCGACCCGCAAGGGCAAAAAACACATCGTGGCCTTCGACGGTGGCGAAGAGGAAGCGGCCGCACTGTTAAAGCAGCTCATCAGGAACGGCGTTGTCGTTTGCTCGTTTATCCGCAAGCGGGAATCGCTTGAGGACGTCTTTCTTCATGTCGGCGCGAAGGAGCTTTCCTGATGGACAAACTGCTTTTCGACAATCCGATCCTGATCAAGCACATCCGGGCCCGGCTGCGTCGTCCGCAGGCGACCTACCTGGCAATCGTCGTGCTGAGTCTGTGCCTGTGCATCATGTGGGCAGGCTGGTACGGCAACGGTCTCGACAACGGCGTGATTTTCTCGCTGATGATTTTCGGTGTGGGAGCCGTCCTGCAGCTGGGCGGAACCAGCCAGGTCGCGTCCTCAATCAGTCAGACCAACGATTCCGGAATTCTCGACTTTCATCGAGTGTCTCCGCTTTCAGCTCACACCACGACGATCGGATTTGTCCTCGGCGGCCCGATTCGTGAGTACATGGTGGCCGCCATTATCTGGCCGTTTGCTTTGTTCTGCGCGGTCCTGGGAGACCCGGGCATCCTCGGCTTCGCGTCCATTTCAATCGTGATGCTGACCACGACTCTGCTGTTTCACATGATGTCGATGAACGCGGGCATACTTTCTAAACGCGGCAAAACACGTGGCGCCAACATGGGCCTCGCGTTCATGATCATTCTGGCTTCCGGGAGCACCGCATCGGTCACCGCCGGCCTGCCGATTCCTGGTCTGTTGACAGTCGGTCCCGCTTATGCCGAGGCCATGGGACAACTCGAGGGACCTCGCGTCCAGTTGCCGACATTTTTTGGTCTTGGCCTGCCGATGTTTGTTCAGAGTCTGATTTATCAGCTTCCTGTCATTGTCTTTCTGACAATCCCCGTTGTGAGGCGAATGCGATCCGAACAGGCCTCGCTGTATTCGAAGCCGGCGGCGATCGCGTGTCTGGCCGCGATTTCGTTTCTGAATCTCGGTGGCATCGTGAATCACCCGAAGCTTCAACCGGAACATTTTATTCCGATGCTGCTTTATGCGAGCGTTCTTGTCTCGCTGCTGCTGACGATGGCGGTCACGCCGGCTCAAGGAAGCTACATGAACCTGGTGCGGCGATCGAAAAAACAGAACATGCTGAAGCCGTCACTGTGGCTCGATGAATCTTCCAACCGGGCGATCCTGTTTGTGTTTGCCAGTTTCACATGGGCCACCGTGCAGGTGGTCGATACCTTTCTGGCAAAGGGACAACTCAAGTCGGAATTCCTGATCATGACCGGCACCGCCGTCTGCGTGATCGTCTACTTCGGCAGCGCGGCTCAGTTTTTCGCCTTGAAGTACGGCCGAAAAAGCAAAGCGATGCTGCTGATGTTTCTGTTCTTCTTCTGGCTCATGCCGCTGATTCTTGCCGCGCTCGTGGCGGCGACGATCGATCCAGACACCGGACTGGCCGTGGCAGCGTTCTCGCCGATCTACGGCATCGGCTCGGCCAGCATGATCGGTCTGGTCGCTGCGGCGGCGCTGGCGGGCGTCTTCTTCGCCCTGATGGTTCGCGAGGAGCGAGTCATTCAGGAAGTCTACGCGGGCGATCCGTTCGAGGAGGAATTCGACGAGTAACCGACGGGATCGCCGTTCGAGCGCAGCCGGGTCAGGAACGTGCCCGAAGTAACTTCCCGAAAGTAACCCGAAACGTGTGAGTTTTTTTTGATGTAGCAGGCACACTCCGTGTGCCGTCCGCCGGAACCTGCGATCAACGCCGTATTTTTCGGGGCATACGGCACACCGAGTGTGCCTGCTACTTTCACTTTTCGAAAAACTCACAGCCTCTTCGGGTTACTAAACTCCGCGAAGTTATTCTGGACGCGTTCCTGAGAGATCGACCTTTTCGATTTGCGAGTCGGCGGGTTGTTCGACTCCCGCTGACTGAGGGGGATCGACTCGAATTCGTCTGTCGCCGCCGGTCGTTGGGAACGACGCCGAGATGGTCTCCGGCTCCGACGTAAACATGGCGGCCGACGGAGTCGTGTGACTCAGCTTGAGACTGTCTGGCACGTTTTCAACGATGTCTGTCACCCGGCGGACATTCGCGCCGAGAGAATTGAGCCGTTCCTCAAGTCGGTCGTAGCCTCGATCGAGGTGGTAGATCCGGCGGACGACCGTATGTCCTTTCGCGGCAATTCCGGCGAGCACCAGCGCGGCGCTGGCTCGCAGGTCGGACGCCATGACGCACGCGCCGCGAAGCTGAACAACTCCGCTGACGATCGCGCTGGGGCCCTCGCGGTAGATCTGTGCCCCGAGCCGAACAAGTTCCGGAACGTGCATGAACCGGTCCGGAAAGACTTTGTCCGTGACGACGCTGTTGCCTTCGCAAAGGCTGAGCAGGCTCATGAACTGAGCCTGCACGTCGGTCGGCAGACCGGGGTACGCGAGCGCGGAACACACCGTCGCCGTCAGCCGTTCGGCTGGCTCAACACGAATGTCGGCGAGCGATGTCGCGTCTTCCCCCTGCGACTCAATGAACAGTGGCACTCCGATTTCACGAAGCTTTTCGATGACCGCACTAAGGTGAGTGGGGCAAACGTTCTCAACCGTCACCTGACCTCGCGTCATCGCGGCCGCGATCAGCAGTGTCGCCGCCTCGATCCGATCCGGGATGATCGAGTGCTCCGCGCCGGACAGTTGATCGACTCCCTCGATCCGCAGGAACGGCGTGCCGAGCCCTTCGATGCGGGCTCCCATCGCATTGAGGAATCTGCCGAAGTCCGCGACCTCCGGTTCGCAGGCGGCAGACTCGATCGTCGTCACGCCCTCCGCAAGAGCCGCAGCCGCAAGAACATTACACGTTCCCGTCACCGTCGAACCGAACGAGCCTCCCAGAAAAATGTTCGTGCCGCGAAGACGCGACGCTTCGGCGATGACGTAGCCATGCTCGACGCGGATGTCGACTCCGAGGGCTCGCAGTCCCTTGAGGTGCAGATCAATCGGCCGGTCGCCAATGTTGCAGCCGCCAGGCAGTGAGACAATCGCGCGACGCCGTCGCGCGAGCAGCGGGCCGAGCACGCAGATGCTCGCCCGCATCCGACGGACCAGTTCGTAGTCAGCCACGATGCAGGAATCGTCAACCACCTGGAGGTTGAGCGAACCGTCGACCGCTCGATCAGAGCGGACTCCTAAAGTCTCAAGCAGATCAGCCAGCGTGCGGACATCGACCAGATCCGGCACGTCCCGAAGAGTCACCGGGCCATCGGCCATGATCGAGGCTGCCATGATTGGCAGCGCAGCATTCTTCGCACCGCTAACCCGCACGCGACCGTTGAGTGGTTTTCCGCCTTCAATGACGAACATGTCCATCCTTGGACTCCCTGTTTTCAACTGAGGCACAGGCTTCCAGCCGGTGCGAGCACAACACGGGCTGAATGCCCGTGCCACCTCGTTCTGCTTTACTGTTTCTTCCTGGCCCACACGACGCGCGACCGACCTCCCAGGTCCTTCGCGATGTCCGCGGCTTCGAACTGTCCGGTTTCGGCGTAAAGTTGCCGGACGGTCTCGGCCTGCTCGCCGGCAATTTCCATCAGCATGACGCCGCCACGAGCCAGTCTCGACGGCGCCTCGGCCAGAAGTCGCCGCACAATATCGAGTCCGTCTCTGCCGCCGCGCAGCGCGAGATGCGGTTCGTGGAACCGCACGTCCGGTTGCAGTTCGTCCATTTCCTCGTCGGTGACGTACGGCGGGTTGCTGGCGATGAACTCAAACTGAGCGTCCGGCGACAGCGGCTCGAAAAGGTTTCCCTGGAGAATCCTCACCCGGCTGGCAACGTTGTTTTTCTCGGCGTTTCTTTGAGCCATTTTCACGACGTTTTCATCCAGCTCGACGGCGGTCACGATGGCTCGCGGGCAGTTGGCAGCGACGCTGATCGGGATGCAGCCCGTTCCTGTGCAGACATCGAGAACCCGCAGCGTTTCCGGCGACGTCATTTCCTTCGCCACTTCGAGCAGCGTGACGACCAGAGTTTCCGTATCGGGCCGAGGAATGAACACGCCTGGGCCGACTTCGAAATCGAGGCCAAAGAACTCACGAAACCCGACGAGATAGGCGACCGGTTCGAGCGTCGCGCGGCGTTTCACGAGCTCACGCATCTTTGCCCGTTGTTCCGGTTCCAGCGGCGTGTCGTAGTTTGTGTAGAGCTGAATCCGCTGACAGCCTCGCGCGTGTGCGAGCAGAATCTCGGCATCGAGCCGCGGCGATTCGCTGCCGTGCTGTTTCAAATGCGCGATCGTCCAGTCGAGCACCATGCGGACTGTCCAGTCCTGCTGCTGTGTGGCCTCTGGTTGTGTCGCCGGGCCTGGCGTCGCGTCGCTCACGGTTCCGTCCTGCGGCAAGGCCGCTTCATTCGAGCTGTCGCTCAAGTGATCCTTCGAGACTGTGACTTTTCTATCGGGCAAGCTTGGCTTCTCTGGAGGGATCTATTCGATGTTTCCTGCTCTGAGTCGCTCCATCCGGTCAAAGTCCAGCAGCGCGTCGATCAGCTCGTCCAGGTTGCCCTGCATGATCTGGTCGAGCTTATGAACGGACAGGCCGATACGGTGATCGGTGCAACGGTTCTGTGGGAAGTTGTACGTGCGGATTCGCTGGCTGCGATCGCCGGATCCGACCAGTGTGCGACGATGCTCGGCCCTCTTGTTTGCCTCTTCGGTCTGCTTCAGTTCAAACACGCGGCTGCGAAGAACACGCATCGCCTTCGCCCGGTTCTTGTGCTGACTCTTTTCGTCCTGGCACTTCACAACGATTCCCGTCGGAAGGTGTGTCATGCGGACGGCACTTTCTGTCTTGTTGACTTTCTGTCCGCCAGGACCGCCGGCCCGCATCGTGTCGATCTGGACGTCCTCTGGATCAATCTCGATCTCCACCTCTGTCGCTTCGGGAAGGACGGCGACCGTCGCGGCACTGGTGTGAACTCGACCCTGTGTTTCCGTTTCCGGAACGCGCTGGACCCGGTGGCCGCCGCTTTCGAACTGGAGGTGGTGGTAACATCCCTCGCCGGAGACGGACATCGTGACCTCTTTCATCCCGCCCAGTTCGCCGGCGTTCATGTCGATGATCTCGTGCTTCAGTCCGTTGAGTTCAAAGTACCGGCGGTACATCTCGAAAAGATCGCGTGCAAACAAAGCGGCTTCGTCACCGCCAGTGCCAGCTCTGATTTCCATAATCAGACTGCCCCGCGTAATCGAGTCGCCGGCCAGGACGATTTCTTCCAGCTCCTGGCGGAGCGCTTCAAACTGTCCCTCCAGTTCCTTGAGCTCGGCCCGGAAGTACTCTTTGGATTCGAAGTCCGATTCCTCGCGAATCATTTCTTCGGCGGAGGCGATGTCCTGTTCAAGCTGGCAGAACTGTCGCGTCTTGAGAGCGACTTTCGACAGGCCACCGTACTCACGCTGAATTTCCAGCAGTTTGCTGGTGTCGGCGATGACTTCCGGATCCTGCAACTGCAGCTCCAGTTCGTCGTAGCGCTTCAGTTTTTCCAGCAGACTCGGATACATCGAAGCGACCCTTCAGCCGATAAACGCGAGAGTTCTCAATGCGAACGTTGAGGGTGGAAACTCGGAAGACGACGGCTCGAAAGCGTAGCCGGTTCGCGGAAATGGCCCGAGATCAGTTCCAGCCCGAGATCAGTTCCAGCCGGGCGATCATGGTCCGCCTGTCCGAACGGGAGCCGCCTGTCCGAACGGGAGTCGCCGGAGGCAGGCCGCAAAAAAAACGACCGGGCTCAACGAACCCGGCCGACGTTTGAGTCGTATTTTCAGCAACTGATCCGGGCAGAGCCGGAAGCTAACCTTTGTTGCGGTTGGCCCAGTTGTATTTCTTCTGGAATTTCTCAACGCGTCCGGCACTGTCCACGAACTTCAGGTTACCCGTGTAAAACGGGTGGCAGGCCGAGCAGATGTCGATGGTCAACTTCTCCACAGTCGAACGTGTCTGAAAAGAATTACCACAGCTGCACGACACTTCAGTCTCGTGATAATCCGGATGGATGTCTTTCTTCATCGGTTCAGCCTGTCGAAAACGATTCTGTGTTGGGTCCGCCACACTCGGCGGGAAAAGAGCGTGGCAGTCTACGGACGGAAACGATGGCAGACAAGCAACACGTCGATCGAAGTGCCAGGCTCATCGAGGGCGAAGATAACGTCAACTCACGGCTGACTGCTGCGTCGAGCCGGGTTCCGACGGAGTAGTACTTCGGGCGGGGATCGCCGTCGCTGGAGTTTCCGCCGGTTCCTCAAGTTGAAACGCCTGGATTCCCAGCATAATCGCTCCGGCCACGAGGAAGCAGTCGGCACAATTAAACACGGGCCACGGCCAGCCACCGAATGTGAACAGTAAAAAGTCGCGAACTCCGAACAGCGGTGATCCGTTGACCTGAATTCCGTGCATTCCGGCTCGGTCGTACAGGTTGCCAAGGGTTCCGGCCATGATCAGCCCGAGGGCAATTGTCAGCCACAGGCTGTTTGCGGCCTTAAAGGCGAACAACCAGACGCAGACCGCGACGATCGCTACGACGCTGAGCACGGCGAATACCCAGGTGTAGCCCTGGCCAATCCCCCACAGGGCTCCCTCGTTCACGCTGGTCACGAGGGTGAACATGACCCAGTGGTCGAAGAATGGCTCTGCTCTCTGGCCGCCAGGGAATCCGAGTTGCTCAAACACAAGGTGTTTGGAAATCAGGTCGATCACCAGCCCAAGAACGGCCAGCGAGAAAAACCACACATAGCGGTTTCGGGGCACTTGAGCGATCAGTACTTCACTTCGGCCTTCCTCTGGCATTCCACACAATTCCGAGTCCAGGGGATTTCTTTGAGCCGCGTTTTGAGAATGACGGCCTGTTTCTGGGTCTTGCCTTCCGCCAGGCAACCCTCACACAGGCCAAAAGTGCCATCATCGCACTTCACCAAAGCGACCGCGATCTCTTTGAGAGTTTCCTGCTCATTGCGGATCAGGTCGAGAGCAAAATCCTGCTCGTAATTGTCGGACCCGAGTTCCGCAGGATGGGTTGGCGTTCGTGAGTCGCCGTCATCGCCGCCGAATGCCCCCTCACGAATGTCCTCGACATCTCCTCTTAAACGGGCTCGCAGAGCCCGAAGTCGCTCTCGGAATAATTTGACATCGGCCGTGGTGAGTGCCATCGAGTCAAGCAGTCGTTACTGGGAAAAGTCCTGGCTGCGTCCTGCCGCCGGCGATTCAGCATTGTATCGGGCCTGCCGTGGCCTGAATTTCGGCGGGCATTATGCCGGGCCGAAGGTCGATCTTCAAGTTTCAGCGACCACTTCGGCCGCGCGAACGCACCGGTGCCAGCGTCGTTAACTGTTACCAATAAAACAGATACGTCGATTTATGTGTCCTGGAGAATTGCCGGGCTACCGGACGGCCTCTGACAACGGACGCCAATTGTCTCGATAGAGAACCGGGCAAAACGGAACCGACATTCGCGGGGGCCAGCACCGCCTGACCGTGTTTAGACCAACGATTTGTTTCCGGTCATCCCATTCTGAGAATCGAGATGCTTAGGCCAGTTCAGATTGGCAGTAAACTTATGTCCGCAAAAAAGTCTGAAGTTCCCCGGAAAATAACATTGACGCCAGGAATTGGCCTGGTAGCTTGATGGCGTTATCGGTGTGTCGAACTGGAATAATCGCCGGCATCTTTCATTTCACAGCGGCACACCCTTGGCTCCGGGAGCTTTGCTCCCGGAGCTTTTTTTGTGCGCAGTTGAAATTCGACACAGGACGGGCGCTCCAGCGCGTCAATGCTGGAACGGGACGAGTACCCGTCATACGCCATACCGGCCCTTAATATTGGCGGGCCGTAATTTCAGCGGTTGACTATGTCCAGCAGGTAGCGGCCGTAGGTGTTTTTTGCCATGGGTGTGGCGAGTTCCACCACCTGGTCAGCCGAGATGTAACCCAGCCTCCAGGCGATTTCCTCGAGACACGCGATTTTCAGCCCCTGACGTTCCTCGAGGACGCTCACAAAAGAAGACGCCTCGACGAGCGATTCGTGAGTTCCGGTGTCCAGCCAGGCAGTCCCGCGCCCCCACGTCTCGACGGCCAGGTCGCCACGCTCCAGGTAAACGCGGTTGACGTCTGTGATTTCCAGCTCACCGCGCGGGGATGGCTTGAGGCTTTTCGCGATTTCGACGACATCCCGGTCGTAGAAGTAGAGGCCAGTCACGGCGAAGTTGGACCTTGGTTTTGCCGGCTTTTCTTCGATGTCGATGGCCCGGTTGTTTTCGTCGAGCACGACGACACCGTATCGCTCCGGGTCGCGGACGTGGTAGGCGAAGACGGTGGCACCTTTGGTCTGAGCCGACGCGCTTCTCAGCGATTTCGAAAGGTTCTGCCCGTAGAAAATGTTGTCTCCCAGAACGAGGCTCGACGGGTGCCCTTTCACAAAGTCCTCCCCAATGAGGAAGGCCTGGGCAAGTCCATCGGGGCTCGGCTGCTCGGCGTACTCCAGCTGGAGTCCCCATTGCAAACCGTCGCCCAGCAGCTCGCGGAACAGCGGCAGATCCCTGGGCGTGCTGATAATGAGGATTTCGCGAATGCCTGCGAGCATCAGAGTGCTGAGCGGGTAGTAGACCATCGGCTTGTCGTAAATCGGCAGAAGCTGCTTGCTGACCACCCGCGTCACCGGGTGCAGGCGAGTTCCCGAACCGCCGGCCAGAAGGATTCCTTTTCGAGCGGGACCAGGCGAGGCATCTGACATGGATCATCTCCTGCTGGATCAGTGCCAGCGGGTTGGAGTCTGGGTCGGGAAGGGAGTCTGTATCCGGATGTAGCTCGCAGTTCTGACCGATGTCGCGAAAATCTGGATTGGCACGTCACTCGGGTGAAATCGTGGGCCGAAAGCTCCACGAGTCCCGGCGACCAGAAAGGCTGTGAGGGACCTGCCTCGAACGACAAAGCGGCTGCTTCAGGATGTGCCGATCGTTGAGCCGCAGCAGCGTAGCGGATCCGTCGAAATCGAGAGAAGACGCGTTCAGCCGACGGTCCGCGGTTTCCGTCCCCAGGGAAGTGGGAAGGGGGAAGTTGCGTGCGCAACCTCACTATGCAGCCTCACTATCGACCCTGCCCGGCCGGGCCGTTAGGATTCCGCGTCCCGCAGAATGCCCCGCCGAAGATTTCCGCTCCGCACGGATCGCCGCTGCCGGCTCTTTCCCGCTCCTCTCCTGACGCTACCGGTCCATGGACGCTTCCCTCATTCGAAACTTCTCGATCGTTGCCCACATCGACCACGGCAAGAGCACGCTGGCCGATCGGTTTCTGCTGATGACGGGAGCCATCACCGCGCGGGAATTCAAAGAGCAGATCCTCGATGACCTCGACGTCGAGCGGGAGCGCGGAATTACGGTCAAAGCCCGAACGGTGGCGATCCACTACAAACACGAAGGCAAGACCTACGAGCTGAATCTGATCGACACACCGGGCCACGTCGATTTTCACTACGAGGTTTCACGCAGCCTGGCGGCGTGTGAGGGAGCGCTGCTGCTCGTCGACGCGTTTCAGGGCGTCCAGGCTCAGACCGTTGCCAATGCTTATGCCGCGATCGAATGTGACCTGGAGATCATTCCGGTGATCAACAAGATCGATTTGCCGGTGACGCGTGTTGAAGAGGTCATGGATGAAATTGAAACGGTCCTCGGCCTCGACGGACTGAGCTCGCTGCAGATCAGCGCAAAAAACGGAATCAACATTGAGGCCGTGCTCAAGGCGATCGTCGAGCAGGTGCCTCCGCCGGCAGGTGACCCGGACAAGCCGCTCCGGGCACTTGTGTTCGACTCGAAATACGACGGCTATCGGGGAGTGGTGACCTATCTCCGCGTGATGGATGGCTCGATTAAAAAAGGCCAGCGAATTACCTACATGAAGGGCGGCACGGCGCATGAGGTCCTCGAGCTGGGCCAGTTTCGACCGGCCATGACACCGTGCAATGAGCTCAGTACCGGCCAGGTCGGCTATATGCTGTGCGGCATCAAAGATCTCGGCATGGTCCACGTCGGTGACACCGTGACCGACCGCAGTGTGCCCGCGACCACGGCGCTGCCAGGCTACCAGCAGCCGCAGCAGATGGTGTTCTGCGGGATGTACCCGATCGACGCGACCGACTTCGAACATTTGCGGGACGAGCTGCAGAAGATGGGCCTCAACGATGCCAGCTTTTCGTTCCAGCCGGAAACGAGTGATGCACTCGGTTTTGGCTTTCGCTGCGGCTTTCTCGGGATGCTCCACATGGAGATCATCCAGCAGCGGCTTGAAAAAGAAGCGGCCGTCGACCTGATTCAGACAGCGCCCAACGTCACGTACGAACTGCTGACGCGAAGCGGCGAGACGATCCTCATCGACAATCCGGAAGACGTGCCGGACTCCGGCCAGATCGAGGAGTTCCGCGAGCCAATTGCCCGAGTCACGTTCATCGTGCCGTCCGACAGGATCGGCGTCATCCTTCAAATGTGCGAAGACCGGCGCGGCATCTACAAGGCCACAGAGTATCTCGGTCCGAAACGAGCTCAGATCACCTACGAGCTGCCGCTGGCGGAAGTCATTTACGATATGCACGACCGCCTGAAAAGTGCGACGCAGGGCTACGGCACGATGGATTACGAGATCATCTGCTACCGCAATTCTGACCTGGTCAAGATGGACATCCTCGTCAAAGGCGTCCGGGTCGACGCGCTCTCGACAATTTCACACCGGTCGACGTCCGAAAAACGAGGCCGCACTCTCGTCAAACGACTGAAGAATGAGATCTCCAAACACCAGTTTGAGATCGCGATTCAGGCCGCCATCGGTTCGCGAGTTATCGCGCGCGAGACGATCTCCGCGCTCCGTAAAAACGTCACGGCAAAATGCTACGGCGGCGACATCACCCGAAAACGCAAGTTGTGGGCCAAACAGCGTGAAGGAAAGAAGCGGATGAAGCAGTTCGGCCAGGTCGAGATCCCGCAGAAAGCATTCCTGTCAGTGCTCGAATCGAGCAGCGAAGAATAGCCGGACATGACTCGCGGACCTGTCTTTCCCAGTTGAAGCAGAACGGAATCCCCCATGACCGACTCTCCTCTCACATGCAAACGGATCCTCTGCTTCGTCGGCGACATTTACGAGGACCTGGAGCTCTGGTATCCGAAGCTGCGGCTGCAGGAGGCCGGGGCGGAGGTCGTCCTCGCCGGACCGGAAGCCGGTCAGAAATACGACGGCAAGCACGGCTATCCGTGCGTGTCCGATGCGGCGATTTCTGAGATGAACTCCGCGGACTTTGACGGAGTAATCTGCCCCGGCGGATTCATGCCGGACAAGTTGCGGCGAGACCCGAAAGTGCTCTCGCTCATCGCCGAGTTCCACGCAGCGGGCAAGCTGGTCGCGGCAATCTGCCATGGAGGCTGGATGCCGATCTCAGCGAAGGTTTACGACGGCGTCCGAGTGACAGGCTCGCCGGGAATCAAAGATGACCTGATCAACGCCGGAGCCATCTGGGAAGACGCGTCCGTCGTGGTGGACCGGCACTTCGTGTCGAGCCGCAAGCCGGACGACCTGCCGGATTTCTGCACGGGGATGCTGCAGGTTCTGGAGGGGTGAGCGGTGTGCGTCCGCTGACGCAAAGGCGCAAAGACGCGAAGGCCCGCAAAGAAGAAGGAAGGCCAGAACCTCAATCTCCTTCCGTGAGATTTCGTCTCTTGCGAGGTTCTCATCGAGCCCTTCCTTTGCGAATCTCTGCGTCTTCGCGACTTTGCGTCAAATGGCAGCCTGTCCCGGGTTGCAACCGCCTGACCGGGGCTGTGGAATGGTCGCTTTCCGACTTCGATTGACCACTTTTGCGAACAGCTCAGAACGGAACTTTGGGCCTCATGTCCGATACCAGAACAACGAAGCTCCTGTCGCCTGAAGATGTCTCCGCGGCGCAGAAGTCGATTACGAAACTGCTCGACGGGCTGGGCACCGCGATTCTTGGACAGCAGGAACTGCTGGAGCGGGTGGTCATCTGCCTGCTTGCCCGCGGCCATCTTCTGCTGGAAGGATTGCCCGGGCTCGGCAAGACGGAGCTCGTGAAGTCGCTGTCGTCGCTGCTCGGTCTTCAGTTCCGGCGGCTGCAGTTCACTCCGGATTTACTGCCGAGCGACATTGTGGGATCGCCGATCCTGCAGGATGTCGAGGGCGGCCGGAAGCTCGTTTTTCATCAGGGGCCGATCTTTGCCAACCTGGTCCTCGCCGATGAAATCAACCGGGCGACTCCGAAGACCCAGGCGGCTTTGCTGGAGGCGATGCAGGAACGCCGTGTGACCGTCATGGGCGAGTCGCATCAACTGCCGCTGCCGTTCTTCGTCCTCGCCACGCAAAACCCGATCGAGCTGGAAGGCACGTACCCACTGCCGGAAGCTCAGATCGACCGGTTCATGTTCAAGGTCAACGTCGGCAGCGTGTCGACGGACGTGCTGCAGCAGATCATCTCGACGCGAAAAGGCGGAGTGCCACCGCAGCTCGAAACGGTCATGTCGGCTGACGAACTTCAGTCGACGTTCGATCTGGTCGACCGGGTTCACCTGCCCGAGGCCGTTGGCAACTACATCGCCCGGCTCGTGAACTCGACCCATCCGGATCGCGACGAAGCGCCGGAAGAAGTCCGGAAGTTCGTGCGGTACGGTGCCTCGCCCCGAGCGGCGATCGCGATCGCATCGACAGCTCGCGCAGCGGCACTCGTTGCGGGAAAGCCGAACGCCGGGTTTGACGAGGTGCGACGGGTCGCGCCGAGCGTGCTCGGTCACCGCCTGATTCTGGATTACTCGGCGAGGATGGAAGGCTGGACGACGGCCCGGATGGTCGACGAACTTCTGGTTCAGGTGCCGGAAGTCGGACGTCCGATTCCGGCCGACGTCGAAGTGTGAACCGATCCCCACGGAAGGCGTTTGCGGCGAGCTCGAATTCGTCTCGGGTGAAGCGAGCTTTGACAGGGCATTGAGGTATCTATCGTGAGTCGAACAGAACCCACTTCACAGAGGCAAGCTGCGTTGATCGTGGCGGCCGCTCTTTGTCTTGCCGCGGCACTGCCGGTTCAATCGGCACTCGCAGCCGGAAACGACTGGAAGGGCAGCCAGGACGATCTGCTCGTGACGGTCGATGCGAGATGGGCTGGCTGCACGGTGGGCGGGTACTACCCAATCCGAATCCGGCTGCAGAATCGCGCCGCGGCGAGGACCGTCACTGTGACGTTTGACCCGAACGAATCGGGACTGCCCACGGTGACTCGGACGGTTGACCTGGCTCAAAACGCGGCGGCTTCGACATCGCTGCTGGTCCCGATGGTCGGCTCAACAAATTACGGCGAGTTTCGAGTCAGTGACAATAACGGTCCGTTGAAAGACCTCACCAATCATTTTTCGATCGCCGATGCCAACCCATCCAACACACGGCTTTCGCTCCTGGCAATTTCTGAGACGACCGTCGACTGTGCCGGTTTTGAAGGAGCGGTGTCGTCTCTCCTTGGAGCCTCGCATGGTCGCTGGGGTGCGGTGTCGACCGAAGATCATCAGGTCATCCCACCCGTCATGCTGCCTGACGCGTGGATTGCCTACAGCGGTGTGGATCTCGTCTCGATCTCGAAGAAAACTCTCGAAGGGCTTTCACGAGAGAATCAGTCCGCGCTGTTCAACTGGGTGAAGGCAAACGGCACGCTTCTGGTTTACAGCGTTGGTGAGGACGCGGCGGAACTCGACAAGCTGGTCGGCTTCAACCAGGCGAGCCGGGCGAGTGTCTGGAAATCGGCCCGGGCTGCGGGACGGCGGGCGATCGTCATTCGCGAATTTGACGCAAACGGGAATGAATCCAGCATCACTCCCGCCGCAGGCGAAGCCGAGTTTCTCTGGGACGGGACTGACGACGCGTTCGCCATTCGTCAGCTGGGACTCGGCCAGATTGTCGGGATTAAAGGTGACCCGTTCCCCGGTTCCGTCCACGACTGGGGCTGGCTTCTGAACACGCTGGGAAGTGCTCAACTCAAACACGGCGACCGGCTGGGAGTTTCCGGCCGAACAGAGAATCAAGAGTTTCTGCACTTTCTGATTCCTGGAATTCAAAGTGTGCCTGTCTTCTCATTTCTGATTTTCATCTCGGTCTTCACGTTCGTGATTGGTCCTCTGAATTACTACATGCTCGCGCGGCGGAAAAAGTTGAACTTTCTGGTGATCACAATTCCGGCCGTTGCGACCGTGACCAGCCTGCTTTTGTTTGCCTACTCGGCGGTGGCTCACGGGTTCGCAGTCAAGTCGCGAGTTCGCAGCCTGACGATTCTCGATCAGAACAGTCAGACAACCGTCTCGATGGCGAGGATCGGTCTCTATGCCGGCTTCACACCGTCGGGCGGTCTTGAGTTCTCGCCGAACACCAGCGTGACGCCGATCTGGCCATCGGGTCAGGAATTTGAAACCGGTCGAGTCGACTGGACCGAGAAGCAGGCACTGCAATCCGGTTTCCTGCGGTCACGAACCCGCACGCAGTTTTTGACGACGGAGGTTCGCGACGAGCGAGGTCGGCTGACCATCGACAAGGCGGATGTCGGAGTCAACGTGGCGAACGGGCTCGAATGGGACCTGGCCGGGCTCATCGTTTCGGACGATGACGGCACCCTGTATTTCGGGACGACGATCCCGGCGGGGGCATCGAAAAAACTCTCGCCGATCTCCGACGCCGATCGAGAAACCGTTTCCAGACTTCTTGTCCGTTCTCACCCGGCCCCGCCGGAAGAGCTGGCGTCAGCAAACGACGTTTCGATGTTCAACGAGTTCACCTCGCGGCGTTATTACGGCTACTGGAATAACACGACGTTCTCCGTTTCGACCGGCCAGATGGAGCGTACGATCAACTCGCTGAAACAAACGATGCGCAACAACGAGAAGCTCGAAAAACGTTCGTACGTTGCCTTCCTGAAAGAAGGCGCGGACAAGTCCCCGATCGAATTCGGCACGGAAGTCACCGTCGTCGACGACTGGCACATCATCATCGGCTACTACTGATCGTCCGGCTTCAGGGCAGTCGACTGTCGAGCCGTTTGGCGTTTCGCTTCAGCGATCGTTGAAAATCGGCGAGCGTTGCTCCTGCGTTCTGTCTTGGGATGAGCACCAGGTCCAGGCCCGCCGGCAGTTCGTGGCGGGTCAGGCGAAAGGCCTCGCGAAGCAACCTCTTCAGGCGATTTCGCTGGACGGCGCCGCCGTGCTTCTTTGAGACGCTCAACCCGCAACGCGATACACCAAGCTCGTTACGAATTGCGAAGACGAGCAGGAAGCCGTCACCGGATTTGTTCTGCCGATCGTAGACCGCCGAAAACTCCTCAGACTTTCTCAGTTTGCAGACTTTCGGAAATCGAAAAGACTCGTCGCTCATTCGTGCTCTCAAACTCGCCTGCGTACGGAATCGGCGGCGGGGTACAATAACAATCCGTGCTCAGACTCGCAGCGAGGGCTCGGTCGAACTTTGACGCAGGTTGGCAGGCAGAGCTTCCGGTTCTCAGCCTCCCCTACAAATCAGGAACAGGTGTCGTGCAGACAGACTGGAATGACGAAGACGGCGGCGATTACGGAAACGACGCCGATGACTGGCAGGGCGACGACTGGGACTCCGGTGACGACGAACCCGCCGATACGTTCCCGTGCGGAAACTGCGGAGCCGACGTTTACGAGGAATCCGAGCAGTGCCCGCGGTGCGGCGAATGGGTCACTCGAAGTTCCTCGCCGCTTGTCGGGCGACCGTTGTGGTGGCAGTTGATCGGCCTGCTGGGCATCATTGCCGTCATTCTGGCGCTGCTGCAGTAGTTGTTCTGTCCGGATTTCCGTTGATCTGCAATTCCGGTCAGGAAATTCAGAGAAATCTCGCCAGTGCCCCGTGGGATGCACCAGAGTAAGGAAGTCCGGGCTCGCTCTTTGGCGAGTTCGAACGGGCTGTAACAGAGGACTCAATCGAACCGCGGAGTCAGGTTATGCGGATTTGTCAAAAGAGACATTCAGACACAAAGACGGGTGCCGCCCGATTTCCGCTAGCGGTCCTGACGCTGCTTGTCGTGATCGCGTCCGGCTGCGGCAGCGATGAAGCGCTGCTCGAAAAGGCCGAAGTAGCACGGAAGCACCTTCAGCTTTCGCAGGATGAGGAGGCACTCAGCGTCCTCAGTTCCGTCGACGGCGCGAGTGCGCCTCCGGAGTTTCGGTACCTCAAATCGCTCACCCTTTATCGACTTGGTCGGACCGAAGCTGCGGGCAGCGAGATCGCGCTCGCCATGGAAGCCGCTCCGGAAAATCCGAAGTACAAGGGCATGCAGCTTCTGCTGAGGCTGATGGCTCGCGATCGGGATTCGATGGACCAGCTGATCGAGCTGAACGAAAAATACGCCGCCGTAGGAGCGGTCGCGTTTTTCGCGACTTACGGATTCCACGCGAAGGCCGACATCCTTCATCAGGCCAACAAGCCGAAGTCAGCGGATTATCACTCGTCCCGAAGCCGGCAAACTCTGGACACTGCGATGACTCTGCGCGATTCGATCGCCGAGTTTCATCCGGACCTGTTTCGCATGGCCATGCTGCAGCAGCGACATCAGCCGGCCCTGGAGATTCTCGACGGGCTGCTCAAGCTGGACCCGGAAAGTTCTTTGCTGAAGACAAAGAAAGTCAAAGTGCTCGCGTTGCTCAAACAGAACGATGAGGCGGCACAGATCGCGGGCGAAATTTTCGCCGGAGGAGACAAGCAGGAAGATCAGGCCGAGTTCTACGCCACCGCGTTGTCCCAGGCGAACGGTTCTGAAAAGCACGACAGCGAGTTTTCCGATCTGCTTCGTCAGTTCGGTCGCAACACAGTGGTCGCTTCGAAGTACGCCATCTACCTCGCCCGGACAAACCGCCTGGAGGATGCCGAACGCCATTTGGAAACATCCATCGACAAACAGAAGTCGGCCGAAGCCAAAGAAGCACTCGCGTTTGTCGCGATCACGCTGCCGCTGGAGGGAAAAGCTCCGGACATGGCCGAAACCCGATTGAGGCAGTATCGACCGCTGCTGACCGATCCGTTGCTGGTCGAGTATTTCGAAGCTCGCATTCTGTATCTGCGAAAGCAGTATCGGGAAGCCATTCGACGTCTGCTGCACATCGTCGAAATTGCGGGGAAGCAGGGACCGGGTTCTCACATGATGGCGAAGGAAGCTCTCGTCTGGGTCCGCAACATCCTCGCCGACAAGCTCATTGTGGAGCAGATGCAGAACGCACTTGAGGCGGCCAACGATCGCAAAGAGAAGCCGGAAGGCGGACCCGAAGAAGGAGTGAAGCCAGACGGAGTGAAGATCGAGCCCGGCGTCTCTCCGGATCCGAAACCGAAAACCGATCCGCCGGCAAAGACAGACTCAGCGACCGAGACCAAGTCGAACCCTCCCGCCGCAGGCAATGTGAAGCCACCGGTCGAGTAAACCGATCGGCGTCGGGGCGATCAGAATGTCGATTCAAAAGCGCGCGAACTCACCACCGATGATTGGATCTCATTCAATATTTTCGTTTCGAATCGTTACTGGCGGGGAAACAGTGTCTGCGAACAAATCGTCTGCCAGACCGGAATGTCAAACAGCATTGTCGTGCAGCGGTCAATTTGACCGCCGACGCCAGGATGCGGCGTGAATCCGTAACATTGACTTTTTGCCGGTATTTTGCCGTCTTGATGCAGCTCGTAAACGAGCCAGGAAAGCAGGTGCTTTTCCTGCCATTCGATTTCGTTGAGTGCGTCATCAAATTCGGCGGTCGATTTTGCGATCGTCGTGAGTGTGCCTTCGAGTACGTCAAGTAATCCGGTTGTGCCATCCGACCGGCGTAGGAACCAGTCGCCGAATTTCGACATGAACACCGGATGAAATCGCCCGGACACAAGCGTAGGCCATTCGGCGATCCAGAGTGATGCATCATCGGCACCGAAATCTTTGATCAATAAATCGTCCCATGTCAGTTGAATCGTCAATCCGAAACCTCAGTCTTGTCGGGCAGGGAATCGGTCAGATTGCCTTCGGCATTGGCGTCTGAGTCTGCTTCGACTTCGACGCGCGCCTCCGCAGGCCGGTCTGTCGGAATCGCGCGGTAAAGTCGAACGCTGCCCAGCAGCAGGACGAACGCGGCGAATGAGATGCCGGCCAGGATCACCAGGCCGACCGCGTCGCCAAAGAATCGTCGCATCGAAAACCCGTCGGGTGATTCCAGCATCCACAGCCAGCGCCAACTGAACAGCACGCCGATCGTCGACAGCGCCAGGTACGGTCCGTATGGCACGTAAGAGCGATTCGCGAAGACTCTTTCAAACAGTCCGGCCACGATGCCGCACAGCGGGGCGAGTAGAAAAACAAAGACGACCGGTTGCCAGCCAACAAAGCAGCCAATCATTCCCATCAGAGTGACATCGCCGAACCCCAGAGCTTCCTGGCCGAGAACCAGCGACGACACGATCCGAACGAGCCAGGTGATCCCGGCCCCCGCGACCAGCCCGGCAAGGCTCCACGCCAGCCCGTGCAGATGGATGTGGTTTTTGATCCACTCCGGAATGTACGCGCCGCGCAGGCCGGGTATCTCCTGATTCCAGTCGACCCACAGGTGCATCAGCTGCGTGTCGCCCGACGCCATTGCGATGCCGACTCCCAGCACGACGCCGGTGACAGTGACCTGGTCGGGAATGATGTACTCGCGAAAGTCCGCTGCGGTCCCGGCCACAAGCAGCGCGATCAGAATCAGGTGAGCGACGCCTCGCCCGTACTTCCAGAAAAGCGACGGCAGAACATTGTCGGTCGCGTGCGCCCCGAAACGAAACACGGCGAGGAAGTACCCCGCAAAAAGGAGCCCCGTCAGCAGTTCCGTCGCGGGAAACTTCCGGCGGGGATACTCGACCGGCTCGTAGTTCTGACTGAGCCTGAATTGCCGACACATCCGCTTCGACCAGGCGTCGAGACCTCGACCGAGAATCGCTCCCACCACAAACAGACCGATGGCGATCGCCGTCGAGTTTTGCTGAACGAACAGGTCCATACGCGATTCTATGTCACAAATGCGGTGGGAGACGAATTGAGAAGAGTGTAGCCGACGGCCCGGCCAGGATTGAATCGGCATTCAATCGGCATTGAATCGGTGTCGGGCGGTTCGAGGATCGAAAGCCATTTTGACTGCCGTCTGGGAAAATCAGATTCGCGAAGTTATCGTGAGCCCGCTGCGATTGCTTCGTGAACTCAAGCCGGTTTCGTGCCACTCAACAGGGAGAGCGAGATGAATCGTCGACAGTTTCTGCAGAACTCCGGCGCGTCCGCTTCGGCGGTTTCCGCGGTCGCCGTTTCGATCACAAGTGCGGCCGCCGTGCTTTCCGGCGAGCAGTTTGCGAAAGCCGCTGCGAGCGAACGTGTCCGGGTCGGTGTTGTCGGCGGCGGCGGCCGAGCCCTTTCGCTCAACCGAACATTCTCGGCGAATCCTAATGTCGAGGTCGTCGGAATCGCCGACCTGGATCCCGGCCGCCTCGCGAAGGCCGTCGAAGAGGTCGAAAAACGGCAAGGCAAAAAGCCTGCGGCGATGAAGGATTTCCGCAAGCTCGTTGACGACCCCTCAATCGACGCGCTGGTTGTCGGAACGCCGGATCACTGGCACGCCATTCCAACGATCATGGCCTGCCAGGCGGGCAAAGACGTTTACGTCGAGAAGCCGGACGGGCACAACATTGTCGAAGGGCAGACGATGGTCGCGGCTCTGAAGAAACACAAACGTGTCGTGCAGATGGGCTCGCAGCATCGTTCGACCGATCGAATGAAGTCGGCCTTCGAGTTCATCCGGACGGGAGCTCTTGGAAAATGCCTCGTCGCGAAAGCCTGGGAAAGTACCCGCCAGGGCTCGATCGGACATCCGCCCGATGGCGAGCCACCCGACGGAATCGACTACGACTTCTGGCTCGGGCCGGCTCCGAAACGACCGTTTAATCCGCGGCGGTTTCACGGGAACTGGCGGTGGTTTTACGACTACGGCACCGGCGACCTGGGAAACGACGGAGTCCATCGGCTCGACATGGCCATCGCCGCACTCAACGTCGCCTGTGAAACTCAGGGCGACCCGAAGGTCACCATGCCGACTCGAATCATGGCCGCCGGTGGCAAGTGGTACTTCGACGACGATCAGCAGTTTCCCGACACGCTGCAGGTCACCTACGAGTACGGCAGTGATAGCAACTCGCCGAAAATCCTGACCTACGAGATGCGAATCTGGGCCCCGTACATCATGGAGTCTCAATCAGAAGGGGCGATGGTTTACGGCGACCGAGGCTACCTCGTGATCGGCAATACCGGCTGGAAGGCCTTCGGGTCTGGCAACCGCCTGATCAAGGAACAGGACGGAGACAGCTTCGAAGGCCCGCACGTTCAAAACTTCATCGACTGCAGCAAGTCGCGCGAGAAACCGAACTGCGATCTGGAAACGGTCGGCCATCCGGCGTCCGTGCTGTGCCACTCGGGCAACATTGCCGCGCGAATCGGCCGGCAACTGAACTTCGATCCAAAGACCGAGACCTTCATTGATGACGACGAGGCGAACGCACTTCGAACGCGTGCCGAATACCGCAAGCCGTGGACTTTACCTGAAGTTTGAACGGGACCTTTCTGTCCAGATCCGGCAGCGGGATTCCTGCAGCTGTGGCAAACTCGTCCCGTAATGACGGCCACTTCCCCGTAGAATGAACGGGTGCTTTGTTGAGGCTGAAAAGTGGGGTAAGCATCCTGCTTGCCGACGTTCAGTAAGCAAACATCGCAAGCTGGAAGCTTACGCCACGAAAACTGCGACCCATAAATTCCGCTTTGACGAAGCACTCGTGTCGATTTTCTTACCAAACCCGCCTGGCCTCAATGAACTGTTTCGGATCAGCATCGCACGTGTGTTGCGCTCTGGCACTCGCCGTGTCTTGTCAGCTGCTTGTTGCGAGTGCGGAATCTGCGGATGAGATCCCCGCCTCTCAAACAAACACGATTGATCGGGCAGAGGTCGACTCGCTGATTCAGCAACTCGGCAGTGCAAAGCGAACGACGCGGACTCAGGCGGAGAAGTCGCTTCAGTCGTTTGGTCCGGCACTGCTGGAATTGCTTCCGCCTTTGGATCTGGTTCGCAACGTTGCCGCACGGCAGGCCGTTCGACGAATTCGGATCCAGCTTGAAGGCGAGGCGGCCAGGCAGTCACTGAAGCCGCGACGAGTGACGCTGCAGGGGTCGTACTCGATCGCCGACCTGGCTACGAAACTTGCGGAGCAGACGGGCAACCCGCTGCGCTTCGCCGACTCGAATGCTGAAGACGAGACGACGCTGCCGATGGTCACCGTCGACTGGCAGGATGTGACTTTCTGGGAGGCGATGCTTCTTCTCGAGGAGAAAGGCTGGTTCGCCAGGTTCGATTCACAATCGGGGGATCTCCAGCTGTCCCGGACCGCAACGCTGCCGATGTCGGTAACCTCGAATCGCGAAGCCGTCCGAATCCGTGTCTCGCCGCTCAGCCGGAAGGCGATCAGCGATGAGGCAGTGCTGCTGCAGACTCGCGTGTCGATTGAGTGCGAGCCACGACTGCGGCCGCTGTTTTTGAATTACGCGAGCGATGACCTGTCTTTGAAGCTGGGGACGAAGTCCGCTTCCTCGTTCGATGCGGGAGCGAAAATCGAATTGCCGCTGGGGATCTCTGGCCGCGAAGCTGTGTTTCAGCCGCGGTTTCCTGCGGACCCGAATGCGAACACTGCACACCTGCTTGGCGAGGTGACTCTGCTTCTCGCGGCAGCCGAACAGCCCATTGAGTTCTCGCGACTTGGTGAGGCAACCGGCGTGGCAAGACGGCGAGGTGGCGTGACCGTTGTCGTTTCGTCGGTCCTTTTGGGCGAGAAAGACGGCCGCCATTCTGCTCGAGTTCGAATCCAGGTCAGCTACGACCTCGGTGCCAACGCGTTCGAGTCTCACCAGACGTGGGTCTTTCACAATCGCGTGTGGCTCGCGGCGAGCGACGACGGGGGAAAGGCAAGACGAGTCGCGCCCAAGTCGTTCGATACGCTCTTCCAGAACGAAACGGGAGTCGGCATCGAATACGTGTTTTCCGATCTGGATCAGAGTCCGGCAAGGATGAGCTTTGTGTATCTCGCCCCGACTCAACTGATCCGCGTTCCGGTGAAGCTGGACATCTCTGGCTTGCCGATCGTAAATGACGCTGACTGAGTTGCTTTCCCACACTGCGTCGATGTGCATAGAAAAAGCCGAAGGCATCCTGCCTTCGGCTATTCAATTCTGTGAGACAGTGATCCTCACGATGTCGTCCGCAAGCCGTTGTGCCTCCTTGCCGGGCTGGCGGTCCCCGCAATTTGCGGGGAGGCTCACTTTGACTTAGGACCGGCGGTGAAATTAAATCGGCATCTGTGGTGAGAGGGTGTAGTTGTAGC
>JAQBVJ010000181.1 GCA_027623235.1 Planctomycetota bacterium
CTCATCGGCGCGTACGAGTATCTGCCTGCAGCATGGGTCGCATTTTCGCGACACTTCCGCTCCGTGGATGACGTGGCGATTCGCCGATCTCTGTCAGAGATTGAAACGCGAATGGTCGCACTGCGGGAGCCGCTTGGTATCCCAGGTGGATTCGATCTTCCTGAAGCACGTCGGCTTTCGTCGTCGATTCAGCATCTGGCCGAACATCTTTCCGATGACGTTGAGGAATGGCTCGCTGCGGCCGGCCGGTACGACAACGATCGTCGTGAAATTGAGAAATCGGGTACTTTGTTCATGCACTCATCGAGAAAGCTGAACGCTGCATTGGCCGGCGCACCGCATCTGCCGACGATTCAGCAGCTGTGCGACCAGTGCATTCAGGACTGGAGTCAGTTCCACGACCGCGTCATGAAATGTGACGCTCCCAATCGAGAACATCTGCAGCAGATTTAGATTCGAATTACCGCGTCGCTGATCAAGCTGGAAGCCATGCTGCTTTGAGATCCGGCGTTGCCCTGACAACAGCGTGCTGGTGAAACCAGCCGCACAGTGAGAGGTTCTCAGGTGAACTGTTTCGGTCCGACAAGACGCTCTGCTCTTACAGTGCTGATTGTCGCCGGCTGGACTGTCACGGCTTTCGCCCAGAACGAGCCATCGACTTCTCGTGGCCAGCCGCCGGTCCTCAAAACGGACTTCCGAGGTCCTTGCTCCGTCGTGCTTCTGAGCGAAGGGAAACTGCTGGCCGTCGCCAATCGTCGATCAGGCAGCGTCACGATTCTCGACGCCGTCTCCGGGGCGATCCAATGCGAAACGGTCATCGGCGACAAGCTCTCCGATATCCATGCCGTGCCCGACACAACGAAAATCGTGGTGACGGACTTTGCCGCTCACGAACTGATTTTTGCTTCAGTCGGGGAATCATCGATCCGCGTCGTTCGAAGACTTCCCGTGGCTCGATATCCCGTGTCAGTCGCTGTCTCTCCCGATGGTGAGACGTTCGCTGTCGCCTCACTCTGGTCACGCCGGCTTTCGCTCGGGCAGATTCCGAAAGCGAATATCAATTCGACTGAAGCATCTTCGGCGGCCCAGAATAGCACGGCGTCGTTCGACGTGGAGACAATCGACCTGCCGTTCGCTCCGCGTTGCGTTGTGTTTGCGAAGGACGGAACACTCGTCATCAGCGAGGCCTTCGGCGGGCGACTGGGAATTCTCACGCCTGGTTCCGTCGAAGTTCTCGTCCATGAACTGCCCGTCCACAACATTCGTGACCTCGCAGTTCGCGATGACCGAATCTGGTTTTCCCACCAACTGCTGCGGGAAACCGCGCGGACCGAGGCGGAGCACATTCACTGGGGAGTACTGCTTGAAAACTTCGTCAGCTCTTTGAAGCTCGGCTCGCTGAAACTGCCTCCCGGAGCAGAGCAAAGATCGTTGCCGCTGGAGCAGGTTCGAATCGGTGATGCCGGCGACGGAGCCGGCGATCCGTCCGGTGTCGCGGTCCTCTCCGATCGGCTTGTGGTGACCCTGGCTGGAACCGGACAACTGGCGTTGATTGATCGAGTCGGGATTCGTGAGCTGCGATTGCCAACGGGAGTTCGCCCGGTGCATGTTGTTTGCGACGAACTCCAGCAGCGGGCGTTTGTCGTGAATGCCGGCGACGGCTCGGTCACTTTCATTGACCTGAAGCGAGGCGAAGCCGACCGCACGGTGTCGCTCGGGCCGAGTCCGGAAGCTGGTCCCGTCGAGCGAGGTGAGGCGGCGTTTTTCAACGCGAGGCTCTCACTGGAAAACTGGATGAGCTGTCACAGTTGCCACACGGACGGGCACACGAGCAACCGCCTGGTCGACACACTGGGGGACGGTCACTACGGAAATGCCAAGCGGGTTCCGACGCTCCTCGGTACAGCCGGAACGGGACCGTGGGGCTGGACCGGCTCGCAAACAACGCTCGTCGGTCAACTGGAAAATTCGCTGGCAACAACGATGCACGCCTCCTCGCTGCCGGATGGAGTTGCCGCCGATCTTGCGGCTTATTTGAATTCCCTGAAGCCGGCCCCGTCACTGGCGGCGGCTCGACTCAATCGAGACGAAAATCTTCCCGCCGAAGGTAAGGCTGTCTTTCAATCCGCGGGCTGTGTCGAATGCCACGCCGGACCTCACTTTACGAGCGCTGGCGTATTCGACGTGCGACTTGAAGACCAGCTTGGCCAGCGTCGATTTAATCCGCCGTCGCTTCGGGGTGTCAGCCAGCGGGACCGGTTGCTGCATGACGGCCGGGTTCGTTCACTCGATGAGCTGCTCGACATTCATCCGCCGGACCTCACGCTGTCCGGGGACGAGCGTCGCAGACTGATCGCGTACTTGCGAGGACTCTAAGATCCGGTCGGACCCGGCAGGTCTTGAATCAGCTCCCTGACCGCTGCAGACTGTTGCTCCGTTCCGTTCGAATCTCAACAGGCCGACGCAATGATCGCCTCCCGGTACGCCCAATTCGCAATTCTGATTTCACTGTTCGCTCCAGTGACGCTCGCTGCCCAGGACACCGGCAAGCAGACTTTACGTCAGATCTGTTCGCTGAAGTCTGACGGCACCGACCTGCAGGTGCTTGGGAAGTTGCCTGACTCTCTGGCTGTCAACGCGCCAGACATTTCACCTGACGCGAAACAGATTCTGTTTTCCAGTTGGGACGATGAGGATGGCGAGTCGCGTGAGAACTCGCGCATCGCGCGACTGAATCTCAGCGTCGGTGCACTCGCCTCGCCGCTGGAATTCGAACTTGGCGACGGAGCGATGCCGAGCTGGTCTCCACGCGGAAAACGAATCGCGTTTACCCGCTTCTCTCTCAGCAGAGGTGTCTGGATCATGAAAAGCGACGGTACCGGGAAGGTGCTCCTTGACAGTCGCGGCACGAACTCAAAGTGGTCGCCGAACGGGCACATGATCGCGTATTCCAGATCGGTTCGCGGTGGGCGCACGATCGCGATTTATGACATGGTTGAGGATCGGTCCTTTGAGCTCTGGGAGAACTCCGGCAGCCCGTTTGAGAGCATTGCCGATTGCTTCGCCTGGTCACCAGACAGCAGCCAACTCTGCCTGCGAGCCCGGCGTCCGAGCGAAGACACCGGTGAGGAAAACCAGGATTCTTCGCAGATCGTGACCGTTCGCATTCATGACTCGGCCGACCTGACCACTCATGAAACGTGTGAAGACGGTCACCTTCCGGCGATCGCCTGGCACCCGGATGGCAAGCGAATCGTGTTTTCGAAACTGGCGAACGGCGGCAAAGTCACACAGCTTTACGGATTCACCCCGGCCACGGGCGACGCCTCGCACCCGTTGCCTGGCCAGGACGCGACCCGCGACAACTCAGGCGTTTGCTGGGCCCGAGACGGCAGCCGGTTGATTTTCGTCAGTACCGCAGCCAAAGGTTCCAAAGAGCCTTAAGTCAGGAGCCCGTTGGGCGATGGTCGACGATGGCAGACGAGAAGCCGTCAATCGAATTCTCAGCCAGCTCGATCCGGGCAGCAGACTCGCCGATACGAATTCCGATCCGCTGCATGGGTGCCCGGGTTTCTTTCAGTTCGTTCCCGCTGATTGTCAGATCTTTCGTCTTGCCCTGAATGTCGATCGCGACGCCGGACTCGCCACCGCTGTTGGAGATCGTGTTCCCGATCAACGTGTTGCGGTTCGCCCAGAAGTCCTTGCCGCGCGAGTCGTCCCGAAAAAGAACGCCGACTCTGCCGCTGTCGAGCACCTGATTATTCCGCATGACATTATCGGTGTCGTTGTGGCCGATCGAGATGCCGTAGTCGCGGTTCCCCTCGATGTGATTGTCCTCGGCGAGGCCGTACTTCACGCCCCAGCACCAGAAGATTCCGATGTTGTTTCGCTCCAGCCGGCAGCCACGGATCAGCGGCCGCTGTGAGCCGGAACCCGGATGCACGCCGAGGTTCGCGTTGTCGTGACTGTGGCAATTCTCGACCAGGACGTCGTGGCAAATCTGAAAACTGAAACCATCGCCGTTGTAGTTTCGCGACTCGACATGACGGAACGTGTACCGGCTGCAGTCCTGCAGAAAGATTCCGCCGCCGTAGTTGCCGTTGAGGTTGACGTTGTTTTTCAGGTTGCCGTCGAGAGTGAGATTCTCGATGACCACGTCTGAGGTGTACTCACTGGTCAGCAGTGGAAAAACCGAAGTGCATGTCGGATTCCCTGACAACCAGAGGTTTTTTCGCAGCCCGTCGTTCAACTTGAAACGGTTTCCCGATCGAGCGACCAGCGTCCGCTTGATGACGTCGATCGCTCCGTTGTGAGGATTCTTCGTCTCCAGCACGACTCCGTCGCCAACGCGAAAACTCTTCGGATTGGCGAGGGTAATTTCCTGGTCGTACCAGTCGGAATCCTCTGTCAGCGCGACAGTTTCCGAAGCGGCCTTCGAAATCACCGTTTCTGCTCCGCTGCCGAGCAGTCGAATCTTCGAGGGTAGATAGACCGAGTTTCGCAGCGTGTACTCGCCTGGCAGGACCTTCACGGTGCCGCCGCCCATGCGGGCAACGTAATCAACAGCCGCCTGGAGAACTCGATCGTCCTTGCCAATGAGGTCGCCGCTTTTCTGACCGATGGTCAAGGTGAACCGCTCATCCCAGTTCGGCTCAAAGGCGGAGTCACCGTCGGTTGCGCGTGGTTTCTCAACGCGAGGTCGCTCAGCAGCGGGCAGCCTCACTGCCGCCCCGGCCACCGCGAGACTTCCGGCAGCGGCAAGAAACGATCGGCGATTCAATCGTGTGCAAGACATGGTATTTCTCCGATGCGTCCAGACAGGGAGCCGCATTCTACTCAGAAGCTACGGAGGCGAGGAAACATAGCAGCAGCAACGTTTACAACATCATCCAAATTCGGCTGTCACTTAACGCTTTTGCTTCTCGCCGCGCTGTGCGAAGCGTAGACTCCGCCCACCAACCCGGGCTCGCCCTGAAATTTCGCTGAGTGAGATTCCCATGAGAATTCCAGCCCTCGCCGCCTTCGCACTGACCCTCGTCGCATCGGCGTTCCCTTCAGCGATTCGCGCAGAAACGCGGTTGCCTCACGTTTTCGGCAGCCACATGGTGCTGCAGCGTGACCTGGAGCTGACGGTCTGGGGCTGGGACGACGCCGGCACGGAAGTCCGTGTGCGGCTTGGCGATTCGAGCGTGTCGGGCAAAGCCGGCGACGATGGCAAATGGAGCGTCAAACTGCCGAAGCAGTCGGCTGGCGGGCCGGTCGCGATGACCGTAACAGGAAGCAGCAAAGTCGAATTGTCTGACATCCTGATCGGCGAGGTCTGGGTCTGCTCCGGACAATCCAATATGGAATGGTCGGTCTCGCGTACAACGAACGGCAAAGAAGAAATCGCCGCCGCGAAACACCCGACCATTCGGTTATTCCACGTTCCCAAAGTTCCCGCCGGGCTGCCGCAGGACGACGTCGACGCCCAGTGGAAGGTCTGCTCGCCGGAGACGATTCCGTCGTTCTCGGCCGTTGGCTACTTCTTCGGGCGGCACCTCAGCAGCGAACTCGACGTGCCAATCGGCCTGATTAATACTTCCTGGGGCGGAACGCGCATCGAGCCGTGGACTCCGCCGGAAGGATTTGCTCAGGTCGAGGCCGTTCGCGAGATGGGCGAAAGCATCCTTCGTCGCCGCAAAGAAGTGGCCGCGGCCGAAGCCGCCGCAAAACAAGCCGGTCAGCCGGCACCGAAAAATCCGCTCGCCGATCGAGGTGTGCCGATGGGACTTTACAACGGAATGGTTCATGGCCTGGCACCGTTTGGTATCAAAGGAGCGATCTGGTATCAGGGCGAAGCCAACCGGCTCGATGGAGCGCTCTACACGTTGAAAATGCATGCCTTGATCAAAGGCTGGCGGACTGTCTGGGGCCAGGGTGATTTCCCGTTTTACTACGTGCAGCTGGCTCCGTTCATTTATCGCGGGGCCGAGCCGACGATGCTGCCCGTCCTGTGGGAGGCTCAGACCGCAGTCCTGAAACTGAAAAACACCGGAATGGCCGTCACGACGGACATCGCCACGGTGAATAATATTCATCCGCCAAACAAGCAGGACGTCGGCAAACGGCTCGCCCTGTGGGCACTCGCAAAGTCGTATGGAAAGAACGAGCTGACTTATTCCGGTCCGCAGTATCGCAGCATGAAGATTGACGGCACCGGCATCTGGCTCGAATTCGATCACAGTGACGGCCTGAAATCCCGCGACAAAAAACCGCTGGACTGGTTCACGATCGCTGGTGACGACAGCGAGTTTGTGCCGGCCAAAGCCGTCATTCACGAAAACAAGGTCCACGTTTCCAGCGAGAAGATTGCGAAGCCGACCCACGTTCGATTTGGCTGGGACCAGACCGCCGAGCCGAACCTCGTCAACGGAGCGGACCTTCCCGCGTCTCCGTTCCGGACTGGCCAATGAAACTCAACTGCGGGTCGACGAGAACCGCAGGCACGCGTTACTGAGAAACTGCTCCAATGAAAAATGTCGTTTGTCTGATTCTTGGTGGAGGCCAGGGAACTCGCCTTTACCCACTCACCGAACATCGATCCAAACCGGCCGTTCCACTCGCGGGAAACTACCGGCTGATTGATATCCCGATTTCGAATTGCCTGAACTGCGGCATCGATCGGATTTATCTGCTGACTCAATTCAACTCGGTGAGCCTGCATCGGCACATCCGGCAGACTTACAAATTCGACACTTTCGGCGGCGGCTTCGTCGAGATTCTTGCCGCGCAGCAGACGATGTCCGGATCCGGCTGGTATCAGGGAACCGCTGATGCCGTGCGGCAACAACTGCAGTGCATCAAGCAGCCAGGGATTGACTACGTCCTGGTTCTGTCCGGCGACCAGCTTTACCGGATGGACTTTGAGGAGATGCTCAAAACGCATCGCGACGCGAATGCCGATGCGACGATTGCCACTTTGCCGGTCACAGACGAGCAGGCACGTGGCTTCGGTGTGATGCGTGTGGACGATGACGGTCGTGTCCACGGCTTTCTTGAAAAGCCGCAGCAATCCAGCGAGATGGACATGATGCGGACCGATCCGGATTGGATCGATGCTCGCGGCATCCCCAGTCACGATCGCAGCCTGCTTGCCAGCATGGGCATCTACCTCTTCAAGCGAAACACGCTGGTCGAACTCCTCGAAGGGTCTGAGTACCGAGACTTCGGCAGGGAAGTATTTCCGCTCTCCATCCGGGCTCGACGGGTTCACGTCCATCTGTTCGACGGCTACTGGGAAGACATTGGAACAATCCGCGCCTTCTATGACGCCAACCTTGCGCTTGCCGGCGAGAACCCGCCATTCGACCTCTTTGACGACGAAGCCCCGATCTACACCCGCCCCCGCTTTCTCGCACCGGCACGAATTCTGGACGCGACCGTCCGAAACAGCCTGGTCGCCAACGGCAGCTTGATTGAGTCTGGTTCGATCGTGGAAAACTGCGTGGTCGGCGTGAGAACCCGGATCGGGCGGAACGCAGAGATCCGCGACTCCATCATCATGGGACTTGATCGTTACGACGACCGTTCGAATGGTGGCACTCCTCAGGGGATCGGCGAGGGCTCGATCATTCGAGGCGCGATCATCGACAAAGGCTGCCGCATCGGTCGAGGAGTTCGGATCGAACCTCGCGACGGCCTTGAGGCCGACTGCGACATCAAGGGAGTTCACATTCGCGACGGCATTATCGTCGTACCGAAGAATGCCGTCCTGTCAGATGGATGGACCCTGTAGCGGCTTCGCAGGATTTCCTGGACGACGTTGCGACGCCAGGCTGGAGATTTCGGAGCCTGACCATCTCTGGCTCAAACGTCCCGCACCCAACTGAGTGATTCAACGCAGGAGAGAAACGGACACTCGTGCCGCTTCGTTGCCGTGCGTGTCGCGACTGACCAGACTCGTCGCTCCACGACCACGCTGAATCCCATTCGACGGAGATCTCATGGCCGATCAGACTGTCCCGGAGCCGACCGAACCGAACCTGCCCCCAGACTCTGCTCCTGCTGGACAGGACCGTCCCGCCGCGCCGCATCCAGGCTCCAGGGACATGCCGCCCTGGAACGTGGCGGAACTGCCGGATGCTCCGACCTTCCGGTGGAAACAGTGGACGATGCTGCTGGGGCCGGGATTGTTGATGGGGGGAGCGGCCATCGGTGGTGGCGAGTGGCTCACCGGGCCGATCGTGACGGCTCGATACGGCGGAGCCATGCTGTGGCTGGCCACGCTGAGCGTCCTCGGCCAGGTCATCTACAACATCGAAATCAGCCGCTACACGCTGTACTCGGGCGAGCCGATTTTTACCGGTAAGTTCCGCACGCTGCCGGGGCCGAAATTCTGGATCATCGCGTATCTCCTGCTCGATTTCGGATCGTTTTTCCCCTACCTGGCCTCGAGTGCGGCAGTCCCGCTTTTCACGGCGATCAACGGCGCACTGCCTTTCATCTCAGACGACCCCACCGTTGCGGACGACGAGTCCACTCTACAGTGGATCGGCATCGCGATTTTTGTGCTCTCGATGATCCCCCTGATTTTCGGTGGGAAGATCTACAACTCGCTCAAGTACATCATGACGTTCAAAATCGTGGCGGTGCTGGGCTTCCTGACTTTCATCGCCGTCTTTTACTCGACGGTCGATACGTGGAAGGAAATCTGCTCGGGTTTTTTCAAGTTCGGAACTGTCCCGATCAGAGCGGTCGAAGACGCCAACGGAAACGGAGTGCTCGACGAAGGCGAGGACTGGGACAGCGACGGCAGACTTGACGTGATTGAGCCCGGTCTCAGCCTTGTAAGTCGGGACGATCCGGAAACAAATCCGCCCGTCGAATTCAAAGTGTCCGCGGCCGACGGAACAACTCAGTCGTTCCAGATCGATGCACTCCCGGTTACCGCGTCTGTCGACACCGACGGTGATGGAACTGCCGAAGGACCGTTTGAGATCACGCAGGCCGACCTGGACCGCAAATTTCTCGACATTGACGGCGACGGAATTCAAGACGGCGACAACGTCGACAATATCTTCACAGCAGCGGCGGCGGGTCGTGAGCTGCCTCCCATTGACTGGTCGCTGGTCGCGTTTCTATCGGCTCTCGTTGCGATCTCTGGCTCGGGCGGCTTGAGCAACACTCCGGTCAGCAACTACACGCGGGACCAGGGCTGGGGCATGGGAAAACATGTGGGAGCGATTCCCGGGATGATTGGCGGCCACGACCTCGCACTGTCGCACACCGGAACGGTGTTTCATCCCGACGAGGAATCCATGCCTCGCTGGAGACGCTGGTACCGGCACATCATGCGCGACCAGCTGGTCGTCTGGATGCCCGCCTGCTTCCTGGGGCTGGCTCTTCCCAGCATGTTGTCCGTTCAGTTTCTGGCGCGGGGCACAACGACCGACAACAAATGGGAAGCGTCTGTGATGACCGCCGGTGCTCTGCGGGATTCCGTTGGCGGCGGAAATCTGGGGACAACGTTCTGGTTTCTCACGCTGCTGTGCGGATTCCTGGTTCTCGCCCCAAGCATGGCCGTCAGCGCGGATGGCATTATTCGCCGCTGGGTCGACGCGTTCTGGACGGCCAGTGCCAGACTTCGCAAGCTCGATCCGAAAGCCATCAAGCAGGTCTACTTTGGAGTTGTCGTGGTCTACATGGCATTCGGCCTGACGATGCTGTCGTTCGCCCAGCCGCAAACGCTGCTGCTGATCGCGACGACGATCTACAACTTCGCACTCGGTCTGAGCTGCTGGCACGTGCTGTGGGTCAATGTTGCAATCATGCCGAAACCACTGCGCCCCGGCTGGCCGATTCGCGCCGCGCTGTTTTGCGCCGGATTGTTTTATCTGCTGGTCGCGACAGTCTCGACGCTGCAGCGTTTTGTCTGGTCAGCGTAAAAGAAAACGCCGGGCCAGCGATGCTGACCCGGCGTGGATTTCTTTATTGACCTGTCAGTTGGCCCGTTGGACCCGGTTCTGCCCCTCGGCAGGCACGGTTGACGACGCGTGGATGACCTCGTCCGCATTGGAAGCAGTCACTGAAGCAATCGATTTTCGATGTTCGAGTCGTCGATCCAGATCAGCCAGTTGAACAAGCGCCTCTTTTGCTTCGGTCATGTCAGAGTCGAGATCCAACGCACGGCTGTAGCACTCAATCGCAAAATCCTTTTTGCCAGTCTGAGTCGCGATGTAGCCGAGATTCGACATCGCCTGGGCCTCGGTCATGATCCGCTGAAAGATTGCGTAGGCTTCGTCAAAGGCGTCGTTCGTAAATACACTACCTAATTGGCATTGACCTTCTGCATTGAGTTGTTGCAAACTGTTT
>JAQBVJ010000047.1 GCA_027623235.1 Planctomycetota bacterium
GCCAGGTCAATGTCCACTGATTCTCAAACCCTTCCAAATCTGCCGGAGGAATGGCGGTCACGCCCTACCGGGCCTCGACATTGCGTTTGTGCCGCTGCCAGCAGGCGCGACGGATCATCCGCAGGACGGAGCTGCTGTCCAGAACGTTCTGCTCGTAAAGAAACGGGCTGTAGGCTGACTCGAAACGTAAACGACATTCCGTAAGCCGCGACGCAGGTTCCGTTTTCGGATTCGGCTCGGGTTGGAAGGGCGGCCAGCTGTTTGGGATCGTCGATCCAGCCAGCCTGGGTCAGCGGCGCAGATGTCTCATCGGAGTTCCCGATCATCCGGTCCAGCTTGCCCTCAATCGATCGGCCGTACTCAAAGTACAGCGGCAGTTTCGGCGGGTTCGTGACGAGCGGATCCTGCGGATAGGCGAGGAGACAATTCACTCCCGCATCCAGCAGCCCCAGAAACAGAGCTGTCCAGCCGAGCGTTGCGACGACGCCGGTCAACCGCTTGGACAGTGACTTCTGTCGCGAAGCCGGCGTGAGCAGATCTCGAACGTCCTGCTCCGGGATCGGGGAGGCTTTGACAGGTGCAGGTTGGATTTGTGTTGGAGTCGGCATGGGATTGCCTTCAGCTCGCCTGGTTTAAGGATGTGCTCGGATTCAAGAAGTCAGCCGAAACGTCAGTGAGGGCCTGCTGAGAAGCTCACAGCCTCTTCGGATGAGTTGTGCTCACCTTAAAACGCGCGATGTGAAAACTGAAAATAGATGAACTGTGCCGGGTCATTGCTCAAACCCATGCACGTTAGAAACAGGATGCTCGCGTAAAGGAATCCGCGGGCCGGGCGGACCAGCCGCGTGTAACATTCAGGATCGGCGGCGCGGTACTGAAAGAACTCGTACGAAACGAGCAGTGGCAGTCCGGCGACGGCGGCGAGTGTTGGTGTTTTCATCGTCAGTGCTGAGGTAGATCGAATCGACGGCCCCGGCGACGCCGTCTGCAATCGCGACTTTCTTGAACAGTCCCCACAGGATCAGGAACGAGCCTTGCGTGATCTGGTCAAAGTTGACGGAACGCGGCTTGAGAATTCTCGGCAGCAGTTCGGACGCCCGCTCGATCGGACCCGCGACCAGCCGCGGGAAGTACGAAACGAACAGGGCGAAATCGAGGAACCGGTCGGTCGGCGTGAGCTGGCGACGATAAATGTCGATCGCGTAGCTCATTGTTTGAAATGTGTAGAACGAGATTCCCACCGGCAGAATGATGTCCAGCCGCAGCGTGTCGGAGCTCATGCCGAGCCCGGCGACGGCGGTCTCCAGGCTGTCGGCAAAGAAGTTGAAGTATTTGAAGAAGCCCAGAATCGACAGGTTGGCCGCCACGCTGGTCCACAGAAACGTCTTACGGCGCGTTTCCTCACCCAGCGTTTCCAGGTGCCCGTAAATCACGTTGAAGACAACTGAGACGCCGAGCGTTGCCAGCAGCGGAACCCAGTCGGCTCTTGTCAGAAGCAGATTGCAGAGCTGGTTGAAATTCAGCCACGGAGCCTGGTTCGTGTAGAGCGACGGCTCGCTCCACGGGATCGTCATGAAGAAAAACGCAGCAGCACACGCGTAAGACGAAGCGACCACACGCTCCCTGAGTGGAACGGACCCGCGGGCGATCATCAGGCCGCAGATGAAGTCGATGACCGTCGACACGACGATCAGAAACAGAAAGCGGACGTCCCACCAGCCGTAGAAAAAGTAGCTGGCAACAAGCAGCAGTCGATTCTGCGTTTTGTGTCCGGCCAGGAAGTAGAGTGCCAGGACCAGCGGCAGAAAGATCAGAAACTCAACGGAATTGAACGTCTCGAGAGAGCTCCAATTGAGGCCGTCGGGCCTCGCCGCAAGTGGGATCAATCTTCCAGGTGAGACCGGATCTCGTTGAGCACGATGAAGCCGACCAGTCCGAATGCGATGCCCATGACGTTGGCCGCGCAGTCCGCCAGTTCGAAGTTGCGTCCGAAGTAAGGCTGAGTTCCCTCGTCGAGCAGACCGAATAACCCGACGGCCAGGCCGACTCGAAACATCCTCTGTCCGTTAAGATCCTTGACGGTCTCAGACGGGTCGTCAGAGACCGGGACGAAGGCCAGGCCGACCAGAACGGTAAACAGGCCATAGGCGAGAAACTGAACGGCCTTGTCGATGTAGTACTCTTTCTGAGCCACGTAGAACTCGTGCTCTTTCATCTGCCCCAGAGAAATGTGCGTTGCCGCGAACAGAGCCAGTGCGTAAACGGCGCAGCAGATGACTCCGCGGTAACGATGGATTCCTGTTTCGATCGGGTATGTCGACATCGGTTTTCTGGTTTGAAGTCAAGGCAGGTTCTGGAGTCAGCTCAGTCGGGTGCGGCCATGTGTGATTGCTGTCAGTTTTCGGCCGAGGTCGTCACCATCGGACGGACGTCCTCTGAGATCGCGTTGGCTTCGGCAGATTTCAAGTCATCGAGGTCTGCGGCGGATACCATTTCGTGCATACCACGCCTCGGGAGCCCGGTCAGCTCGATGCCGAAAGTTTCCGCGAGCGTTTCCGCACTGATGCGGTGATGGAATGCCCGTTTGATTCTCTGCCGGGCAGCGTCTCCCAACGCTCTGGCTTCTTCCGGATTATTCAGTAGTCGCTGCACGGCGTCGGCGATTTGAGCGGGCGCCCTTACGTCAACGAGGATGCCGTCTTGCCCGTCGCGGACGAGTTCTGTCACGCCGCCGCCACGAGTCACGACGACGGGAACGCCCATCGCCATGGCTTCCATGATGGCAACGCCGAGCGGTTCGGCGAGACTCGCCAGCGCGAATACGTGCGCCTCGCTGAGGATCTTTCGCACTTCGTCTTCGGAAATCGATCCCAGCAGGTGAACCTGACTGGCGACCGCGTGAACCCTCGCGAGATCCCGCAGTTCTTTGCGGTACTTGCTGGCTTCGTTGTCTGTCGTGCCGGCGATTCTCAGCTCGGCATGAACGCCGCGCTGTTTGAGGATCGCGACGGTTCGAATCAAATCATCGTGACCTTTGCAGACGTTGAGCCGTCCACACGAAACAAGGCGGACCGTCTGATCTGTCGCGCAGGAGTCGTAGGAAATCGTTCGGATGAATCGCTCGACCTGAACGCCCATCGGTGCGATCCGCAACGTGCCCGGCAGATTGCCGTCGAGTTGATCGTAAACTTCCTGCAGCAACTGACGAGTAATCACGACGGCGGCACTGGCGTGACGCCACTTGTTTCTCTGGTTCGGGCCGTAGTCCTTCAGCGGTCCGTGCAGAGTGAGGCTGTATTTCACGCCGCTCAGCCGGTTCGCAAACATCGCAACATTGGCAGCGTTGGCACACGAGTGGACGTGAATCTGCTGCCAGCCCCGTTTCCGGGCGAGCCGGGCAAGAACCGCTCCCATAAAAACGAGCGGCAGGGTCCGGATTCGCTGTGTCAGACTGAGATCACTCGCTGCGAAGAACGCCTGAACGACGCGAATCCAGCCGGCCGGACCGGCTCGCAGGATCTCGATGCCGGCCGCAACGAACATCGTGAGCCGAAGCGGAACGAGATACGTCGTTCGAGCCGCCGAAGAGATCGCCCACTCGTGAGCGGCGATTCCGGCTTTTGGCTGTCGAGTCGAAACGACGTCCGGTTTCACGCCAAGCTCCTGCAGGGCCAGCATCTCTCGCCAGAAGAAGGCGTGAGTCTGTCCGGGAAACTCGGGGATGAAGTAACCAATCTTCATGATGTCACCGTGCCGGCTTTCAGTGGTTGTCAGTGTGAGTGTTTTGACCGAGACGCAGGGCCGAATGCCTCGGTGAAAGTGGATCCGCTCGTCAAAGAAGTTTCAATCGACTGAGCCAGCTCGTCTGGCAGTTTCTGTGCCGACTCGCCCGGTTTACTTACTTTGCCTTTGCGACTTCGCAAGGCGCCAGTGAAGAGAGACAAGGCACTGCGGTACATCCCCTCCAGCAGCGGCAGAAGAATTCGCACAGTGAGACTCGTCGATGAACTTCTTCCGGGTTTCTTTTCGTGAATCAGAGGTGGCCGCCGCGTCATGCCCCACAGCCGCTCTGAGTCAAGTTCCTGCAGACTCTGCAGCGTGTACCTCATCTTTGTGGACAGCAGTTCGGCGTCTTCGAGCAGAAACACAATGCCGTCACAGTGCCGCGCGTGAATCTCCATCGCGATCGTCTCGGCCATTTCCGGACCAACGACCAGCACCATCGTGTAGTGCTGCTGCAGATGGCTGATCACGCGGCAAATTCGCGAGCCGGTCATCAGGTCGATCGGCGTCTGCTTCTGTCCGGCGGTGATGTAGTCGATTCCCGGTGTGGGTGAGTAACGCAGGATCTCGACCATGCTGGAACACTCATGCAGAAGGTACTCCGAAAGCCCGGCCGTCAGTCCCGGATCAGAACGACGTTCGACCGGCTGTGACATTCGGCCCATTCCCTGAATGGCCTCTTCAAACGCTGCGCGAACTTTCATGTCATTAGTCGTTGCGAGAATCGCAACCCGCTCGTCCCGCAGCGCCAGGTACTGAGCGATCCTTGTGACAAGAACCGGGTCGCTCGCGTTCGCGTTCGCCGGGCTGAACAGCAACACGCTGCCCGGTTTCCGGCAAAGCTGCTGAAGCCGCAGTGCCACCAGTTGCGCCCATTGTTCGGCGAGTGTTGTAAATGAACCCACCGTGCGCTGCAGATAGCCGACCCGCTTCGGCCGCATGGGCCACAGGTCGAGAAGTCCCATGTCATGCAGTTGGTCATAGACCCGGGTCTTCAAGGCCTTGAGCAGTTCGAGCACGAACGCCGGTGCGCACAAGAGAAAGACGATTCCACCAAACGCCATGATGAATGTCTTTTTCTTACCGGACGACGGCGAGAACATCTGGCTGTTGGCCCCAGAGACGACGCTGAACTCGCGCGGCCCGAACGACGACAGCTTTCGAAGACTCGACAACTGAGCTTCCAGCGTGTCCCGTTCGCTGGCCATCACGTCGACGTCTTTCTGCAGGTTGACCGACGTTTTTTCCAGTCCCTGGTAGCGGTGAATGATCTTGCGGATTTCGGCCATCGACAGCATGGCCTGGTTGGCCGTCGTCGTGTTTCCGTTGATGCCTAACTCCAGGTCGAATTTCTTTCCCAGGATGGTCGTGATGATCGGCGAGCTTTTCGGCTTCGTTTTTGAGCTCGGTACGACCGCCATGTCGATCCGCGTCAATTCGGTTTTCCAGGCGGTGATCCGCTCGTTTTCATCGATCTGAGCAATCAGGGTGCGAACCTCTGCTTCCAGCGCCTGGAGATTCGCGAGGCTGATGAAATCTTTTTCGTAGAGCTTCAAAGCCCGCTCAAACTCCGCCTGTTTGGCGTCAATTTTGGCCTGAACCTGAATGTAAAGCCGCTCTTCCTGGATCAGTTCGTTGAGCCTGTTCTGTCGAAGCCGTTGAGCGGTCAAGGATTCCTGTTCTGCCGCTTCGGCCTTCGACTTCTCGATCTGCTCCTTGTCCTGCTCCTTCAATTCCTGCAGTGTCTTGTCGACCTGAGCGAGCTGGGCCGTCAACGATTGCATCTCACGCTGGCACCGGCTGACAACCTGCTGGTCCGCTTCGTACCGGTTTAAGAGACGCTCGTGTTCCGTCGCAGAATCCAGCGTTCCCAGGTGGTCCCGGAAATCGCTGAGCTTGTTCTGAGCGGCCTGCAGCCGCGCACGATTATTCGTGACTTCCTGCTCGAGGTCCTGGATATAGGCGAGCACTTTCTGCTTCCGCAGGGCGGCCATGTGCTCGGGAAACAGTTCCATAAACCGGGCGAGAATCTGCTCACCCTGCTGCGGGTCTTCCCAGGACAACCGGCACACGATGTTCTGTCGGGTTTTCGGATCGATCACCTCCAGCATCGCGGCAAGGAGCGGAATCGGCGTCCCGGGTGCGAGCTCGTCCGCGACCTGCTGCAGCGTCTCCGGCGATTTCGCGAAGCTGACCATCGTCTTCAGATCCGGCGCCGTGTAGAGTCCCTCCGCTTCAGCAGAGATCGGAATCGGGTTGTAGACCAGCGTGCCCTCAATCGTGTAGGTCTGTTCGTCGTTCTTCTTCGCAGCGGCAGAGGCGATCATGCCGGCCAGTCCGAAGACGATGAGGAAGTACAGCCACAGGCGCATCAAACCAAACGGCAACCGCTTGGCGATTCTCATCGCCAGGCCGGTTGGCTTGACCGTCCCCGCTTCGGCCGGCGTCTGACGACGCAGGCTCGGCTGTTCTGTCTTGTTCTCGATCATCCAAACTGTTCGCCAGCACTAAGGCTGACGAATTCTCCTCACTTCCAGGTGGGGGGGACGACGCTGCGCATGAGTCATGCGACGGAGCTCTTGCGATTTCTCCGCAATTACAATTTCTCCACAATTGCAATTTCTCCACAGTGAAGTGGGATCCAGACAAAGCTTCGTCAAGCAGCCTCGAGTGACAGCTCATCACGAAGCGTCACGCGGCGCGGAATGTGCCAGAGAGACACGTGCGACAGGGAGGGACAGCACGCACGCCTCGCGGCTTTTCCCTCAAACGGACAAACTGCGTCCGGCATGGGAGCTTGTCAGAAATGCCTGTTGAAGACGCCTTTTATTGAGCGCTGATCTTTGCTGGAGTCTTCAGCCGGGCGTGAAACGGGCCTGGATTCTTCAGTCATCAGGCCTGCGGACTGTGCCATCGTGTGAGTTTTCGTTGGGTTGCGGCAATGCCGCTTTGGGAACGGGTTAGAAATCACTTCCCGATCTGGCACCGCGCCTCCCCTGGAATATCAGTCCCTTATTCGTGCGACGTGGACTCAGCACGAATTCGTAGAAACCGTTCGCGAGTCAGCGACTTCGAAACCACTTCGCTCATCGAGCTCCGCTTCGAACTGCGACTGTCGACACGGAAGCCGCAGTCGAGCCACGATGTCACGCCATCAGTCCACTGACAGTCCACTGACAGTCCACATCTTAAAACGGCACGGCATTGAGCTTTCCCTTCCCCGGTCGGGGGAAAAGGGACCGGTGTCGAGCTTACTCATACAGCGCCGCAAGTTGGACTTCGTATTTGTTGATGATGAATCGTCGCCGGACTTTCAACGTCGCGGTCAGTTCGTCGTCGTCAACCTGGAACGGGCGGGCGAGGACCAGGAATCGTTTGACCCGCTCCGGCTGACTGACCTGCTGCATGACAACGGCCACGCGTTCGTTGAGGAACTCCAGAAGTTGCGGCGTCGTGATGAACTCGCCTTCGGTTTTGATTTCGCAGCCAAGTTCCCTGGCCTTTGCCTGAAGGCTGTCGAGGGCTGGTACGATGAGCGCGCTGACGAACTGACGGCCGTCTCCGTAAACGACAGCCTGCTCGATGAATTCGTCGCGGGCGAGGATCCGTTCCAGTTCGGCCGGGGCGATGTTTTTTCCGGCAGACGTGACGAAGAGATCTTTTTTCCGGTCGGTGATGTAGAGGTAGCCGTCCTCGTCAATTCGCCCGACGTCGCCGGTAAAGAACCAGCCGTCGACGATGGCCGCAGCGGTCGCCTCGGGATTTTTCCAGTACCCCGGCATGACGTGCGGACCTCTGGTGAGGATTTCTCCGTCGTCCGCGATCCTGACCTCAACGTCGCGCAGTGGCCGGCCGACCGAGCCGAGACGGAATGACTCGGCACTGTTAAAGGAGATGACCGGCGAGGTCTCGGTGAGGCCGTAGCCTTCGAGCAGTGGCAGATTCGCTTCGAGAAATCCCTCGGCAATGTATTTCGGTAGAGGTGCTCCCCCCGAAGTGAGCTGTTTCATGTTCGAGCCGAAGATCGCGCGGAGGGCCTTCGACCGTGACTCCGCGTCGAGCGTGCTGATGCCGTTCCAGACTTTTTCATAGACGCGCGGGACCGACGTCAGCCAGCCGGGCTGGATGCGTTTCAGATCGTCCATCAACGTGTCGATCGTGCTGAGCGCAACGGTCAGGCCGCCCATTGAGGTGAGGTAGTGGTCGACGGTGCGGGCGTAAATGTGGCTGTACGGCAGCCAGCTGAGCAGCGTTTCCTCACTGCCCATGAACGCGATTTCCCACGTGGTTTCGGCGTTCGACAGCAGATTGCCGTGCGTCAGCATGACTCCCTTCGGGTTTCCGGTCGTGCCGCTCGTGTAGATGATCGTGGCGAGGCTCGACTCGTTGAGCGCAGCTTCGCGACTCGCGATCTCGGCGAGAGACTTTTCGCCCGCAAGATGTTTGAGGCCCTGCCAGGTGAGACAGCGAATCTTGTCGCTGCGGGTTTCGATCGACTCAAACGAGACAAGAAACTCCAGCGCGGGCAGTTGGTCGAGCACCTCGAACACTTTATCCGCCTGAGCCTGGCCGCTGACGACGATGCCGCGCGCCTCGCTGTGCCCGACCTGATACTCAACCTGCCGTGGTGCCAGTGGAGCGTGCAGCGGAACGTCGGCGGCGCCGGCGCTGAGGATCGCGTGATCGGCGATGAACCATTCGTAGCGGTTCTCAGAAAGTATCGCGACGCGGTCGCCTGGCTCGATGCCGAGCTCAATCAGTCCGGCCGCGGCACGATCGGCCTGGCACCGGTAGTCGTTCCAGGCGACGTCATGAAACAGACCATCCTGCTGGTACCGCAGCGCGATCCGCGGCCCGAAGAGCGCCGCCTGTTCGCGGTGCATTGAGCAGAGGCTGTGCCAGTTACGAGTCGCGGCGAGAGTTTCCTGAGCCATGCCGAATCCTCATCCATGGGTGAGGCGGCAGTCTATCAAAGCCCGTTTGCAGACTCAGCGCGACTTCGAAATTGTCACCACCCAGTGGCCCCAGAGTTGTGTTGGCTGAGCGATGAATGTCGCCTTTCGCTCCGCGGAAGGAGCGCTACTTTCGCAGAGCGAAAGGCGACAATCGGCAGAACTCCGGGGCCATTAGCTTGCGCGGCTCCGCTACGGAATCGATGGCAAGCTGGAAGCTTACCCCACGGTTACGCGTTTTCGGTCTCGAGCAGCTCGCGGACTTTGTCGGAGATGTCCTTGCGGCACCACGCGCCTTCCCAGCGGATCTTGCGGACGGCTTCGTAGGCTCGCCGTTTGGCGTCGAAAATGTTGTCGCCGAGCGCCGTGACTCCGAGTACCCGGCCTCCGTTTGAGCAGGGCACGCCGTTGATCAGTTTCGTACCGGCGTGAAAGACCTTGACGCCTTCCAGCTCATCCGCGTTTTCGATTCCGGTGATGGGCCGGCCTTTTTCGTAGCTGCCCGGGTAGCCGTCGGAGGCCATGACGACGCAGACAGACGGACGCTCGTCCCATTCCAGCGGTTCAATCTGGTCGAGCCGACGTTCGGCCGCCGCAAGAAGGATTTCGGCCAGGTCCGATTTCAGCCGCATGAGCACCGGCTGCGCTTCCGGATCGCCGAACCGGACGTTGAATTCGAGGACCTGCAGTCCTGTTTCAGTCAGCATCAGGCCCGCGTAAAGAATTCCGCGAAACGGCATCTCTTCCATGTTCATCGTATGGACAACCGGAATGAGCACGTGCTCGACGATTTCGGTCATCAGTTCGTCCGTGATCAGCGGCGTCGGACAGTACGCTCCCATGCCTCCGGTGTTGGGGCCGAGGTCTCCATCGAGAGCCCGTTTGTGGTCCTGCGAAGTTTCGAGCGGAATGATTGTGTGGCCGTCGACGATGGCCAGGATGCTCACTTCCTGCCCGACAAGGCACTCTTCAATGATGAGCTCGCTGCCGGCTTTGCCGAATTCACGGTCAACGAGTATTCGTTTAATCGCGTCGATCGCCTCTTCGTGGTTCGCACAGACGATCGCGCCTTTGCCGGCGCAGAGTCCATCGGCTTTGACGACGCACGGACCGTCTTCGAGCGTCCTGAGCGAAGCAATGGCTGCTTCAGCACGATCGAACCGCTCGAATCGTGCCGTCGGCACGTTGGCTCGGCGAAGGATTCGCTTGGTAAAAAGCTTGCTCGCTTCGAGTTGAGAGGCAGCTTTGCTCGGACCGAACACTTTCAGGCCGAGTTTTTCCAGTTCGTCGACAAGGCCGGCACACAGGGGAGCCTCCGGGCCAACAATGGTGAGATCGATTTTCTCGTTCAACGCGAACTTGACGAGGCCACGGATATCTGTGTCGGAGATGTCGACGTTGATTCCGTCGGCGGCCGTTCCGGCATTCCCCGGCGCACAATAAACAGTGTCAACGAGGGGCGACTGCTTGAGCTTCCACAGAAGGGCGTGCTCGCGTCCGCCCTGACCAACGACCAGGACTTTCATGAGTCACCGTGTCTTTGTGAGTCACTGTTCCGGATGAAACCGTGTCAGGTGAAGCTATGTCGGGTGAAGTCGGCTCATCGACGGCTGAACGGGCACTGTCGAGAAAACTGCTGCCGAGTCACGCGGGAAAGGGTGCCTGAATAACAAAAATTCGGCTCCGCCGATCTAGCCCGTCCGTGGGAGGCGGCGGAGTATAGCGGCGGTCGGGAAACTGTGAAGCATGCTTAACACAGAACAGAATGTTTTTCTCAAAGCCGCACGCATCATGCTCATCACCAGAACTTCCACCATGGCTTCGCGCGGCCCGTTCGTTCGTGATCAAGTCGCATGACCTGACCTTCATGTCCGAATTCTGAGTTTGAATAAACGACTTTGATGCGTTCGTGCTGGTCCTCGCCGACGGTATTTCCGTCCTGAATAACTGGCCCGTTTTCGAGAACGTACGCTGCGAGGCCGAAGAGCCGCTCGCGAAGGCCGCCTACCGATTCGGATGCGTTATTCGTTTCAAATTCCATGTGGCCAAGAGCTTTCATCCCCGCTGTGAACCCGAAAGTCGTACCGTCTTCGTTTCGACCAACCTGCACGTCGATCCAGATAGGAATCGGAAACGAGTCGGGCAGCATTTCCACGGCAAAATCGTTGAAAACGGGCGGTGGAATAACGAGCGTTGCGTTTCCCCAGTAAACACCGATCGCTTCGGCGGAAGCAGACAGGATCGCGGCAGTCACCTGCGTCAGCAGAGTTGCCGATTCAAGCGGCTCTCTCTCACCCGCGACGGTAACGATCAAGTGAGCTTTGTGGCCTTTGAGTTCTTTCTCCGCGTCAGGCCACAGGAGACTCGTTGCACACGGCCCTTCCAACTGGCTCCAGGGAATCGGCGCCGGCATCGTCGCCGCCACAACCAAAGCCCCGTCCAGTTTGAACGAGATGGATTCGTCCCCGTCTTCCGCTTCTGTCGCGGCGGGAAGATCGCCCCAGTTCGAGGCCAGGAATTCAACGACATCGTCAACGGGAGGGATCGCCTCAGTTTTCAATGGAATCATGCTGATCATGACTGACACGGAATTCTCCCAACACGGTTGTAAGTCACTGAAGTTTCAAGAGTCGCACGGTTCATCGCGAATTTGCTCATCGCGAATTTGCAGTTCTCAAGCTGAGGCACGAAGAGTCTGTCTTAATTTCTTAATTTGTCGTCGTCGCTTTGCGTCTTCGTGTGCCCATTTTCAGTGTGCCCATTTTCAATCGAAGCCTGCGATCGTTATGAATAATTCGAGTGAGACGCGATTCAGAATGAGAGCTTCAATGACAGCTCGGGACAGTTCAAGTCGGCGGGTTGATGCTCGACGCCAACGACCGCGTCATCAGTCGCTGTCTGCCGCCACCCGTCCAGGATTGACAGAGGGACCGTGCAACGAAATCCTCCGCCTTTAATTGATTACGGAAACGGATTCTCAATGAGCACGGCGAGTCTGGAAGACCACTGGCAGACGCTGAGGCTGAAGGTCGAAAACGCCCTCAATGCGTACCTCGACAATCTGCCGCCCGAGTGTCCGGATCGGCTGCGCGAGGCCATGCGGTACAGCCTGATGGCCGGCGGCAAGCGGCTTCGTCCGGTGATGACTCTGATGGCGTGCGAGGCCTGCGGCGGGGATGTCGAAGCCGCAATGCCGGCTGCGTGCGGAATCGAGATGATCCATACGTACTCGCTCATCCATGACGATCTTCCTGCGATGGACGACGACGATCTTCGGCGAGGTCGGCCGACGAATCACAAACAGTTTGACGAAGCGACCGCGATCCTCGCCGGGGACGGACTGCTGACGCTCGCCTTTGAGGTCATCGCAAAAGGCGTTCAGCCGCCGAAAGTCGCGGCCGCGTGCGTGGCCGATCTGGCATCTGCTGCGGGTTCTGAAGGAATGGTCGGTGGCCAGATGGCTGATCTTCAGGCCGAGGAACTTGCTCTCGCCGCGAATTCCGAGGAATCTGGCGGCGGCTCGACTCTGGACCAGCTCGAGGCAATTCATCTGCGTAAAACGGGCAGGTTATTGCGGTCCGCGCTGACGATGGGGGCCAGGGTCGCTCAATCGAGCGACGATTTCGTGAAAATCCTCGATCATTTTGGAAAATGTGTTGGACTGGCCTTCCAGATTACGGATGACCTTCTGGACATTACGGGCGATGCGACGAAAATGGGAAAGGCTGTCCGGAAGGATGCTGATCATGGGAAGCTGACCTATCCGGGTCTGCTTGGGATCGAAGAAAGTCGTCGACGGGCTGAGCAATTGATTGACGAGGCCTGCCGCTCAATCGCCCCACTCAAGGGAGTGGAAGATCGAGGCCAGTCGCTGGAGGCGCTGGCGCGTTTCATTCTGGAAAGAGATCATTGATGAAACTCGAACTCCTGCCGCGTATTCAATCTCCAAAGGACCTTCACGACTTCACGCCGAGCCAGCTGAAGCAGCTCGCCGCAGAAATCCGTGAGGCACTCTGCAACGTCGTCGAGAACCGGGCCGCGCACTTCGCGAGCAATCTGGGAGTCGTCGAGCTCTGTATTGCTCTGCACCTGGTCTACGACTTCTCGAAAGACCGGCTGATCTGGGACACCGGCCACCAGATTTATCCGCACAAACTCGTGACGGGTCGCTTTAAAGAGTTCGCAACGATGCGGCAGAAGGGCGGCCTGATGGGCTACCCGAATCCGAATGAGAGCGAGTACGACCTCTTCATGACCGGCCACGCCGGCGCGAGCGTCTCGACAGTCGTCGGCCTCAAAGCGGGAGACGACCTCACCGGAAACACCGATCGCAAATCGGTCGCGGTCATCGGCGATGGCGCGATGCCGTCGGGAATTGTCTGGGAGGCGATGACCAATGCAGTCGGCCTCAAGAAAGACGTCCTGGTCATCCTCAACGACAACAAGATGGGCATCTGCCCGCGTGTCGGCGGCCTGGCCGAGTACCTCGACAAAGCCCGCGTCGCTCCTGTTTACAACGGTCTGAAGCGGGACGTTTCGTGGGTCCTCAACAAGGTTCCGGTTCTCGGCGAGTCGATGGAAAACGTCCTCGCTCAGTTCAAGGAATCCGTCAAAGGCTTCCTCCACGGCGGTATGCTGTGGGAAGAAATGGGCTTCCGCTATGTCGGTCCGATCGACGGACACGACCTGCCGACCATCCGGCGTTACCTGGAGATGCTCAAAGACGTGAAGGGCCCCGTGCTGCTTCACGTGCTCACGAATAAAGGGCACGGCTTCGAACCCGCCAGCGACGACCCGGTCAACTTTCACACGCCGGCCCCGTTCTCGCGAACGGAAGACGACGAGGTGATTCCGGTCCCGAAAGCGAGCAAGCCGGCCTACACAAACATCATCAGCGATGCGATTTACCAGGCGATGAAACGTGACGCCCGTGTCACGGTGCTCACTGCCGCGATGTGTGCCGGCAACGATCTCGGCAAAGTCCGAGCCGATTTTCCCGACCGCTTTTTCGACACCGGCATCACCGAAGGCCACGCCGTCGCCTTCGCAGCCGGCATGGCGAAAGCCGGCATGCGGCCGATCGTCGACATCTACAGCACCTTCCTGCAGAGAAGCTACGACCAGATTTTCCAGGAAGTCGCCCTGCAGAACCTGCCCGTGACGTTTGCTCTCGACCGAGCCGGACTGTGCGGCCCGGACGGCCCGACTCACCACGGCGTTTTCGACAACACCTACATGCGATCCTTCCCGAACATTGTGGTGATGGCCCCGGGAGACGAAAGCGACGTCGCCCCGATGCTCGACTTCGCGATCAACCGCCAGGGCCCAACGTCGATCCGCTATCCCAAAACGTCGGCAGAACTCGTCGAACGGCAGGTTGCTCCCGTCGAGCTCGGCAAGGCCGAAATCTACCGCTGGGGCACGGACGGAATGCTCATCGCATTTGGTTCACTGTTCCCGGACTGTGTCGCGGCTGCGAATCAGCTTCGAGAAGAAGGCCTCGACGTCGGCGTGATCAACGCCCGCTTCGCCAAACCGATCGACGAAAAAACGATCTTCCGTGCTCTCAAGGAATGCAGCTTCGTCATCACGATCGAAGAATCGACAATCGTCGGCGGCTTCGGTTCCGCCGTCCTCGAAGCGGCCAGCGACGCGGGACTCTCGACAAGCCACGTCAAACGCCTGGGCATTCCGGACGAGTTTGTGACCTTCGGCGAACGAAGCGAACTGCTTGCCGACCTGTCGCTCGACATCGAAGGAATTGCCCGAACGGCTCGTCAAATGGCCGCGCGAGTCGCGACCGAAACCTCGAAGCTGTAACCGATCCTCAGATCGCCCAGGCCCCGTAGGACGGACGCCCACGTCCGTCAGTGCCGTCTTGACCCTGGACGCCGTCTTGACCCTGGACAGGCAGCCGGTACGGACGTAGGCGTCCGTCCTGCAGCGCCTTGGCGTTACTTGCGGATCGCCCACAGCGAATCAAACGTCCGCAGATAAATTGTGCCGTTGGAGACGCAGGGTGAGGCGGCAATCGCTTCGCCGAGTTCGTTCTGAGCGACCAGCTCGAACTTCTTGCCGGTCTTGACGACTGAGATAATTCCGTCGCGAGCGGTCAAGTAGAGGTGACCGTCGGCGTAGACCGGTGAGCTGCGGTGTCGCTGCCGGTGAGTTCGCTCGGCGTAGTATTCTTCGCCGGTTTTCTGGTCGAGGCACGACAGATTGCCGTTGGCCATGCAGAGATAAACCAGTCCGTCGTGGATCAGTGGTGACGGCACGTCCGGCGTTGTGGCGTAGCTCCAGATGTGAGCCTCTTTGCTTAACGTGATGTCGCCCCTGCCGTCCGGGCGGAGAACTCGCACCGGGCCTGCCTTCGCTGTCGGCACAACAATCATGCCGTCCGCACACAGCGGAGACGCGACAAACCGCAGCGTCTTGTCGTACTTCGACTTCACGTTGAGGTCACCGCAACGCCAGATTTCGTGACCGTCTTTCAGATCATGAGCGATGATGAAATCCGCCCCGTGTGTAACCAGAAATTTCAAGCCATCGTGGTCGTACATCATCGGCGACGCGTAAGAATGCTTGTTCTCGTGCGTGCCGTCAGTGGCTCGTGTCTGTTTCCAGATTTCCTCTCCGTTTGCCGCGTCCAGACACACGACCAGCCCCTGACTCCCCTCATCATTCATGCGGCCGTGGATCAGCTGAAAGTAGAGCCGCCCTTCGTCCAGCACGGGCGTCGACGTCAGTCCGAACGCGATCTCGAATTTGCCGTACCGTTCCTGCAGATCCAGTGACCAGACCTTTTTTCCATCGACGGTGAAGCAGGCGACGGCTCCGTTGGCGAACATCGCCCAGACATGCTTGCCGTCCGTCGAAGGCGAATTCGCCGCGGAGTTGCCTTCGTCCCCTCGCACGTCCTTGTTGCCCTTACTGACGACCTGGCTCCACTCAATCTTCCCGTCTGAGGTCGCACAGATCAGGGTGAGCTCATCGCCGACCACGGCGGTCAGAAAGATACGATCGCCCCACGCCACCGGAGTCGCTCCGCCCGATCCAGGCAGCTTCAGTTTCCACGCGACGTTCTTATCGGCGGACCACTCGGTCGGCAGATTCGTCTCACCGCTGATCCCGTCGTTCTTCGGCCCGCGCCAGTTCGGCCAGTTTTCCGCCTGAGCGGCTCTGGAAAACACTGACAGACTTATCAGCAATGCCGCAAATGTGAGCTTCCTCATGATGATTCCTTTTTCGTTCCGCAAATGGGACGGGAGATTCCGATTCGGGCGAGGTCCTCGCCGCGACGATGATAGTGGAGTAGCCGGAAGCCGCAAAAGCACGACATCAGTCTGGGAAGCCGGTCCGGTAGTGCTTCTGACAGTCCTTCACGGCCTGGGCATACTCAGATTTCGCCGCGACGTTGACCGTTTCGAGCGGGTCTGTCTGGTGATCGTAAAGCTCGCTGCCGACCAGTTTGCCGGACTCGAACTCACGCCACTCGGTGTATCGGTAGCGTTCGGTCCGGACCGAGCGGCCCATGACGTCCGGCTTGCCATTGAAATAGGCCGGCCGCGGGTGTTGAGTGAACGCGGCGGGCTCGACCGTCGATTTGGGATCGTCCAGTGCCGGGACGAGACTTTTTCCTTCGACACCGGTCGGCGCTGGAAGTCCGCACATTTCCGCCAGTGTCGGGTACATGTCGAGTAGTTCGGCGAGCGTTTCGGTGGACTGGCCAGGCTGTTTCATCGCCGGAGCCGAGATGATCAGTGGCACGTGAGCATCGAGCTCGAAGTTGGACGTCTTGGCCCACAGAGTGTGCTCGCCCAGGTGGTACCCGTGGTCCGACCAGAACACGACAATCGTGTTGTCACGCAGGCCAAGCCGGTCGAGCTCACCCAGCACTCGCCCGACCTGCGCGTCGAAGTAGCTGATCGCGGCCAGGTAGCCGTGGCGGATCTCCATGACAGCTTCCGGAGTGAGTTCACGCGGTTTCGGACTGCCGAGGATCTCTCGACTGTTGTGCCACGCGATTCGAGGCGCGTCCTTCGGCCACTCGGGATTCGGCGGCGGCGAGAGTTTTGAGCGATCGTAGAGGTCCCAGTATTTCTTCGGGGCGTTGAAGGGCGAGTGCGGTTTCCAGAAACCTACCGCGAGGAAAAACGGTTTGTTGTCCGCTTTGCGTTCACGCAGCGCCTTGATCGACAGGTCGGCGATGCGGCCGTCGAAGTAGGCCGCGTCCGAAACGTCCCGGCACTCGCACTTGATGTCGCTGGCCGAGTTCGGAGGCAGCGGTCCTTTGACGATCGGCTTGTCGGAACCGTGCGTCGCGTAGTGCATCACCGCCGGCACGTCCCACGAGGCCGGGTCGCCCTGAATGTCCTGCCGCCAGTTGTGATAAATCTTGCCGATGTTCTGCGCGAAGTAACCGTGCTTCCGAAAGTGCTGAGGCAGCGTCACGACGTCCGGCCTCCGTTCACGAAAGTGAGTCGGCAGATCCCAGATCTTCAGCGTGTCCGGCCGCAGCCCGGTCATCAGCGAGGCCCGCGACGGATTGCAGACCGCCTGCTGACAGTAAGCTCTCGTGAAGAGCCGACCCCGCGCAGCCAGCGCATCGAGGTTCGGCGAGAGCACTTCGTTATTCCCCATGCAGCCCAGGTCGCACCGCAGATCGTCGGCCGCGATGAACAGCACATTTGGCTTTTCTGCTGCGTCGGCGACAGAAACCGCGATGAGAAACAGAACGGCCTGAAAGAGACTTCGACTCATCGGAAACGTCCCAGGAAAAAGGTGGCTCGGTCGTTCCGTCACGCCCGCTCGGCTCCGGCTCGGCCGGCTTCGACGACGAAAGACGCTCGCGTTTTGCAAGTGGTTTCCGGCTTCGTCACGTCGTCGACTACGCGGAAGTCCGATCTCCACTCGCCTGGCGTGATCTGGCAGCGAACGTAGCCTCGCTCGGCGTTGTAGAATTTCACGAAGGGGTTGTCGCGGAGCACGCCGTCGGTGTCGCTGCCTTTTTCAGAACCGTTCCCGCCGGACGTGATCGATGTACCGACAAACTCGGTGGCGACGGTTTCCGACTTCTCGTCGTCAAAGTCGACCTTCAAGTCGTTGACCCAGTTCTTGTGGATGTCTCCGGTGAGGACGACCGGGTTCGAGATTCTGCGGTTTTCGAGAAAGCTCAGCATCCGGTGTCGCGCGACGTGGTAGCCGGCCCACTGGTCCATGCTCCACGCGATGCCGCTTTCCGGATCGCGGTCGACGCGAGCCATCATCACCTGCTGAGCCAGCACGTTCCACGTGGCCGGCGACTCGTGCAGCGTCTGCATCAGCCACTGTTCCTGGCGGTCGCCGAGCAGCGTGGCATCCTTCGCGAAGACCCCCTCGCAGGGCGGCTTGTTCCCGTCTCCACACGGCTGATCGGTGCGGTACTGCCGAGTGTCGAGCACCTCGAATTCGACGAGATTGCCAAACGGCACGCTTCGATAAAGCTGCAGAAACGGGCCTTTCGGGATCGACGATTTCCGCAGCGGCATGTGCTCGTAGTAGGCCTGGTAAGCCCTCGCCCGTCGTGCGAGGTAGCCGGCCGTTTTGACTCCCGGTTCCTCGGAAATGTCGCCCGCGCAGTTGTTGTCAAATTCGTGGTCGTCCCAGGTGACGAGCCACGGAAACATCTGATGAGCCGCCTTCAGATCCGTGTCGGTCCGGTAGAGCGCGTACCGGTTGCGGTATTCATCCAGCGAGTTGATTTCCTTCCCGGTGTGCTTGCGGACCCGGCCATCGACTCCGCCGTACTCGTAGATGTAGTCGCCCAGGTGAACGATGAGGTCGATGTCGTCGTCCAGAATGTGGCGATACGAATTGAAGTAGCCACTCTCAAAATGCTGGCACGACGCGAAAGCAAAATTCACTTTCTGCGGCGACGCATCAAACCGCGGAGTCGTCCGCGACCGTCCGGTCCGGCTTGCCGCTCCGTTCGAGCCGAAGCGGTACCAGTACCAGCGATCCGGTTCGAGCCCTTCGACTTCCACGTGGACCGAGTGGCCAAGTTCCGGAGTCGCCATCGTCGTGCCTCGCTGAACGATCTTGCTCATCTTCTCGTCGTGAGCGATCTCCCAGCGGACCTCGACATTCTCCTTCGGCATGCCGCCTCCGTTGAGCGGATCGGGAGCCAGCCGAGTCCAGATCACGAAGCCGTCGGGAGACGGGTCGCCGGAAGCGACACCCAGCGAAAATGGTTCCGCCTTGAATCCCGACCTCGGCAGAAACCCGTGCGCTTCCCGTCCAAGCAGCGGCATGAATGCGAACGAGGAAGCTGCCAGCAGAAATCCGCGTCGATCGCGAGGTCGCAGCCAGTCGTCGACCGTGGGGTGAGTCATGTCATTTCTCCTGGTGAGGTTCTTTGGATCTGGGTAGGCCCGCGACGTGTCTAACGGGATGAGAAACTTACGAGAGAATCCCGCGAACGGGCTTGTGTTCCTCAACCCCCGTCAGCCGATAGTCGAGGCCCTGGAACTTGTACGACAGCCGCCGATGATCCATGCCGAGCAGATGCAGAATGGTCGCGTTGAGGTCGTGCACGTGAACTCCGAAGCGGTCTTTATCGACGATGTTGTAGCACCAGTCGTCGGTCTCGCCGTAAGTCAGGCCGCCTTTGATGCCGCCTCCGGCCAGCCAGATCGAGAAGCACCGCGGATGGTGGTCTCGCCCGAAGGTTGTCTCGTTGCCGCCTTGACGATAGACCGTTCGACCAAATTCGCCTCCCCAGACGACAAGAGTGTCTTCGAGCAGGCCGCGCTGCTTCAGGTCGAGCACCAGCGCGGCCGATCCCTGGTCGACTTCCTTCGCGATGATCGGGTGCCGCGACGGCAATCCCCCGTGGTGATCCCAGCCGCGGTGGTAAAGCTGGATGAATCGCACACCACGCTCGGCCAGTCGCCGCGCCAGCAAGCAGTTGGCCGCGTGACTGCCCGGCACCTTCGCATCGGGGCCGTAAAGCTCAAACGTGCTTTGCGGCTCGTCGGACGTGTCGGTGAGATCCGGAACCGACATCTGCATGCGGAATGCCATTTCGTAAGCAGCGATGCGGGTGTTGATTTCCGGGTCGCCGACGTCGTCTTTGCGGAGTTCGTTCAATTGAGAAATCGCATCGAGCAGCTTTCGTCTGTCTTCGCGATCGGCGCCGGTCGGATCGTTGAGGTACAGCACCGGGTCACCGGAGGATCGCAGTTTGACGCCCTGGTGATTTGACGGCAGAAACGCGCTGCCCCATAGACGCGAGTAAACCGGCTGCGCCTGCGAGTCCGTATTCCGGTCGAGCAGCACGACGTACGAAGGCAGACTCTCGCTCTCACTGCCGAGCCCGTAGCTCACCCACGCGCCGAGACTTGGCCGGCCGGGCTGCTGGTGTCCGGTCTGAAAAAACGTGATCGCCGGGTCGTGGTTAATCGCCTCGGTGTACATCGAACGGACGATGCAGATGTCGTCGGCGATTTTTCCGTGGTGAGGCAGCAGGTCGCTGATCCACTGACCTGACTCGCCGTGCTGGCGAAACGGCATGAACGATTTCGCCACGGGAAATGATTTCTGCCCGGCGGTCATCCCGGTGAGCCGCTGGCCGCCGCGGATCGACTCGGGCAGTTCCTGACCGTTGAGCTTTTCCAGAGTCGGCTTGTAGTCCAGCGTGTCGATCTGCGACGGCGCACCGGACTGGCAGAGATAGATCACACGCTTCACTTTGGGCGGAAAATGCGTCGGCCCCGGTTCGCCCGGCGAATACCCCGGCCCGTTTCTCTGGGCGAGCGAAGGAGCGGCGGAAAGCAATTGCGGATTGAGCAGCGATGCCAGCGCCGCCGCGCCGATCCCGGCGCTACCTCGACCGAAAAAGTGTCGGCGATTGACCAGGAGGTTGGATTCGTGAATCGGGTCCATTGTCGTTCTCTCAACTCATCGAAAAGGCAGTTCTCGTTTAACCCGTGGCCGCAGGCCACGGGTTCAACATCACGGTCACGGCTTTGTCACAAACTCACTCAGGTTGAACATCACTCGGCCGATCGTCGTCCACGCGGCAAGCTCAGCCGGATCGAGGTCCACGTCCCGGGGAGAGTCTCCGACCCCAACAATCTGAGCCGCGGCCGAAGCATCGTCGCGATACTGCTTCAGCCGATTATCGAGAAGACCTGTGAGCACAGTCAGTTCGCGATCAGTCGGCGGCCGCGCGCAGCACAGCCGAAATCCATACTCGATTCGCTTCTGATTGGTCGACCCGCCCTCCGTCAGCATGCGCCGTCCGAGCCGGCGCGCCGCTTCAACGAACTGCGGGTCGTGAAGCATCACGAACGCCTGGAGCGGCGTGTTCGTGCGCGAGCGGCGGACGATGCAGAACTCACGTTCGGGCGCGTCGAACGCGGCCATCGACGGCGGCGGCACAGTTCGCTTCCAGAATGTGTACACGCTGCGGCGGTACAGGGCGTCGCCCGAATCCTGTTTGTACGTTCGCGAGTACCCGGGCCGATTGTTGATCTCCTGCCACAGGCCGGAGGGGTGATACGGAAACGCGCTTGGTCCGCCGATCTGCGAACTCAACAGTCCGCTGGCGGACAAGGCACTGTCGCGAATCGTCTCTGCATCCAGCCGCAGTCGAGGCCCGCGGGCGAGCAGTCGGTTCTCCGGATCCCGTTCCAGAAATTCCGGCGTGATCCGCGACGTCTGTCGATACGTCGCCGACAGAACGATCTGCTTGAGCAGCCCTTTGGTGTTCCAACCAGACTCGACAAAATCGACGGCCAGCCAGTCGAGCAGTTCCGGATGGCTCGGCCACTCGCCCTGCGACCCGAAATCTTCAGCCGACTTCACGATGCCGACCCCGAACAGCAACTGCCAGAACCGATTGACCGCGACTCGCGCGGTGAGCGGATGGCCGGGCATCGTCATCCATCGGGCGAGACCAAGACGGTTTCGTGGAAAACCGTCAGGCATCGCCGGCAACGCCGCCGGAGTGCCGGGCTCAACTTCGTCACGCGGCTTGTCGTACTCGCCACGAAACAGCACGCGGGTTTTTCGTGGGGTCGGCATCTCGGCCATGACCATCGTCGCCGGAACGTTTGAGGAGGCCGCAAGACGCGCGCGAAGTGAAAGGACACTCGCAATCGCCGCCTGGAGGTCTGAATCTCCGAACCGACTGGCAAGGTACTCGTTGAGACGAAGCGACTGCTCGACCGTCCGCCTCGCTGCGTCGAATTTCAGCATTGCCGCAATGTCCGCCGGCACGACCTGCACCGGCTGGCTGGCCAGCGAGATGCGAAACCGTCCGATGTGATGGCTGCCTCCGTAGCGGTGGTGCATCTGCACGCGAAGCTTTTTGACGGTCTCGGGCGAGATCGGCTTCTCAGGAGTAAAGACAGCCGTGCGGTTTTCGAATTTCGTGTTGCCGTCAACCGCCCAGCCGGACTGATCGATGGTTCCATCAATCGTTTTTGCGATGCCGTAATTGTTCTGCGAGTAATCCGCCTCGGCCTTCGCGATTTTCACGTTTGTGAAGTCGGTCGAGTCGGCTCCCGCCACCGCGATCTGAAATTCGCTGAGGACGAAGTTGCCGTTGAATCCGCGGCCCGTGCTGTTGCTGACAAAGGACGGATCGGTGAGAGCTTCCAGCCGGATCGCGTGCACGGGCGAGTCGCACTTCAAAATCAGCTCGTAAGTTTCCGTCACGGGATTCTTGCCGGTCGCCAGAATGCTCTGATCCGGCTGGACGGTCAGCGTCGCTCCGCCAAGTGACTTTCGCTCCTGGGGGACAACGACGGCCCACTGGTTGGCGACTGTCTCGGTGAGTTCCTGCTCGCGTTTTGAAAGCTGCTCGCCGTTCTTGTCCCAGAGTTTCCTGAACGTCGATTCGGCTGTCGCGAGTTCGTCCCGCATTTTCTTTGACTGAGCAGTCTGCAGTGGCGAGTCGACTTTGAGTTTCGGATCGAAGCCGTTGAGACCTCGCTCCGGCACGTTGTTGAAGAACGAAAAGAACGAGTAGAACTCGGGCTGCGAAATCGGATCGTACTTGTGATCGTGGCAGCGGCAGCAGGTCATGGTGAGGCCAAGCCAGACCGTCGACGTTGTGACGACCCGGTCGACGACGTACTCCGTCCGGTATTCCTCGTCGACGACTCCGCCCTCAATCGTGATCGGGTGGTTTCGGTGAAACGCCGTCGCCAGCCGCTGCTGATCCGTCGCGCCGGGGAGCAGATCGCCCGCCAGTTGCTCGACCGTAAACTGGTCAAACGGCATGTTCGAATTCAGCGCGTGGATAACCCAGTCACGCCACACCCACTGCTCGCGTTCGAGGTCGTACTGATAGCCGTTCGTGTCGGCATAGCGGGCCGCGTCGAGCCAGTGCCGCGACATGTGTTCGCCAAATCGCTCTGATTTCAAAAGACGGTCGACGACTTTCTCGAACGCGTTTTCGGACGTGTCCCGGACGAACGCATTGACATCCTGAATTGTCGGTGGGAGGCCGGTCAGATCGAGCGACACCCGGCGGATCCACACGTAGCGGTCTGCCTCGCGCGAGGGCCTCAGCTTTTCCGCATCGAGCCGCGCGAGAACGAATCGGTCAATCGGGCTGCGAGGCCAAGCGGGATCACTGACGCTCGGCAAGCCCGACTTTTCTGGAGGGATGAACGACCAGTGGCCCTCGTACTTTGCCCCTTCCGCAATCCACCGTCGCATCAGTGCGATTTCTTCCGCGTTGAGTTCCTTGCCCGAATCGCGTGGCGGCATTCTCGTCTCGTCATCTTCGCTGGTGATTCGCGAAATCAGTTCGCTCTGGTCCGGCTTGCCCGCAACGATCGCGTGCTCGACCGCGCTGGCTTCGACGTCAAGCCTCAATTTCGCTTTCCGCTGTTTCTCATCCGGCCCGTGACAGGAGAGGCACTTTTCGGAAAGAATCGGGCGAATGTCACGGTTGAACCGAACGGGCTCATCTGCCGCGCCGATTGCGACAAGTGCCAGCCACAGAGTCACTGAGAAAAGAGTTGCGTTCTGCATTCAGCGTTCCTCTTTGTCCGTACCGCGAAGGACGATCGTAACCGGGAGGCGAGGCTCCCGCTGTAAACAGGAATGTCGTGCTCGGTCAAAGTTGAAGTGTCGGGTAGCCACCGTCGCCAGACGGTGGGACGTCACTGAAATTCGACGCTCTGGCAAACGTGGTTACTCTGAGTGTTTGGTCAGACTCAGCAGTCTCTAATGAAAACGGCGATGAGCAACCCACAAAAGAGTTTCATGGTCCGGCCCACGCCTCTGGAATTGAAAACTCACAGCCTCGAAACGCGAAAACTACGAAAGTAGTTCCAGAGTCTGCCACAGACTGGGATCGTTCGTCACGGGAAACGCGCTGTCGACCGTCAGGTAATGCTGTCCGAGTTCCGAGTCGTGCAGCATGCAGTAGAAGCCAAGTCGAGGGCTGATTTCCGGGTCGAACCCGTTCAGCGTGTCTCCGGGCAGCCAGACCTCAAGCCGATATCCATCAGCGAGCGTTTCGGACTTCGCGGTAAACCGCTCGGAAGGAAACGTCGGCGCGTCGTCAGCCGCTCGCCCGATGGGAAGCTGTTGGACGATCGGATCGGCACCGTCCTTGCCGCCCCCGTTCGGGAGCAGACAGAACTGATGGCAGAAACGGTTGGCTCGGTGAATTGTCTGCGTGTTCCGGGTGTCGATCCAGATTTGAAAACCATCCGTCGCGTCCGGCAGATCGGGATTCGAAACGGGCGGATGCTGCCTGCCAGAGACGCGAATCTCCACTCCCAGGCCCGCTTCGTTCCAGGCGACTCGCAGATCGACCGGCGGCGAGGCGTCACTCAGCTCCGCGCCCGGCCAGTGGATCCGACATTCTTCACCGAGATTGAGCAGACGTTTGCCGCGACGCGGGATCACATCGACGCAGGGAACCGGCATCGAGAATCGAAAGGCAAAAGCGGGAGGGATGACGTCGTTCATGAAGATTCCACGTCTCTTCGCAGCTTGTGACGAAGACTCAAAAGCGCGGCCGTTGACCAGAAGGAACGGCCGCAGAAAACTCGACGCCGATTAACGTGCAAGCGATTCGAAAATTGCTCCGCCACAGTAGGGATAATTTTCCTCGGCCAGTCTCAGCAGTTGATTGTACTTGGCGAGGCGTTCGCTCCTCGCGACGGAGCCGACCTTGAATTGCCCGGCTCCCGTTGCGACGACCAGGTCCGCGATCGTTGTGTCTTCGGTCTCACCACTGCGGGCCGAAACGACCGGCCAGTAACCATTGTCGATCGCCAGGCGAAGCGTCGTGAGCGTTTCGCTGAGCGATCCGATCTGGTTCAGCTTGATGAGCACGCTGTTGCCGGCCGCGGACTCAATGCCCTGCTTCAGCCTCGCCGGGTTTGTGACGAACAGGTCGTCACCGATCAGTTGCACGCGGTCGCCCAGCCGTCTCGTCAGCTCCTGCCAGCCGTCCCAGTCGTCTTCGGCGAGCCCGTCTTCGATGCTGATGATGGGGTAGCGATCAACCCAGTCCTCAAGCAGATCGACCACCTGGGCCGAGGTCAGTTGCTCATCGCCGGTCGCGGCGAGCCGGTACGATCCGTTCGAATAGAAATGTGTGCTGGCGACGTCGAGGCCGATGCAGACGTCGTCTCCCGGTCGAAGCCCGGCGGCCTCGATCGCGCTGACGACGAACGACAGTGCCTCTTCGTTTGAGCCAAGCTTCGGGCCGTAACCACCCTCGTCGCCGACGAGAATCCCTTCGTGTCCCGCTTCTGTAAGTAGTCGCGAGACGCGGTTGTAGACCTCGACAATCCACTCGAAGGCCTGGGGATACGACGTAGCCCCGACTGGCAGGATGAGGTAATCCTGAAAGTCGAGATTGCCGCCCGCGTGCAGCCCGCCGGAAATCATGTTGACCATCGGCAAGGGCAGTGATGGTTCATGACCGAGCCGCGCCGTCCGGACTGAGGCCTCGCCGGATGCCGCCTGCGCATCGATTCTCGACCAGACCTCACGGAACTGAGCAACCGGCGAGACGCCTTTCGCTTCGGCGGCTGCGTAGGCCGCCGCGAGGGACACGCCAAGAATCGCGTTGGCTCCGAGCCGCGATTTGTTTTCCGTTCCGTCGAGTTCGATCATCGCCGCGTCGAGGCTCGCCTGGTCATCGGCGTTCTGCCCGACCAGAGCGGTCGCGATTTCCGAGCGGACATTTTCGACGGCCGTGCGAACTCCGAGTCCACTGAGCCGCGCAGGGTCGCCGTCTCGAAGTTCGAGTGCCTCAAAGTGGCCGGTGCTCGCGCCGCTGGGCACGATCGCGCGCCCAGGCCGCGCACCCGCGCAGGTGACTTCGACTTCGACCGTCGGCCGGCCTCGACTGTCGAAGACCTCGCGGGCGTGAATCCGTTCAATGGTGGTGTCTGGCATCGCTGGTCGTGTCACTCGGGTTTCGCGAATTCGGCGTCGTCGGCTTTCTCGGGGAATTCGACCTTCGTCATTTTCCCTTCGACATACAACTTGCCGTCGCGAGTCATCTTCTGAGTCATCGAAACCTGCACACCCTCGACCTCTTTGTAGCCAAGATGGACGATCGCATCGACAACTTCCTTGCCGCCCAGTTCTTCGGGAGCGACGACGTAGGAAGTCCGTTTCAGCAGACCCGTCTTGCGGCTGAAGTAGAGCTGTGTCTGACGCTGACCTTCCACATTGACGTTGATGCCGTCGCAGGCTTCTCCTTCGATTTCCTCTTCACCCGCCAGGGACAGCTTGAATTTCTCATTCGGCTTCGCGAGCGGAATCAGCGAGGCGACGTGCTGGCAGTGCGCCTCAAGCTTCGACTCCTTGATCTGTGCGCCCGTCAGCGGCGTGACGACATCCTGAGCTTTCATCCAGCCCTGATCGCCGTCTCGAACAATCAGAAACGCGTTCTGGATTTCAAAACGTGTGCGGTTCGGCATCGCCATGTAGTAGCGGCCCGTGTAGGGCAGGGCCTCGCCCATTCCGTAATACGAGCCTTCCTCTTCCATCAGCATGACGCGCGTTTTGTTGAGCGCCTTTTTTCCGCCCAGGGATTTGATGGCCCGGTCGATGAGTTTTCGGGCACCGGCGTCTGCCTCATCGGCAAAAGTCGGGGCAGTCACTGCCAGACACAGAACGAGCACAGTCAGGGAACGCAGCATGGTGAGCCTCCATAAGTCGTTGAAGTGGTCTTATCCGGGATGTCAATCGGGCAATTCTCTGAGAATGTCAGCCGACAAGTTTCTCAATGACCTGGGCTTCGAAATCGGCAATACGGATCGGGCGGCCGACGTTGGACATGTTCTGTTTCAACGGGTCGATGCCGAGCGATTTACAAACGGTTGCGATCAAATCGGGCGTTGTCACGGGGGCGTCTTTGACCTTCATGCCGTCTTCGGTCGAGCTGCCGTAAACCTGGCCGCCTTTGACTCCGCCGCCGCCGAGCACGGCGCTCCACGCGGCCGGGAAGTGGTCGCGGCCCTGGTTGTCATTGATGTTCGGCGTCCGACCAAATTCGCCCATCCAGACGATGGTTGTTGATTCGAGCAGGCCTCGATCTTTCAGGTCTTCCATCAGAGTCGACCAGCCTGAATCGAGTGCTGCCGAGAGCGCTTTGACTCTGTCGAAATTGCCCTGGTGAGTGTCCCAGCCGAGCCCGGCGCCGTCGGCTCCGGGGGCATTGCTGAGCGAAACTTCGATGAACGGAACGCCCTGCTCGACGAGCCGTCGCGCGAGCAGGCAGCCCTGACCGAACTGGTTCATGCCGTACCGCTCACGGAGTTCCACCGGTTCGGTCTCGACGGAAAACGCGTTGCTCGCGCCGGACTTCATCATCCGCACCGCCTGCAGGTACGCCTGCTGATGACTCTGGCCGGTGACTCCGGGGCGGTTTGCGACGAAGTCGTCTTCCAGATGTTTCAGCAGGTCGAGCCGCGTGTCGGCCTGCGTTGCCTCGACACCTTCCGGCAGGTCGAGATTGCGGACGCGGAGTGTCGTCGCAACGTCCTGTCCCTCGCGGACGCGGGCTCCCTCGCCGACGATCAGCGGGGCGTATTTCGGACCGAGGAATCCGGAACTGTACGCGGCCGGGCTGAGGAAGCGGTTCGGCGCGACGCTGATGAAGCTCGGCAGTTCGAGGTCACTGTGTCCGAGTTCTCGACTCACCAGCGAACCCAGCGTCGGGTAATGAATCGGGCCCTGCGGCAGATAGCCGGTCCGCATCAGATAAGTGGCTCGCTGATGGTCGCCTTCCGTCGTGCTCATCGAGCGGACGATGGCGAGGTGCTCCATCTGCTTTGCGAGTTTCGGCAGGTGCTCGCTGATCTGAATTCCGGGCACGGACGTGTCGATCGGTTTGAAGCTGCCGCCGTTCTTGTGGCCGGGCTTCATATCGAACGTGTCGGTTTGAGGTGGTCCTCCGGGCATCCAGAGCAGGATGCAGGAGCGTTTTCGTTTCGGGTCGGCAGCAGTCTCAGTGGCGAGAGTCTGCATCCAGCCCGAAGCTGAACAGCTAACGGTTGCAAACGTGGAAAGTTTCAGCCAGTCGCGTCGGGTGAGGCGTGCCATGTCGCCGTTTCTGCCGGGAGTGCGTGCTTGAGCCGCGGGGAAAGTCACGCGGCACGGGATACTGTAATCGGAGGGGCGGGCGACGACGACCAGAACTGCAGATTCGTTCGAGACGAGTTCGAGTAGAAATAGCGGAGCGAGCCGCCCGGTCATCCGCGCCGGAACGTGCGGTCGACCGGACGGCTTGCGCCGTTCCGCTACTCAGGCGACCGAAAAAAAAAGCCCGCTCCTGAATGGAGCGGGCTTCGGTCGGTTTCTTTACCGGGCGAGTCAGCTAGGCCGACTTCGCGGGAGCTTCCGGCTTCGCTGGCTCGGTCGATGGGACTTCCTCTTCGACCGTCGGCATCGGAGCGGCGTCCTCGCCATCCTTTGCGGCCGGAAGTTCCGGGACTGGCTTCAGCGACTCGTGAGATTTTGCGTCCCCGGCTCCTGTTCCGCACGTTCCGCAGCCGCCCATCTGAGGGCAAACCTGAACAGGGACCAGACGGCAGACTTCGTACTCGATCTCTCTCGGCACCTGGCGGCAGACCATGCGGCACGATTTGACTTCGACAGTCTTCGGCACACAGCGAGCGACCTTACGTGTGTAGGTGTAAGGGATCGTTTTCTCGACACAGTAAGGAACCTGTCGAGTCTTCATTTCCGTGACGATCCTGCAGGTTCGCGTCGGAATCGAGCGGGTTTTTTCTTCCTTCACGAACTTGCAGACTTTGTGCGGGACCTCTTTGGTGACTGTCTCGCAAACCCATTCGCACGTGCGGACAGGAATTTTCTTGACGATCTGTTCCGACTCCCAGCGACAGGTCTTGATCGGAATCTGCTCGACGATTTCTTCCGTCTCCATCCGGCAGACTTTCTGCTGGATGATTTCCTTGACGACCTCCGGACAGTACTCGACGTACTCGACATCTTTTTCGACAACGTTCGGGCACCACTGTCGGCGAGGAATCTTCAGACCCGGTGTCTGCGTCATGCAGAGCGTCGGCAGACAGCACGGATTCCAGCGAAGCATTGGCAACGGAAGACCAGGCAGGCACTGCTCGCTGCAGACCCACTGGCCGGTGTCGACGCAGACTTTGCGAGTCTTCGTGACCGGCCTCATGACCGTGCGGCAGACTTCCTTCTCGACAATTTCCGTGACGGGTTTGCAGATGACCCGGCGGCATTCGCGAGTCGATTCGTCCCAGACTTTTTTCCAGACCGTCTCAGTGCAATCGCGAGTCGATTCCGTCCAGACCGGCTTGCGCACGGTGTACGAGCACTGTCGCGTGCTGGTTTCCCAGACGGGAGTGCAGACGGTGTAAGTTTCTTCGCGGCAGCCGGTTTCCCAGACGGGGCGGCGGACTTCGTACTCGCATTCGCGATACGCGGTCTCTCGGACAACTTTGTTACAGGTCACTTCCTCTTCGTCCCAGACCGTTTCGTAGACCTGTTTCTGGCAGACCGTTTCCTGTGGCTCCCAGACTGTTTCCATGACCGTCTTTTTGCACATCTGTCGTTCGATGCGGCAGGTCGTGTAGCAGGACACCGGCTGGCAGGCGACGGTCGGGCAGCAGTTGTAGCTGGCCGCTCCGCAGTACCCGCCGGCACTGACAGTCGACTGGCTCAGCATCGCGACCGCGGCGACGGCGATCGTGGCGAGTAGCCTGTTCATTTGAAATCTCCCGGAAGTCAATCGAGGTATCGCCCTTGCGAAATGCAGAGCGACTGAAGTTTCACAGTTGGTCTATCACTAAACGGTTGGTCTATCACTAAACGGTTGGTCTATCACTAAACGGTTGGTCTATCACGAAGCTGGTCGTCCATCACGAAACCGGCGTTCGTCCTGAACGCGGCTGGCAATCCGTCGCCGTGAAGGGAACCTCTCCACAGGAAGCTGTCTGACGCGAGCCGACCCGCATTCAAACTACCTGAACGGAAAAGGCGGCAGAGTTTCTCTCAATCCGTTGATCGGCAACTCCGCTTCCGTCCTTATTATTGCCACGGTCCAGTGCACACTGCAAAACTCCGTCGGTCATTTTGGACGGTCTGGTCATAAACCGTGACGGATGGTCCAGTCATGTCGGATACGTCGTTCTGGTAACTCTGCGAAACACGGTCGACTTTAAGGGCGAGTGTGGGATCAGCGGCGAGGGTCCAGTGACAGAAACAGGGCAGGGGAAGTCAGCAAAGTCAGGTGAGGACGCCTCGAAGTCGGTCGCTGGCCTTCCCCTCGGCCCTCAGCCCTCGCCTCTCGCCCCTCCTTTGCCCCTCATCTCTCCGCCTTTCCATAGAGCCGACACAATCGGACTGACCGGTGAAGAGAGTACATCCGGATGCCAACCGGTCGAACCGGTCAGAGCGGATTGTTCCTCATCAAGCGTAGAACCGGCAGTTCCGATCTTGTGGGAAGATCGAGCACGCGCGACATCCGCGCGGCAGCGGCGAGTCGTCTCGCCGTCGGCATCCCGGTCTGGTCGTTCCCGTGTCCCGTGAGGAATCGAGTCGTGCGAAAACCGACGTCTCTTTTTCTGACCGCTCTGCTCACCGTGTCATTCTGCGGCGGCTGCTTCCCAACGGTGTACCTGCCGCGATTCGGGATGGAGCACATCGATGTGAAGCTGACTCCGGCCGACCCGGTTTTTGTGGGCCCTGGCGGCGGCGGCCCCATCTGGGCTCCCCCGGAAGTCGTCATGCCGGGCTGCGGCCACAACAACTGCTGTGATCCGTGCAACTCGTGCGGCGGCAATCCGTCGACGCCCCTGCAGCCAATCGACCCGTTCGGCTGGTGGCGAGCCGGCGACCGAGGCACGCAGGTGATGGATCCAATCGGCTGGATCATCGGGATCTGACCCGCTCAGCGGCTGATCGCGATCGACACGTACCTCTTCAGATCCGCATCGCTGGCGGCGTGACCGGTCAGACCGAAGTGCTGATCGTGGTCCTCAGCGATGAGCTGATCGAGGACGCGGCGCAGCGCCGTTCGCTCGGCCACGATGTCGTTTCTCGTTCGCGCGATCCGGGCGGCTCTCAAGTCTTTCTGCCACGAAGCCGGCTCACCGTTTGTACCCATCAGGCCGATCGGCTTTTTGTCGGACGGCCACGGCCAGCGCATTTTCGGATCGCTTTTCATTTCGCGTTCCCTGCGGGCGATCAGTTCTTCGGACATGCCAAAGAACCGAACGAGCTCTCTGCGGGCGTCTCCGCGGCTCGTTTCTGAAACCGTCGCGGGCGACGAATCGATCAGCAGCATCGCCATCGAGCCGAAGATCGAAAATCCAAGCACGGCGTACAGAACCACCGGACTGGCGTTTCTCCCTCGTTCGCGTTTCTTCCTGGTCGCCGGACCGTCCAGTAACGCGAGCTCCGGCAGATTTCCGTCCGCCCCCAGCTCGACCATCGGCCCGCCCTGATCGGTGATGAACCGGGCGACCTGTTTCTCGCGCTTCTTTTTCTTCGGTTTCTTTGAGCGACGTTCGCTGCCGTTTTGACCTTCGCCTTGCGATGCGTCCTCACTCGCGTCCTTCTCAGCGAGGGCCGGTGGCAGAGGCGGCGCTTTGATCGCGACCTTCGGAAAGTTCCCACCACTCACCGAAGCTCGACCGGAACTCTGCTCCTTCTTTCCGGAGCGTTTCTGCGAACTGCCTGACGACTCGCGAGACTCCGGGGCCGGCCGAATCTCTGCTTGAGCGGGCTCGTAGCTGAACTGGCACGAGGTCCGTCTCCCGAGCTGAAGCCGCGCCTCGACCGGCAGCCAGACCCACCGCTCAGAGGGAATTTCGCTGCCGTCGACTTCGACGTCGGCTTCGTCCGGTCGAAAGATTGCGAAGCGACCGTTCTTGTTGAGGATCGTCGCGTGCAGCTCGGCCAGACCCGGATCTTCCAGCACAATCTGATTTTCCGGAGCCCGCCCGATATGGACCAGCTCCTCGTCCTGCTCAAACACCTTGCCCCGTTCCGGGCCGGTGGTGACGACGATGCGGCAAACCTGAGACATGAAAACTCGGTCGCGACGAGGCAGAGTGGTAGAAACAGAAGCGGTCATTATGACGAACCCGGGCACTGGACCATACGCCAAACGGCCATTCGCTGGCACCCGGTCGGAAGGTCACGCGTTTTCAGTGCGAAAGTCATCCTGGTCGCCAGCGGACTGACTGCCGCTGAAAAAGTCGAATCAAAATAGCGGAGCGGCACCAGAGTTGTGACGGCTGATCGCTGATTGTCGCCTTTCGCTTCGCGAAAGTGGGGTAAGCTTCCAGCTTGCCGAGTCCGAAGTTCGCAAGCTGGAAGCTTGCGCCGCGATACATTCACAGCCTCTCCGCGAAAGTCGCGTTCCTTTCGCGGAGCGAAAGGCGACATTGAAGCAGCTCGCCGGCGGACGAAACCCACCATTGGATTGAGGCTTGCTGCACCCACGCTGCGAACCATCCGGACTAACGGTTTTGGCGAGGCGTTTTCAACAGCAGTCGCGGTCAATCGGGAATCGACATTTTCGCCAGCGATTTCAGATCGTCATCGACCAGCCCCGCACTGCGAAGATGGAGCGACTCCATCCGCCCCAGCCATCGCGGATTCAGCGACAGCACTTCGCGGGCCGCCGTGCGCGACAGATCGATCCGTCGCAGATCCCGAAGCGACCGTAGCTCATCCAGGGCCGCCAGGTCCGGAAACCGGGACACGGCCAGACCGAGGTTCTGCAGATCCGTGAGCTCGGCAATCAACTTCAGGTGCTGCTGGTCGAGCTTTGCTCCCCGCACTCGGAGACTCGTCACGCGTCCGTCCGGCGGCGAGATCATCTGCACCTGAGTATCGGGTTGGGACGACAGCCCCTTGAGTTTTGCCCACGTGCCGGCCGTCGCCTGTGGCATCTGGCCCGGAACGAGAGTCACATCCGTCTCGACGTCGGCCACAAGGATCCCCCGGTTTTTCAGTACGGAAAAATCCTCGATCAACGTCGCATTCAGTGAGACGATTTTCAGAGCCGGCAGCTCCAGCAGATCGGGAAGGCAGTCATCTGTCAGTTCGTTCTGCGTCAGGACCAGCTCTTCCAGATGGCGAAGTGACTTTAGATGGACGAGGCCCGGACCACGAACACACGAGGACCTCAGGTCGAGGTGTTTCAGCTCCGGAAAATTCTTCACCACTGCCAGACCGTCGTCCGTGACTCGGGAGCCCACTGCGGAAAGAACCTGCAGTTGTTTGAGGTGCCCGAGCCTCGCCAGTCCGGCATCGTCGAGCCCCTTCCAGTCAAGATTCAGGAGGCGTGTTTCCTCAAACACCCCGATCAGGTCGAGCGTGTTGGATGAGATTTCAACGAGCGTTGGCACGCCGAGAATCGCGGGCCCGGCGTACTCGCTGCCGGTGGCCGCCCACTCCTCGGCGGACACCACCTGGAATCCGCGTTCTTCCAGTTGAGCTTTCGCGGCACCTCGAATGCCCGTCTCCTGAGCTTCCTCCATACGGCTGCGGATCAGCAGGACGCCGCCCGCAACGAGCAGGAGGAGGAACCCGGCTTCAAACAACGTGAACCCGCCTGCGCGTCGGGATGGCCTGGCTGTGGTCACTGGGATTTCCTGACTGAACCCGGGACGGGGTCGCTCTGCCGGACGTGCCGGGTGAGCGGTCTCAGTTTATCCTGTGACGCAGTCTGTTTGACATGGCCCCTGTAATTCGGAGTGCGGAAAGGAAGCAACAATGAGAATGCTGATTGTCTGCTGCTGTCTTGCGGGGTCTGGCCTTGCCGTTGCCCCGGGTGCCTTCGCTCAGGATGAGCCGTCCAACACGCGCGCTCCGCAGTCCGATGCCGAGTGGAAATACTGGCTCGACAATATGGTGAGGCTGCACGGATTTTCGGATGACGAAGTCGCAGCAGCCACCGGTGAGACCGCCGAGAAAATCGCCCGGTTGAGGAAGCAGCTTGCGATCCGCAAAGAGGACTTCCCGAAGAATCGCGAGTCACTCCTCGTCGTTCCCTGGCCCGGCGGACGTCATCCGCGGATCGGGTTCCTCGAAGGAGCCATCCGGCCGCAGCGCGAAACCAAAGTCAGCGTGTTCACTCCGTGGGCCGAGCACGACTTTGTCGTCGTCGACGTGCCCGAGGCGCTCTGGTCGAACCTCGGCCTGACCTACCTGGCTCACACCCACATTCCGACTTATTTCGACGATCAGAAGATCACGCTGAAAAAACTGGAGTGGACTCGCACAGACGATGGTACTTTCGAAATCGCCCGCACACTGCCCAACGGCATCGTCTATACAGCGACGGTTCAGCCGAAACGCGATCACGTGCTGATGGAGCTGACTCTGAAAAACGGCACGCAGGAAACGCTGACCGATCTTCGAGTTCAGAACTGTGTCATGCTGAAGTCGGCCGCCGGATTCAACCAGCAGACCAACGAGAACAAAATCAAAAAGCCGCCGTACGCCGTGTGCCACTCAGAGTCCGGCGACCGCTGGATCATTACCGCGTGGGAACCACAACATCGCGTGTGGTTCAACGAACGCTGCCCGTGTCTGCACAGCGACCCGAAATTCCCCGACTGCGAGCCCGGCAAAACCGTGAAGCTCCGCGGCTGGCTGTCGTTCTACGAGGGCAAAGACGTCGAGGCCGAGTTGAAGCGAATCGACAAAACTTACGCGTCGGATTGGTTTTTCAGGTACCACTCGAACGCGATGCGGAAGGGCGGTGTGAACTGTTCTGGATGCGCGGCGATGCGGCTGTCGATTTCCGCGAGGGTTGCCCATTCCATGCCGGCGATTTCTTCCGGGTGAGGTGTCGGCGGCTCGTCGGTCACCGTGCGGAACAGAGCCGTAAACTCGTACGCGGTCTCTGCTCCGGCCGGAAACTTTGTCAGAAACTCAAGCGGGGATCTCAGCCCCAGTTCCTCGTCAAGCTCCCGCCTGGCGGCTGTTTCGTAATCCTCGCCGGCGTCGAGGTGGCCGGAGGCAGAGGCAGTCCAGCAGGACGGATACTGATCCTTCGTCGTCGATCGAAACTGCAGCAGCAGATCCCCGGCCGAGTTGAAGACAAAGATGCTCGATGCGCGATGCAGCAGGTTTTCCGCGTGGACGACCGCTCGGGGGGCCTGGCCGATCACCTGGTCGTGCGAGTCAACGACGTCGAAGATTTCTTCAGTCACAGGTCGACCTGTGTGGAGGGAAACGGCGCGAGCCGTCCGGTGAGTGCTGATTGTCGCCTTTCGCTCTGCGAAAGTCGCGCTACTTTCGCGGAGCGAAAGGCGACGATCAGCGATCAGCCGACTCAAGGAACGAATTTCATCAGACCTCGTCGAGCGGTTTCGTCGCGTCGCCGAAGCTGTCGAGTTCCACTCCCATGCCTCGCATCATGCTGAGATACAGCCGACACATCTGCCGATCCGACTGACCGAGGTAGTCGAGGTTCTGGCCGCCTTTGATTTTGCCGCCGCCTCCGCCAACCATCACGACGGGAAGCTGCGAGGCGTCGTGGTGCCCGTTGAGCATACTGGAACAGAGCATGATCATTGAGTTGTCCAGGGCCGTCCGCTCGCCTTCCTGAATCGCGTCCAGCCGGCGGGCGATGTAGGCGACCTGTTCCAGGAAGAACTGATTGACCTTCAGCCAGTCGTCCGTGTCGTTGTGCGACAGGAGGTGGTGGATCATGTAGTCGACGCCCAGGTGCGGGAACCTCAGCGTGCCGTGATCGTTATTGAGCTTCAGCGTGCAGACCCGCGTCGTGTCCGTCTGAAACGCCAGGACCAGAATGTCGGACATCAGCTTCATGTGCTCGACAATGTCCTGCGGATAGCCGTCCTTCGGGCGAGGGATGTTGGGCTTTGTGAGCGTCGGTCGCCAGCCCTGCAGTTCGCCTCGCAGCCCGGCCTGCTCAATTCGGTTTTCGACTTCGCGAACGGAATTGAGGTACTCGTCCAGCTTCTGCTGATCGAGCTGGCTGATGCCTCGCCGCAGATCCTTCGCGTCGGCCAGCACCGCATCCAGGACACTGCGATCACCCTTCTGAGCTTTGTCCTTGAACAACTGGTCGAAGGCGAGTGCCGGATAAACTTCCAGCGGAGTCGGCGTGGTCGGGCTGCTCCACGAAATGTGTGAGCTGTACAGCATCGAGTAATTCTTGTGGACCGACGGATTCGCCTTCTCGCATCCCAGCACGAGGCTCGGCAGTTTCGTCTGTCGTCCGACAGCCTGAGCCACCAGTTGATCGACGCTCGTCCCGGATTTGATCGTCCCGCCCGGAGCCAGCGGAGCCCCCGACAGCAAATTCCCTGTCTGCGAACTGTGAATGTTCCCCTTGAGTGCCTCGGCATTGTAGAGGCCTCGAATGAAGATCATCCGGTCGCGGAAATCGTTGAGCGGCTGCAGCACCTTGCCCAGCTTCATCTCCTTCCCCGAGCCCTTCGCCCACCACTCATTCCGGTGGTAGCCGCAGCCGGAAAACAGAATCGCCATCCGAGTCGGAGCCTGACTGCCCGGCTCTTTGCCCTTGGCCTCGTCGCCCCAGACCCGCAGGGACTCCATCCATGGCAGAGCCATGCTGACACCAAGACCACGAAGCATCGTTCTGCGGGAGAAAATGGAATTCATGTGTTTCCTCGATTTCAGTTTGGCTTACCGTTTTCCAGACGGTCGATGATGGCATTCCACGCGTCTCTCACGTTTAACTGCTCAGAGAATCGGCAGATGTAATCCTGGTCGACAGTTTCGACACCAACTTTCAACATTCCGGTGATGTCACGCAGGTGTTTTTCTGAGCCACCTTCCCGATAGTAAACAAGCTTGCCGAGGATCACATCTTCCGGACTGGCTACGAACCCGAGGCACCCCTCAGCAACTTCGATCTGCTGCTTTCTCGCAAGCTGGCTGTGCCCCCACTCATCATCTCTGCTCGGCATGAAGTCGATTTTGTTTCCTGAAGTCGGATGAATGACATTGAATGGTCGACGTCGTGAGACAGCTTCCGTAACCGCCGTTTTGCTGATGTAAAAATCCTCAACCGGGAAGCTCTCGCAAAGAGCGTCGACATGGCACGTTTTCAAATCCGTGAGAATATCAATGTCCTGGGTAAACCGCGGCTCACCGTAGGCACCGCTCGCGAACGACCCAACAATCGCGTAATCAACTGCGAGTCGTTCGAGGACTTCGATTGTAAACTGAAGCAGCTCAACCTGTTTCACCGACCAGCCTCCTGAGCACTTCCGCTTCTACTTCGTCGTCATTCCACGTCGGATGCTGACTTCGAACCCCGCCGTTCACCAGGTGTCGCGCTGTCTCATGGGCATCGCTGATCATCTGAATTCGTTCAGCGTACGTTTTGTGCCTGAGGATCTCGGCAATCACTTCGTCCACGACCTCGATCTGGCCATGGTCCAGTCGCCATTTCATTCGGAGACTCCTGCGAGTTGAGCTGCACCGCGAATCTGGCGGAACTGTGGGCTGAGGACGATTGCCTCAACCGCTGCGTGGAAACGGTACTCGTTCTGCTTGAGACGGCTGGCCATTGTATCGAGCAATGGCTCATCCGAGAGCTGAACTTCCCTTCCGAGCGCAAAGCCGAGCAGCTTTTTGCAGAACTGACGGACAACGTCGTCTTTTCGTTTTGTGAGCAGATACTCGCGCAGACCGGCGAGGCCTTCGATCTTTTCTCCGCCGAGCAGCGTTGTCTTCGTATCGACCTTCGCGGGTCGCAGTCGGCCGAGGACGTCGAACTGCTCAAGGGCAAAACCGTAGGGGTCGATGCGGGCGTGGCACTTCGCGCAGGCCGGGACCGAGCTGTGTTTCTCAATGAGCTGCCGCGCGGTGAGGCCGGTTGGGACTTCTTCGGGGAGCACCGGGACGCCAGCGGGTGGCTTCGGCAGTTTCTCGCCAAGCAGCGTTTCGGAGACCCAGTTGCCTCGCAGAATCGGGCTGGTTCGAGACGCTCCCGACTGGCTCGCCAGGAAGGTCGCCATGCTGAGGATTCCGCCGCGGCCCATCGCGCGGGCTCCGCCGACCTTCTGCCATTCCTGCCCGGCGACCGCCTGGAACTTGATGCCGTAGTGCCGGGCGAGGCCGTCGTTGAGGAATGTGTGGTCCGAATCGAGCAGGTCGAGAATCGAGCCATCGTTGCGGAACATGTCCTCGAAGTAGAGGACCGTCTCCTCGTACATGTCGCCGCGGAGGTTGGCGAATTCCGGAAACAGTTTTTCGTTTTTCTCGTCGTTCTGATCGAAGTTGCGAAGGTGCAGCCACTGGCAGGCAAACTGAATCGCCAGCCGGCGAGTCCGCGCGTCGGCGAGCATTCGCTTCGTTTGACCACGCAACTCGATTAACCCGCCGCCGGAGGCAAGGTCGTCCGGATTGTCGGAGGGCGGGCCTGGCCTTTGGCCACGGGTTAAACGGTGGGTGGCGGCCAGGGCGAGGAGTTCGTCATCGGGAGCCGACGACCACAGGAAGTAGCTCAGCCGTGTTGCCAGTTCGAGGTCCGAAACCGGTGCGGCTTGCGGGCCGTCCGGCTGCTGTTCGCTTCGGTACAGAAACGCGGGCGAGGTCAGGACGCGGGCGAGAGTCAGGCGGATCGATTCCTCGTGCGGGATCTCGGCCTCACGCAATTTCTGGTAGAGACCGCGCAGATCAGACTCCTCGGTTGAGGACAGCGGGCGTCGCCAGGCTCGCGCGGCGAACTCGATGGTCGAGTTCAGATGAAGCGGTTCGGTCTCGATCAGTCGTTTGCGGAACGCGTCGGCACGTTCGATGACGCCTTTCTTCAGCGGGTCCCAGACCTTGACCAGATCCGGGCGATCCTGTGTCGCGAACTCGCGAATCTGCTCGAATGCGACTTCGAAACGAAGCGGCTCCTGGGCGACAAAGAACAGCTCGTCCCACAACCGGTCCAGGTCCGCGATCTGCTTTTCGTTCAGCATGAGCCGCTGCAGTGCCTCGTCCTGCCGGTAGAACAACGTCAGCGTCACGACCTCATCGACGGGCACGATGCGGGCGTAGCACAGGTTCGGCGGAAACAGCTCGTGAAATTCCCGGAACGACGCTTCGACGCGGCCTCGCGCCTGGCTGCCGTCGAGAGTGAGGACCGGGCTGTCGAGCGGGATCGCGGTCGGCTCGACACGCGCGAGCGACGCTTCGACACGGACGCTGCCCTCCTTGCCGTGCTCGACGTCGAGCGTGCTTCCGACGACGAGTGTTCGTCCGGCAGCGAGTTTTGCCGGCACGCGGAACTCGACGACCGCAGGCGCGCGGACAACAAGATTCGCCGCGTCCGCCGTGTGCCCGAGCGGATGTTTGCCGAACCGCTCGTCCGGCTCGACACCGGTCAGCAGCGCGTCGAGATCTCGCGGAGCCATCGCCAGGCCCATCAGTTGTTCGTAGAGGACTCCGTCCGGCGAGGTCTTGTCGGCGGGTGCCTCGCCCGTGGCGAGCGTTTGAATCTGCGCGGCGAGGTTCGATCGTTGGCCCGCGTCTTTCTCGACCTGCCACTTCGCAAGCAGTGAGCCCACCGGGACGGAGACAAATTCGCCGGTCTTCTGATTCACCTCCGTCATCGGCCCCTGGTAAAAGTTCCAGGTCTTCGCGTTGCCGTGCCGGTCGGGGTGCGGGTTCGCCGACTGAATCGTGTCGGCGACGTCCTTCGCCAGGTCCCACGTTCGTTTCTCGCCGGACAGTTCGGTGATGGTCAGGTTGATTTCGGTCAGGTCGCACGAGTGGTTGCTCTGTCGCGGGCCGACGAGGAACGAAATCAGCTCGCCCTTGCGGACGGAGATCGACTTCGGCTCCATCTTCGCCGAACCGCGGGTTGCGAATTCTCCCTGCCACAGATTGCCGACGGTCTTCACCGTGCGATGCTGCAGGAACCACTCCTGCCCGTTGCCGCATTCCGGGTGAGCGTCGGAAAGTCGAGCCTCGATTTTGACGAGCCCCGAGATCGGGCTTTGCCAGCCGGCCGCGATGAACAGCGTCGGCGAGGGGTGAACCTGAATCTGATGCGGCCGCGCGATGCCGGGAACCCGGACTTCGTTGTCCGACGCGTTGCTCATGAAGACGGGCGTTTCGGGAACGCCGTAGCCCTTTACAAAGTTATAGGTTGGGTTCGTCTGCTTCTGCGCGAGGTGACCTTTGACCTCGACCGAACCGGACTCGTTGAGCGACAGGTAGTCGAGCCACACCTTCAGCGCGGTCTCATCGAGTTTGTGTTTCGCAGCCACCGCGGCGAGCTTCTTTTCCGGCTCGGCCGATTCCGCCGCGTAGTCAGAGACCGCGGTGAGGTACGTTGCCGTTTTCGAAAGTGCCTCGCGCTGCAGTACTCGCATGCGTTTCTGCAGTCCGACGAGATCCCGCAACGGCACATCGGCACTGTTTTCCCGCACGAGCCGCGGGTTCTGCCACACGACAAAGTCCGCATCTTTGCTGTCTCCCCCGTCGTCGGCGGACAGAAAAATCGAAACGTCCTGCGCCGCTCCGTCGGGCAGCTTGAGGCTGAAGTCGCGGCGCGAGGACATCGGCGAAACCGGCTCCATCCAGATCTTCGGCTTGCCCTCGCCACCGATGTGGCCGATCGAGTTGAACCTGAACAGCACCTTCTGCTGCGCGCCGATCATCGCGACAAGCTTCGCCGCCTCATTCGGTTTCGCCCGCTGCCACTCGGTTCGAATCCGATCGAGCAGCGGCGAAGCGTCCCTTCTCCCCCCGTCTGGGGGAGAGGGTGCCCTTCGGCCACCTTCTCCCCCCGACGGGGGGAGAAGGGACGGTGTGAGGGCCGTCCAGAGAAGCCGGAGATACTTCGTGTTGAGCCCTCGTTCGGCAGAAACCTGCTCGACGGTTTTCTTTCCGGCCGACAGCGCGTCGCGTTCCTCCAGCGTCGCGGCCAGGTATTTTTCGAGCGGCAGCACGCCGCCCTGGTTCGTGTCAAATCGGATGCCCTGCAGGTCGACGGCCTGGCCGCCGCCGTCGGTTGTGAACTGCCGGTAAAATTCTTGAATCCGCGCGGCCAGCTCGTCTGTCCGGTCGCGACCGGTGACGCGAGGCGAGAATCCGATCCCGTCGGGCAACAATACGGCGTGCTGCGCGACGGCCTTGCCCGCGTCGAGGTACTTGGTCACGAGAGCCGGCGACATCGCCTGGCCGGCTCCGGAATTGATGAAGCCCTCGCCGGCCGCTCCGTCGACAGGAAATTCCTTTGTCGGGTCGAGCGTCGTGACGCCCGTCAGATCGCGGACCGTGTAGTTGTACTCGTCGTTGGACAGCCGCCGCAGAATGACCGGCCCCGGATCGCCCGCGTGCTTCTTCGCCTCGCCGAGCAGAAAGTTCCTCACCCAGTCGCGCAGTTGTTTCTGCTGGGCGTCGTCGGGCTGCGGAGAATCCTTCGGAGGCATCTGTCCGGTGTCGAGCATCGAGCGGACTTTGACCCACACCGTCGTCTGCTTCTGGAGATCGGCCAGCGCAGAGAACTCGCCGAGATCAATCTCCGCTTCCGTCGTGTCGCCGGAGTGACACTCGAAGCAGAACTTTTTCAGTAGAGGTTGCACGCTGCCGGAAAAGTCTTTCTGCAGAGCGGCAGAGGACGCGTCATCGGCAGCCTTTGTCGAGTGCGGAAGGAACAGAACTGTCGCAGCGAAAAGTAGATTTCGAATCAGTGCCGGTGGCATCGGCGTCTCCCGTCGACCGAGGGTGCATTTCAAAGGAGTCTGGCGACGCGGCGACGGTTGCGGAAGTCAGCACCGTCGAACGGACGAGCTGATCAAACGAAAAACGGACGCCGCCATTTCTGACGACGTCCGTTCGGTTTTACATCTTGCTGGGTTGATTCAGCAGTCGATGCCGAGGTCGTATTTCAGTTGCTCGAATCGCTCGGTGAAGTCCTCGGTCGAGGAGTGTACGTGTTCGGCTTCCGTGATGAAGCGGATGTCTTCATGGCAGTGCACGCCGTACTCGCCGAAGATTCGCTCGAATTCGGCGAGGTTCGACCCATACGCGATCAGCAGTTTGTGTTCATCGAACTGCACCTCGTACGGAATGCTCGGATTCAGAACGGCGATTCCCGTGCAGCCATCGTCCAGCAGCAGGTCCTCGTAGTCGTACAGGATGCTTTTGAGGATTGGCAGGTCGATGCCTTCCCGGACCAGATCTTTGTGGCCACCGTGCTCGCATTCGTGGCTGGTCTCGATAACGACGTTGACGACGTCGCCCATCGGGTCGAGCAGGTCGAGGAAGAGGTCCAGCAGGACGTGCTTCGACGCGGCTCCCATGACGACGGGGATTTCGATTCCGGTGTCGTTGTCTTTGTAGCTGTCGTGACGAAAGCCGGCCTGCGGCACGACCTGCAGATCGTACGACGGTCGAACCGCGTCGGTGAGCACGAAGCTGCCGTAACGCGCGATGCGAAGGTGCGTTTCGAGTTCTTCCGCATCGACGTGCTCAAAGCTGCTCGCTGAGCGGGTTGGTCCATCGCGATGGCTGTTTTTTGCAAACTTCTGCAGGAAGCTCATGGGATCTCTGCAATCTGTTGGGCCGGCTCACCGGCTGTCTGATTCCCCTCTCATCGCGACCCGGTGGCCACGAGGAGTCTCGCGTTCAACACACCGGCTGTTCCCTCGGGAGGCGATCCTCTCCTGCTGACAGGAGAAAACTCCCGAACCGGTTGCGTCACCGCCGAATTCCTTCTCACCCCTTTTCCGCTGAGGACACTGCCACAGCGGGAAATCAGGCCCGCACCTGCGGGGTGTGTCCGAAATGTCGGCGGACGAAACACGTCGAAACCTACCACGCGATTTTCGGGCAGGTTCGGGTGGCAAGGCCGGTTGCCGTTTTTTCCGCCCTGCACTTTGCGGCGAGGCCTCGGAAGACGATCTGGGATGACCCTGGCAATAAGCGAAGGACGCCGGTTCTGCCGGTTAGTCCAGCCGCAGATTCGATACAGATCGTCGAGGCAGTCTCCGAAAACGCGAGCGCGTGACGGTTCTGACAAGGTGTCACGCCTCGACGCTGATCTGACAGCCCGTTGAAAATGTCGAACCGATTCCGCGGAGCGGCGCGAGCCGCCCGGTTTTCACGGAAAAAACACACTCAGACCGGACGGCTTGCGACGTGTCGCCACCTTTTCAACGGGACGCCAGGCCGCAAAGGGTTGCAGTCTCCGTTTACGCTCCATCGATTTGACGCAGAGCGTCTGTCACGGCTGCGGAATTCTGGTTGTCTGACAAAGCACGATTCAAAGCACGATCGGCTCAACACGATTGGTCGTGGAGCAGGCTGTGGCCGCTCAGGCCGACTCCTGACGTCCTGACCCAGCATCGTTTGGTATGAGGATCGAACGACTGGCAGGACGACTTCGGGGCCATGACACCGAACGATGCCGAGCAACCGACTGCGGCGAAGCGATGGCGGCTGGCCGCGAACGTCGAGTTCCGCTGCTCCAAACGGGGCGATTCGCGCATTCGATGAATCAGGACGCTGCGGTCAAATTCGCCCTCGTCGTAAATTCAGAAAGCCAGGAGTTCTCAGAGAATCCTCTGAATTGGAACTCGACTTGCTTTTATGACAGTCCTGTGCAGGCCACGAGCCTGGAACAAACATTCAAACCGACATAACTCATTACAACATGACTGCTTGCGACTGATACGACACACTTCGGACTTCTTTGGGTTCGTAGTATCGTGCCGGATCTGTCGTGCAGAACGCGCAGACTGTTTATGCAGAGTGTCAGGGTTGGTTGACAGGTATCGCTCCTGCCGCCGTTAGGAATCGCGCGCTTTGTGACGCGATTGCCGATACGTTGCTTTCGCGCATCTTCCGGTAGACGCGATACTTCCGATTGCGCAGCCGCCGCGGGAGTGGTCAATCTCATCGCCCTGAATGGGCCGCCTCTACGTGATTGGCACACCCGTTGCGTTCTGGTGATGTCGCAACGCTGACACGGATCAACGCAGAGACGGCAGGACACGATGCGATGATCCGGGCGGCAAAGTTCCGCAATCAACCGTTTGTCGATTCCACCCATTTGGGGTCTGACGTCTTCGACAGGAATGACCAGCTTTGTGTCGGTCTTCGTGTTCAATTGAGCCAGATCCAGACCACAGAAAATTCTGAAACAGGCGCCTGTGAGACTCACAGCGCATGTGTGAGAGTCGGGGTGGAGTAGCCGCTCGGCCCCGACTGCAATGATCAAGCGGCAACGCCGCGTGAATATAAAACCGATTTTAGTTTTCGGTACGGCTATCCGGAATTCTGGCGACGATCGCGTGCCAGCGATCGTCAACCGGCTCGAATCAACTCACTGCTGCAGGTGAGTCGAGTCGGACAAGTGGTGTGAAGTGGCTCTTCACATCATCACCGCGCATCAACTGCAGACTCGGTGCGCAAACACGGTCTCTCAGTTTTCTCAGTTAAATCTCACTACACACGCAAAGGCTTTTCTCATGATTAAGACACTCATTCGCGACGAAGCAGGTTTCCTCGTTTCCGCAGAACTGGTTCTGGTTTTCACGCTGATGTTCTGCGGCGTTGCCGTCGGCATGGCTGTTGTTCGCGATTCGCTGGTTCAGGAGCTCGGCGACGTCGCGGAAGCGATCGGTGCTCTGAATCAGAGCTACGGCTACAACAGCATTGACGCTCCAGACGCTGTGACCTGTGGCAGCCACGCTCATTGCTCGGGCAGTGGTTTCGCCGATCAGAAAGACGACTGTGACTGCGAAGGGATCAACTTCATCCAGGTGAACCCGAAGGATGATCCGAACAACGCAGCCGGTGCTGGTCTGGCGGCCGAAGGACGTTAGTCCTCCCGCGACACGCATTCTTACCGAGCGGGGGCGCGAACACGCTGCCCCCGCTTCGCTTTCAGCCACTGTCCGCATCTCAGCGGATGCTTCTACAGTGACTTCTCAGTTCAAACACACATAATAAGGCTTCATAATGATCAAATTACTCATTCGTGATGAAGCTGGTTTCCTGATTTCTGCGGAACTGGTTCTCATTTTCACGCTCATGTTCTGTGGCGTTGCCGTCGGGATGGGCGTGATTCGGGACTCGCTGGTTCAGGAACTTGGCGACGTCGCCGAAGCGATCGGTGCTCTGAATCAGAGCTACTCCTTCAATACTCTGGAAGCTCCGGGTGCCGATACACCCTCTGGTCTTCACGTCAGCTGCTCGGGCAGCGGTTTTGCCGATCAGAAAGATGACTGCGACTGCGAAGGCATCGAATTCGAGCAGATCCGGCCGAAGGATGACCCGAACAATCCGCGCCGTCGCGGAGCGGCGGAAGGACGGTAATCTTTTTGCTCTGGCAATTTCCGTTGCGTGTCGACTGAGATGCGGCGGAAAGCAAGAACTCGACAAGCGGAGGCAGTTCAGGCTGCCTCCGCTTTTTTTAGTTCTTGCCGAGTCGTCACAACATTGCTGCCGATGGAGTCGCGTCATCCCAGAGCCACCCGCACGAGACCGGACGGCACAGTAGCAAAGGGTGATCATTCCCAGGGTGGCCCGACCAGGCTGCTTGCCGAGCTTGAGCAGCCGCTCTCGCTCCCGGGGCCGGGTGTGGACCTGCCTCGGCAGTTTTGCCCGTAAAACACGATTCTCCTGCTTGAGGTACTCAACAAATGTGGCCAGCTCAGCTCCGTCGCTGAGGCAATCCCGGCCAGCAGTGGGTGGTAAATCTTCGTCTTCGCGGTATGTTCGTGATCTCTGAAGTGAAGTCAGGTTGACATATGTGGTTGGCAGCCTCCTGGATGCCCGATCCGCTGACAAACGGTGAACTTCAAGAGTCAAGCAGCGGCAATTGATGTTGGAGAGATGATGGGCGACGAACACGACGAATTAGACGAGCTGGACGAACTGGAATCGACTGCCGAATCCACGGAACTTCTCGAGATCAAAGATGCCTACGTCATCTTCACAAATGTGTGGAACGAGCTCGAGTCTGAGTTCGGTCACGAACATCTGAGATTCTCAAAGGAGCTCATCCTGCTTGGCGGTGCGCCTGGTGCCGGGAAGGGAACCAATACAAGATTCATTCTTAAGGCCCGCGGTCTCACCTGTACGCCAATTGTTGTGAGTGCACTGCTGGATACTCCTGAAGCCCTTCGCATCAAACAGTCCGGAGGGATGGTCGGTGATCGAGACGTTGTCGGCCTCGTCTTCCGAGAACTGCTGAAAGACGAATATCGCGACGGCTGCGTCCTTGACGGGTTTCCTCGGACAGGCATTCAGGTTGAGTGCCTGAAGCTGCTGGTTCGCAAAATGCACCAGCTTTATCGCGAGTACCGTGAGACACCGCTGGCCATCAATTTTCGAAAGCCGACAATTCACGTCATGGTGCTGTTCGTCGATGAGAAAACCAGTATCGAGCGTCAGTTGAAACGCGGTCGCGAGGTGGCAGAATGGAATGAAAGGGCTGGTCTGGAAGGCGAAGTCGAACGTGAAGAGCGGGCGACAGATCTGGACCCGCAAGCCGCTCGACATCGTTATCGAGTCTTCAAGGAAAAGACCTGGGAAGCTCTGCAGTCACTGAAGAAGAGTTACCACTATCACTTCATCAATGCTCAGGGAACTGTTGCCAGCGCTGAGCGCAACATACGAAAGGAACTGGATTATCAGTCGTCACTGGAACTCGACCCCGACACATTCGATGCCATCAGGCACCTGCCGCTTGCGACGGATCTCGTCTCACACGCGCGCCAGGAACTCGTCAAGCGAATGGACAGCTATCTTCTGAACCACCGCCAGCTCTTCTACGATGTCATTCGATTGATCGAGGACAGGTTCATTCCAATCGTCACCCGGCACGCGATTCCCGGACTTGCGATTGTGAACTCAGAGGATGCTGTATTCGACGAGCCTCTAGCCCTCGCGATTCTCATTGACGTATTCGCGGAGCGTGGATACCGGGCGGCGGCCAATGTTAATCGGGCCGAGACTCCTGTCAGCGTGGATCTGAAAACGGGACAGATCAGTTGTTTGACCAAGAAGATTTATCGTTTCGAGATCCGGTTCGCCGGGTCCGAGATTCGGCGAGGAGGCGGATAGCCCCACTACCAGTCATGGGCTGTCGCGGACTTCTTCGCCTTCTCCGCTGATCAAAACCTCGTTCGACGGTTTGGACTTCAGGCCGGCTCCGTTCACGGTGACGACCCGAAAGCGGTTTTCGCCGGGCTCGATGGTTGTGGAAAGTCGCATGGCTGGCAGTGGTCGCTCGGGCGTGTCGTGGTAGCTGAGTTGCTGGAGCTGAGCGATGCCGAAGCGAGGTGTTTTCTCATGAGAGACTCGGCCGATTTCCTCGCCGTTTCGCAGGACGATGAATTCGCGGATGCCGCTTTCGAAATCCGGCACGGCCTCCCAGCGGATCATGATGGCTCGTTTGTCCTGCTCAGTTTTCTTTCCGACTGAGGTCAGGACGATCTCGGGAGCCGTTTCTGGCGGAGTCTCATCAGCGACCTCGCCCTTTCGGACAAACTGCTGCCAGATGCGGGCAACGCTTTCGCTCGGCAGCCACGAGCCGTGTGGTTCGGCTTCGTGCTTTCCGATGTGGCTGATTTCGAAGGTCTTGTCGTGGCCCTCCCAGTAGCCGTTCATGGCGGGTTTGAGCGGCGGGCCGCTGCTGCCCAGGCCGGGTAATCGCTGACGGATGACCTCGTCGAAATACGGGATCGCCAGGTAGCGTGAGTTGCCGCATTCGTGATTCGTTTTCGGATCGGGAGCCCACGTGAGGAGGGCTCCCTGCGGCCGCCACGTTTCGAAGAAGAGGCGGTTCGCGTCCCAGCCCAGGTGGAATCGCTGGTCGTCCTTTTCCTTCAGGCCACAGTTGCACACGACGGGAACCTGCTTTTTGGCTTCGGTGAGTTCCGTCACGGTGCCCACTTCACTGCCTTCAAAAATCGTCGGGCGACCGGAGCGAAGCCACACAGCGATGCACCGTTCGGGATTCGCGTCGAACATGCGGAACGCCCAGACCGATCCGCCCGAGTGGCCCCACAACGCCCACGGGGCGTCGATGATTTCCGGATGCCCGGTCTGCTGAGCGAAGTGAGCCAGCGCCATTTTCAACGCGCGCCGCGAGCCCTTGTCCGGGTCGTACCAGTCGCTGCAGTTGTCGGTTTTTCCGTAGTTGGATCCGACCAGACCAAAATTCCATTTCTTCGCGAGGGCCTGCCAGTGGAGGTCGTACGCGGCCGTCTGCCCGCCCGTCGACGCGCCCTCGCCACAACCGTGCTGATGGACGATCAAGCCGCGAATGATCGTCGCGCGGGGCGGCGTCCACAGATAAAACGTCGAGTCGATCGACAGCTCGCCCGGCTTGTCGGAGGCCTCGTAATGGACGAGCCGGACACCCTGCGCTCCGGCAGCGGAGTACGACGCGCCTTTCTCGACCGGAACGATGTGCGGCTTCACGATCGATGTCCAAAGTTTGTAGCCGTCGTCGTTCAGGTGGAGCCCGTCTTTGGCAAACAGTTCAGGCCGCGGCTTGCTGTCCTCACCCAGCATTGGCTTCCAGATGTCGGCAAAGCCGAGCAGGTCGTCCTGCTGACAGATTTCCAGGATGGCCGCGTTGGCTTTGGCGTTGACGTCGGCGAGAGCCCAGCGCTTGATGCTGGGCTTGATCGCGATGAAGACGAGCCGTGTTTCCGGCAGGTTCATCCGGACGACTTTGGCAAGCTTCTGAAAATCTTCGGTCACGGTCTCTGCCGATTTGCCTTTGGCGATGTCGTTGTCACCGGCGTAGAGGAAGATCAGTCGCGGCTCGTGCTTGAGGATGATCCGCTGTGCGAAGTGCGTCGAATCGGCGATCTCGGAACCGCCAAAGCCGCGATTGATCGCGCCGAGATCCGGGAAGGACTCGTCCAGTTTCCAGAGCCGGATGCTCGAACTGCCAACGAAGAGGACTCCGCCTTTAGCCGGCGGGCTGTTCTTGTCCTGCTCCTCGAACTTTGCGATGGTCGATTCCCAGCGTGCGTACGGGTTTTCCGGTTTCGGTTTTTCCTGAGCGATCGCTGGCTGCAGGATCGAAATCCGAAGGAGACCTGGCAGAAGAATCAGAAAAAACAGACACTGCGGTTTTTGGCGAAGAAACACGCGCGGCACTCCTGTTTTGAGAATTGCGAGCCATCTTACAGACGGACTGTGAGGATGCTGCAAACTGGAGTAAAGGCAGCAGCGGGCGGCGGACAGGATTGCCGATGCGACTCGACTCGCGGGCTGTCACTCACGATCCGCTGTTTTCTTTTCTTTACATTTGAAGTGTGGTCGTTCTCTCGACCGACTAGGATGTTCACGGGTTACTCGGCACGCTGTGCGGCGTCCGGTTCAATTTCCGTTTTGACATTCACTTTCCACGAAGAGGTTTCAAGGCCATGAGAATGCTTTCCATTCTTGTCCTTGCCCTGGCTGTTACTGGTTGCGGAGGCACAAATGACTCCACACCGGTTGCGACGACGGGCGACGACAAACCAATCACCACAGGGGAAACCGGGATCGCTTTGCCCGACGCGACGGCTTCCCTCGTCAAATTCACCATGCCGGGTATGACCTGAAGCGGCTGCTGTGCCAGCGTTAAAAATGCGCTGAGCTCGTTACCGGGTGTAACGAATATCGAAACAGACGCCATTGCCACGACTGCCCTCGTGAGTGTCGAACCGGGCAAATTTGATGCAGCGGCCGCCATCGCCGCTCTCGAAAAAGCTCACTATCCAGCCACGAAAGCCGAAGACGTTTCGCCGAAAGCCAATCCGGCCGAGGAAGCTTCTTCTGACGCGAAGCCGGAAGAGGCGTCGGTCGCTCCTGAGGGAGACACCACCGACAAGCCCGCTGAAGAGAAGCCCGCTGAAGAGAAGCCCGCTGAAGAGAATCCAGCGGAGGCCGAAGCCACGACTGAATCGGCTCCGAAACAGGAAACCGAAGTCGTCGAGTAGATCTGGCTGAATGCGGATTTCGGGTGACCCGCCCCCATGAATGAACGCCTCGGTGCCATCGGCATCGGGGTGTTTTTTTTGCGAAAGCCGCAACATCAATCGGCCCGAGCGGTCAGATCGCTGTTGGCAACCGCGAGCTGTTTGCAGAATGACATCGATTCGACTCCGTTGCCGAGCCGAGGATCGATTCACTGATCGCTGTCGGTCGAGAGTGGGAGACGCCGAGAATCGCCATGATTCGGCGATTGGCAGAAGTGGTGCCGGTGTCGGCGCCACCACTCGACGTGAATTGTGGCTTTGGTTCTGCGACGATTGCCGGGCGCTGGGCCAATGGCACAGGAGTTGTGCTGAATGTCGCCTTTCGCTCCGCGAAAGCAGCGCTGCTTTCGCGGAGCGAAAGGCGACGATCTTTGAGTTACCGAAAGTCTTCAGGAAATCGTCAATGTCAGATCGGTCACGTCTGTTCGCCTTTTGTCTTCTCGTCGTGAGTTCTCAGTCGCTTTCTTCTTTTGCCGGCGAAGAGTCGGTCAGGAAGGAAACGTCGACCGTTGTCACGGCGGAAGATCCCAAAACGAGCGAAGCTTCCAAATCCGACGGCGGAAAGGAAGAGAAGGACGCCGAGTGGTCAATCGAGTCGCCGCCTGGGCCGTCCTTCGACCAGCCTGTCGATGTCACGGAAGGGACGTGGATGACCGTTGATGTCAATCCCGACGGTCGCGAGATCGTGTTTGACCTGCTCGGCGATCTTTACGTCATGCCGATTTCCGGTGCTGCCGGGCCAGACCAGTTTCCTGAGAAGCTCACATCGGGAATCGCCTGGGACATGCAGCCCCGGTTCAGCCACGATGGCAAATCAATCGCCTTCACGAGTGACCGTAACGGCAAAGGCGGCAAGGCTGGCGACAACATCTGGGTGATCGATCGAGAGTCGAAGAAGGTTCGGCAGGTTTCGAACGAGTCGTTTCGATTGCTCAACGGCCCGGCCTGGTCGCCCGACGATCAGTACATCGTCGCTCGAAAACACTTCACGAGCCGGCGGTCACTCGGAGCCGGCGAGATGTGGATGTTTCACCACGACGCGGCCAGCCTCAACGCGATGGCGGGAGTTCAACTGACCAAGCGGCCGAACGATCAGAAGGACGTCAACGAACCAGTGTTCTCGCCGGACGGTCGGTACCTCTACTACTCGCAGGATTCGACGCCGGGCGACACGTTTGAATACGACAAGGATTCCAACGGGCAGATTTACACGATCAAACGGCTCAGACGGGGCGCGCACTCAGGGTG
>JAQBVJ010000182.1 GCA_027623235.1 Planctomycetota bacterium
GTTTACGATCGAGCAGTTTGCGGGAGACCTGCTGCCGCAACCGACACAGGATCAGCTCATCGCGACCGCGTTTCACCGGAACACACTCACCAACAGCGAAGGCGGAACGAACGACGAAGAGTTCCGTAATGCGGCGATCGTCGATCGTGTCAACACGTCGCTGCAGGTCTGGATGGGGACGACGATTGGCTGTGCTCAGTGCCACAACCACAAATTTGACCCGATTACCCAGGAAGAATATTTCCGCCTGTTCGCGCTGCTCAACAATACTGAAGACTCCGACCAGGCGAACGAAGCACCTGTTCTTTCAGTCATGACGAGTGACCAGGAGGCTCAAAAGGCGGCGTGGCAGCAGCAGGTCAAGGAACTGGAAGGACAGCTTTACCCGACCGGCGACGCACTTTCTGCGGTCGTTTCGAAGTGGGAAGCCGAAGCAAACAAAAAGATCCCGTGGACGCCGCTCACGCCCTTCGCGGCTTCTTCTGTCGGAACGGCGTTGTCCATCGAGATCGGAAAGGACGGCAAGCCCATTCAAAGAGAATCAGAAACGGCAGTCATCAATCTCGACGTGAAAACCGACCTGAAGAACATCACCGGCTTCCGACTGGACGCTCCTCCGAATGCGGGTGGTACCGCACGACTGGCTCTCACAGGATTTTCGGTCGAGGTCATCGAGGGAGAACCCTCTGTGAAACAAGGCCGCTTTGTTCGAGTCACGCTGCCTGGTGACGGTAAGTTCCTGCATCTGGCAGAAGTGGAAGTCATCAGCGGGGGCAGCAACATCGCCCCGACAGGCAAGGCGTCGCAGTCGAGCACCGATTACGACGGCCAGGCAAAATTCGGCAACGACGGAAACACCGACGGCCTCTATGCAAACCGCAGTGTGACTCACACCGCCCTGTCGAAAGACCCATGGTGGGAAGTTGATCTGGGTTCGCTGAAGCCGGTTGACCAGATCGCCGTTTTCAACCGGACCGACGGCAACGTCGGGACGAGGCTGGACGGCTACGTCGTGTCGCTCCTCGACGAAAAACGCAAAGAGGTCTGGTCGAAGAAATTCGCCAAAGCCCCCGCCAGAGACGAGCAGATCGCAGTTTCCGGATTCTCGTCAGTCAGAATCGCCACGCTGTCGGCGACGTCCGGTGAGACGAGTGGCGAATCCAACTGGACTCTTAAATCGCAGAAGGATCAAACGCAGAATGAAAAGCCGGCCTCCGCGGTGTTCGCGCTCGCCAGCCCGATCCAGACAAACGGTGAGGTAACGCTTCGATTCCGGATCGCTCAGAACGTCAAGCAGCAGGGAACCATGCTGACTCCGACAATTCTCGCAACACAGCAGACCGGAGAAGTTCGAGCTCTCTCCGACGAGCTCGCCGCGATTCTGGCAACACCACCAGGGGAACGCAGCGCCGCGCAGAACATTGATCTCAGAGTGCATGTCCAACGGGGCCTGAAACCGGACAAGGCTGTTTCTGACCAGATTGCGAATCTCAACAAACAGATCGCCGACCTCAAACCGACAACTGTGCCGATCCTCAAAGAGTTGCCCGAGGGGCGACGTCGCCAGACATTTATTCAGATCCGCGGCGACTTTCTGGTGACTGAAAAAGAAGTCTCTGAGGGAGTGCCAGCGACGTTTCATGCGTTTTCGAATGGCGAGAAACCCGGTCGACTTGGGTTTGCGAAATGGCTGGTCGACGCCGACAACCCATTGACCGCGCGAGTCGTCGCAAATCGTTACTGGGAGCAACTCTTCGGAACCGGTCTGGTGAAAACCAGCGAGGAATTTGGCAACCAGGGTGAGCAGCCCTCGCACCCTCAGCTGCTGGACTGGCTCGCCGTGGAATTCGCAAAGACCTGGGACGTGAAAGCTCTCCTCAAAACGATTGTCATGTCAGCCACCTATCGCCAGTCCTCACGAGTCACGAACGAATTGACCGAGGTCGATCCGTACAACCGGCTGCTCAGCCGAGGCCCGCGAGTTCGTTTGACTGCCGAGATGATCCGCGACCAGGCACTCGCTGCCGCCGGGCTGCTCAGTCAAAAAATGCACGGTCCGCCGGTGCGGCCGCCGCGTCCAAACCTTGGTCTGAAAGCGGCCTTCGGATCGTCGACTGACTGGACCACCAGTATGGGAGAAGACCGATACCGGCGAGGTCTCTACACACAGTGGCGACGCAGTCTGCCTTACCCGTCGATGACGACCTTCGACGCACCCAACCGGAACGTCTGCACGATTCGCCGCGCACCGACTAACACGCCGCTGCAGGCCCTTGTCACGCTCAACGATCCTGTCTATGTCGAGACGGCTCAGGCTCTGGCTCGCCGGATTGTCAAAGATGGCGGCGATACGACTGCTTCGCGAGTGACCTTCGGGTTCCGCCTCTGCCTGACTCGGCCGCCGAGCGACCGCGAGCTCGCGCGACTGATCCAGCTTTTTGAAGCGGCTCGATCCGACTACGCCGACCAGCCGGAAGAAGCAAAACTACTCGCGACAGATCCGCTCGGCCCGCTGCCAGAAGGAGCCGATCCGATTGATCTTGCCGCGTGGACTCTGGTCGGAAATGTTTTATTGAACCTGGACGAGATTCTCGCTCGAAGATAACCCGGTCATAGTGATTGCAGAGAAGTCACAGTGACCGCACGAAAAGGTAACCCGAAGCGTGAGCGAGGGCGGTTGATCATCCGCCCGCTCCCACACTTCGGTTTGCGACGATCAACAAGTTCTCAACCCGACAGATCGGATGCCTGAAATGAACCCACTTCAGCAACGACTTCAGAATCTCACCCGTCGCCACTTCCTCCGAGACTGCAAAATCGGACTGGGTGGAATGGCGATGGCATCCATGCTGGCTGACGAAAGTCCGGCCGAGCAGAAGATTGATCCGGCGAACCCGCTGCTCGCGAGGGACCCGCATTTCCCCGGAACGGCGAAGCACGTGATCTATCTTCACATGGCCGGCTCGCCGCCACATCTGGATCTGTTTGACTACAAGCCGGAGCTGGTCCGACTCAACGACCAGCCCTGCCCTGACGAGTACTACGACGGCAAACGCTTCGCTTTCACCTCGTCACGTCCGACGCTGCTGGGCACGCCGCAGAAGTTCAAACAGCACGGCGAAAGCGGCACGTGGGTGTCCGAGGCACTGCCGAACATCGCGAAAGTCACGGATGACATTGCCGTGATCAAGTCCGTCACGACGAGCCAGTTCAACCACGCACCCGCTCAGATGTTTCTCTACACCGGCTCACCGCAGCCAGGACGACCGTCGATGGGTTCGTGGGTGACGTACGGACTCGGGTCAGAAAACGCGAATCTTCCCGGGTTTGTCGCATTGATTTCCGGCGGTGTCAGCCCCAGTGGCGGCAAGGACCTGTGGGGCACCGGCTTCCTGTCGAGCGTCTTCCAGGGAGTTCAGTGCCGGTCACAGGGCGAGCCCGTTCTGTACGTCTCCAACCCGAAGGGGATGAATCGGGACGTTCGCCGGCTGAGTCTGGACGCGTTGCGCGACCTCAACGAGCTGCAGGCTCAGGAGCTTGGCAGTCCGGAAACTCGAACGAGGATCGCGCAGTACGAACTCGCGTATCGCATGCAGATGTCCGTTCCGCAGGCCATGGACCTCACCCAGGAACCGAAGCACGTACTGGACGCTTACGGGGCGGTGCCAGGAAACGGCAGCTTCAATAACAACGTGTTACTTGCCCGGCGACTCGTCGAGCATGGGGTCCGTTTCGTGCAACTGTTCGACTGGGGCTGGGACTTCCACGGCACCAACGCCAGCCGCGGTATTCGAGAAGGGCTGACCAGTCGGTGCAAGCCGATGGACCAGGCTGTGGGAGCTTTGATCACAGATCTCAAAGAACGAGGCCTTCTCGACGAAACGCTGATCGTCTGGGGCGGCGAGTTCGGTCGCACACCGTTCCGCGAAGGTCGAACCTCAAAGAGCAACGTCCTCGGCCGGGACCATTTCCCGGACTGCTACTCAATGTTCATGGCCGGAGGCGGTATCAAACCGGGGATTTCTTATGGCGAATCCGATCCGCTCGGCTTCACGCCGGCGGTTGACAAAGTTCACGTCCACGACCTGCAGGCGACGATCCTGCACACGCTCGGCCTGAACCACGAGAAGCTGACTCACCGATTCCAGGGACGCGACTATCGCCTGACCGATGTCCATGGCGAGGTCGTCGAAGGACTGCTCGCGTGAGGGGACCGACGAAGGCACTCGCCAGCCGCGTATTGATTGCAGCGTGAGCCGGTCGCCGGATCAGTGATTCCAACCCGTTTCTTACGGTGCCGGAATTCTTACGGTGCCGGAATTCTTACGGTGCCGGAATTCTTACGGTGCCGGAATCAAAGAAAACACGGCCTCGATCTGATCGATGCCGATTCGCAGCAGAAACTGCGAGCTTCGTCCGTAGCTTTTTGCGCCGAGAATGAAAAAGCCAGGCTCCGGACTCGTAAGCGTTTCAGCGCCGGGGCAGGTTTGTGCAAGACAGTCCGCCGAAGTCTCGCCCAGGAGCACCGCGGCCAGCTTGATCGGTCCTTGAGTCGCGTAGCACTCGTGAATCTGTAGCTCCTCGTAGATCGATCGATCCGGGCGGTATCCGACGTTCGCAACGATCCGGTCCGCTTCGATGTTCTCGCATTTGCCTTTTGACTCGATCGAAACCACGAAACCGCCCTGCTGGCTGGATTCGACGCTCTGGATGAGCGAGCACGGTTTCCAATCGACAGCTCCCTCCTGCTCCGTCGCCAGCTGATTGGATAAAGACGTCAATGCGGCGCGTCCCGTCAACGAGTCGTCGGCAATCGTCTCCATCGGCTGAGGTCGGTCAGTTCGAGTCAGCCACACGACTGACGTTGCCGGTACGTCCGATGCCAGCTCTGCGAGACCGGCAACGGTTGTGGCCGCGGAATAGCCGCTGCCGACGACCAGTGTGCGATTTCCCGAGTACTCGTCCCGATCACATCCTGTGACGTCGGGCAGAGTCCAGGCAATTCGTTTCGCGCTGGCGGTTTCACCCGGGCAGGGGATGCCGCCCGCTCCAAGATGGTTGTGGCTGGAGTAAGTCCCCGAACAGTCCAGCACAAAATCGCACTCAATGGTCTCCTCATTCTGCCCGGTCCGGACGAGCAGTCTGAAGGGTGATTCCTGTCGCGAGGCGCCCCCCAGATCCGACTTCCAACGGGAAGCTCGACCGATTGCAATCACCCGAGTGTTCTGTCGGATGGTGTCGGCAATTTCAGGATGTCTGCTGAGCGGCAGAAGATATTGCTCGGCAAATTCAAGTCCCGTTAGAAGCGCATCCTCAGGGGGCAACGCACGAGAGTCTCTCCCCGCTTCGATCTTCGCCTCGGTGAGAGCCGCCCTGCCCCACGGCGAGCTGTTCATCGAAAACGGACTGAAAAGCCGAACATGACCCCATGACCGGATGTTTTCCGCGACTCGACCCTGCTCAAGCACAGTGACATCGAAGCCTCGCTGCTTTGCAAACATCGCTGCCTCAAGTCCGATCGGACCGGCGCCAACGATCGCGATTCGATTTCCGGATTGCGGCACGCCCTGCTCCTCATTCATTCCACTGCGATTGTCGAGTTGCTGTCAACACGCGACGTTACGGAAAACGGTCCTGGATCGATCGAGGTTGACTGACCGAGAATCAGTTCCCGCATCAGAATTCCCGTCCCCGGCGAGTTCTGAAGGCCGGACCGGAAATGGCCTGCCGCCACGAAGAGATTTTCCGTCTGCGGAATTCGACCGATCACCGGCAGCCCGCTTCGAATGCCGGGGCGAAGACCCGCCCAGCACCGTTCCAGTTCGGCGTCAGCCAGTGCGGGAACGACCTCGATCGCGAATTCGAGCAGCCCCTGGACACCCTGCGTTGTGTTGTTCTTTGTGAAGCCAACTCGTTCTTCGGTTGATCCAACAACGATTCGCCCGTCACTGCGTGGAACGAGGTATCGCGAGCCGACTTCCAAAACGTGCTCGAACAGACCCGGCCGCGTTTTGAGTAACGCGATCTGTCCACGAACCGGCTCGATCGGAACCAGGCAGCCAGCAGCTTCCAGAAGCGGTTTCGACCAGGCCCCCGTTGCGACGACAAACTGCCCGGCATGGACGCTTCCGGACGACGTCCTGGCGGCGACGACACGTCCCTGTTCCATGTCCCAGCCCGTCACGGCCGTTTCTTCTCGAAAATCGACACCCGCAATCCGGCACGCGGCAACCAGGGCTTTGAGATGTCTCGGGTTGCGGACCTGGCAGAACTCCGGCACCCGAACGGCCTCGGAAAAGCCCGCGCCGACTTCTGCCTCAACATTCCGCAGCTCAGCCTGGGAAAGGTGGTCTGCGACGATGTGCTCGCCCTGCCAGAAACTCAGCTCCGATTCGGATTCGCCGTCGCGGAACAATCCGAGTCGGCCGGAATTCCGGAAGCCGTTGTCGATTCCCGTCGTCGTGTGCAGACGCTCGGCCCAGTCCGGCCAGTGACGACAGCTCAGGGCCCGCAGCGACGGTTCGCCTGACGCGGCGAACTCAAGATTGCCAGGCGGAAGCATGCCGGCTCCAGCCCACGAGGCCTCCTGGCCGAGTCGGCCCTGTTCGAGAACAACAACGGACACGCCCTGCTGAGCCAGTTCCCAGGCGGTGGACAGGCCGATGACTCCACCACCGGCAATAAGTACATCGGCCATTTCCGTGCCTGTCTGAATCCGTGGCCGCAAGGCCATACCACATGAATACTGCTGTGGATTGTACTGCCTCGATGGTGAGGTTCATCCGATCGAAGGAACCGACTTCGCAGGGCGCTAAGAAAAAGACGCGGCTGCTGACACAGCCGCGTCTTCGTTACGTTTTTCACACAGTTCGAAACAGAAGGCTATTTCTTCCCGGACAGGCTTTGCAGGTATCCCGTTCCAAGAGCCCGCAAATCGGCCGGCGGATAGACAGCCTTGACGGCCGCGGCGACGTTGGCCCCTGATTGAAGTTGCAGAATGAACTGGCCAAACCGCTGGGCTCCTCCGGACTCGATCATGTACTTGACCAGGGTGTAGCCGACTGGGCCGATGTCTGACGGGCCAAACTGTGAGGTCGAAAATACGTCTTCCGGACCGTTGATCCCCTTCAAGGCGTCCATGGCGAGGCCGCTGAGGCTCCCAACGTACGCATTATCGGTCGCGGATTTCGACGCCATTGCCAGTCCGGTTCCACGGACCACCCAGTCCGGAAGCTTCGTTCCAGGCTTGCTGAGAAAGGCTCCGGTGATGTGGTCGATCAAGTTGACTTTCAGACCTGCGGACGATGCCGTGGAGTCATCACCCACGTCTTCCAGGGCGACGTATGCATCCTCGAAGCCAACGGTGACCACGGAATGTCCGTGGACATCCCGGGCCGTGTCACGGCTGTTAATCACCTGGTTGAACTCCGTGTAGCCAAACCGGTCCTTCATCAGAAAGATCGTAAGACGTCCTCGCCAGATCGGAGTCTGCTTGATTCCGAACAGCTTGCGAAGCTGCGCGGCATGTTCCTCAGCCCAGTCGCTGACCTGTTTCAAACGCGTTTCATCTGCGTCGCCGTAAACGAGGAATTCCGGACTGCTGAAAAACTTCGGCCGTATCCGCGGGTTGACTCGTTTCCATTGCTCTTCCGTCTGTTTTTCACGGTGAGCCCGCATCTCTTCTTCGGTTAACAAAGCCAGCTTCGACATCGCGAGCTCTTCTTCCGTCGGAACAAGGCTTCGCAGTGTCGCTTTGGCATCGGTGCCGTCGAACCGGGCCCCTTCTTCGATCCAGGTCCGCAGGTCCGCGTGAAACTTACGAGTAATCCGCGCCTGTCCCTGCGGCATCCGCGGCTGCTCGCCAGCGCCGACAAGCGCCCACAGTCGGCTGCCTTCCAGGCTGCCCGGCACAATCACGCGGCCATTGTCGCTGCCACGCATGAGCGACTCGAAATTGACAACCGACAAGCCGAGGTTCGCATTGGCCCCGCTGTGACAGCCAGTACACAGATTTACGATGGTCGGAGCGATGTCCCGCACGAAGGAGACTTTTTCGTCTCCGGTCGCCTTGTTGATGACGACGGATGTTGGCGCTGCCTTCGGTCCGCCTTCGGCGGCAGCCTCTTTTCCAAGGTCCGCCAGTGGGGTTGTCTGATCTTTCCCGTCAAAGCCGGCTCCCTGCGAAATCCACTCCATGACCGCGTTGATTTCTTCAGGAGTCAGCGTCCCGTTTTTGGGCATTTTCAGTTGAGCATCCGTTGTCACCAGCCGGTAAGCCAGCATGCTGCGCTGCGGGTTGCGAGGTGTCACAAGCGGCAGTTTGCTGGCACCGCCGGCTCGCATTCCCGCGAAGTTGCTCAGGTTCAGCCCGCCGCGTGGATTGGCTGCTCCGTGACAGTTACCGCATTTTGCAGCGAGGATCGGGGCGACGTCTTTAGAGAAGCTGACGAGGGTCGGATCCGGTTTGTCGAGTGCCTTCGCGACTTTCTGACGATTGATATTCAGGAGTCGTTTCAGAGTTGCGACCTGACGATTGCTGGCGGGGAGTCCGGCCGCAGCGATCAATTTGTCGGCTTCCGTATTGAGCTCCTCCAGGACCTTCTCGGCCTCTTCGTACTCCTTCTGCCGGAGCATCGTCGCGACCGCGGCGACTTTTTTCTGGATTTCCGCCAACTCCTGCCGCTGCTCGGGAGTCTGTGCGGTGGCGTTTCCAGCGGAAAGAAAGAGGGTCACGGCGATGGCAACAGCCAGCCACGTGATGCCGCTCCGACGGGTCATTGGCATGGTCATTTGCAGGGAATCCTGATTCGTTGGGATCGTCAGCCTGTCTTCGATCCGCCAGTCGGATCGGCAACCGAACGTTTTCTGGAAACTCAAATCGAATTCTGGAAACTCAACTCTCCTGGCAGTTCAAAACGCCACTCAATGTGAGTCTTACACGAATGTGAGTCTTTCTGCAGAGGCAGCCAGTATAGCGCTCCTCGCAGGCGATCAAAAGGTCACACCGCGACTGGTTCCTGCCACTCACCCCGAAGGAGGACGTCGGGTTCGACCCAAACCGCTGTAAAATTACGACGTTTTCCATCACTGTGGCCTGACTGAGGTGAGTGTGCTCCCGTCCTGAGATTTTTCAAACGCACACAAAATCGAGGGATCGCCACGTAAATTGCACCAGAAAAGCGGCGGCAGGCAGGGGATGAACTTCCCGAATGCGGAATCAACGGCCTGGTTCGAATCGTTAGCTTTCGATGGGTCGGAGATCGCCTCCGGAGCACCCACAGACTTGGCAAGAACCAGCTCGTCGACCTTCCAGTGGATCGCAATCCAGGCAGCGATTGAGTCGCTGGTCACATGCCAGCCAACCGGAAGCTGTGGACTTTCCTGACAGTCAGCACTCGCGAGAATGCACGGAATATCGAGAATTACGACTCTTTGAAAACTGCTCGCGGTTGGTTTTTCCGTCATCAGACTCGCATCCGGAAGCACGCTCGCCAGAAGCCGCGCGGTCAGGCCCAGCGAATCGATCGCCAGCTGATGGCTCACATCCGTTGCCAGACTATGGACTCCGTCCCAATCCCGTACGAAACCGGTGACCTCGCCACCGCCTGGAACGACGAGCACTTTCGACGCATCTGTCGCCGCGAACAGCCGCTGAAGTCGTTCGGCGAGGCCGCTCAGCGAAAGAAGACTGCCACCGACCTTGACGACGACGACTTTTTCTCGACTCACTCTTTCACACTCCCAGCTTCACCATGCGGGACTTGCCTCTCGAGTTCGGACGCTGCATTTCCGCTCGACATCGACCGATCGCAACACGGAGACCTGTGCGAGCGAGTGAATCCGGATAATCGCTCTGACAGGTCCAAACGCCTCAAAAGTGTGTACATTTCGTGATCGAAAAGTGCCCTGTTTGTCCTGTGAATCCCGGCTGTCTGGGTGCGGACCGCATTTTTAACAGGTATACTCAAACTTCGCCCGGTCTACTTCATTTTCGACAGCCAGCCAGACAATGTCACGAAATCTTCCGTGTCAGCCGGGCTGGCCGATTCACACATCTACACATCTACCGACTTCTGACCGGAAACTTTCTTC
>JAQBVJ010000048.1 GCA_027623235.1 Planctomycetota bacterium
TCCTCGTCGAACTCGCCGGGAACGGGCGGATAGCCATTGCGGGAGACGAACCTCAACCAACTCGGGAAGCGGCACCCACCGGAGACGAACTTTCTGAGAACGAAACCGACCCGTCGCCTTTGCCGATTTATGTCACGCCCTTCTTCAACTCGATCGGACCAGCGATCGAAGTGGGCAAGTTCAGTCGCGAACTGAAGGCAGCGGATGAAAAGACGATTCTGTCTGTGACAGATCAGATGAAGAAGGAGTGGGACACTCTCACCATCGAACAGATGTATGTCGCCGCGATTCGCCTGTTCGATCTCGGGCAGAAAGACCTGGCCGTTTACTGGTTTTATTCAGCACAGATTCGGTCCAGGTTTTATGTCGCCGTGGCGATTCAGAACGACGCCGAGGGCAAACCCACTCTGGCCTTCGAGCAGGCGCAGACGTTCAACGCGTTTTACCAGCTCAGCGGCCCGTTTATTAATCCCTATGCGTTTCGGTTTCCGGGCAAACTGAAAATCACCATGAAGAAAGTTCTGGAAGAACACCAGAAGCCTCCGCCGCTGCAGAAGATCTATTCGGAGATCGAATTTCAGCCAGAGGAGAAATGGAACGAAGAACTGGGAATCGTCCGCGGTGGTCTGAGCAAACTCCTGAAGGCGGTCGATCTGATCAAACCGTCGAAGGGTGATGAGGCCACCCGGGAAGATCTGGAGGACGCGTTTCGGCACAAGACCCCACTGCATAAGGCGTTTGACGCTGGCGACAGGAATCTCTACGTGAAGCTCCTGAAAGAGGGCGCGGATCCCAATTTCCGGCCATTTGTCGAGTCGTGCCTGCTGCACCTGACGGCGAAACACCGCGACCCCTTCTGGTTGCGGACCGCGCTGAAGTACGGAGGGGACCCCAATCTTCGCAACACTGGGCATCCCTATGCGCCGGGCTACACTCCTCTTCTTACAGCTCTGGCCGCCAGGCAGCACACCAACGTACTTTTGTTGATTAAAGCGGGCGCTGATCTGAACCTCGACGACGATGGTACAACGCCACTTTTCAAGGCACAGCAGTGGCGCCAGTGGTGGTCAATGATGGCATTGCTGGATGCCGGTGCGGATCCCAGGTTGACTGCGACTCGACCATCATTCGATGGTGGGTGGGACCGTGAACATCTTGAGCATTACAACGATCTGGATGAATTCGACTACAGGGTCCACGAAAGTAACCGGAAGGAGTACGGCTGGGATTACACGCTGGATGAGGAAAAGGAAATGTACTTCAAAGTCCGGGCGCGGCTGATCAAAGACGGAGTCCTCAAGCCGGACAAAGTCGAGCCTTCTCCTGCCAAAGATGCCCCGTGATGCTTTGCTACTGGGACTCGATGAGTGAGTGCCCGCTCTCCGACTCGTCCGAACCCAGGTGGCCCCAGCGGAGTTCTTCGTCCTGGGTGTAGTTTTTGCCGAGCCGCAAGGCTGTCACGGCTTTGTGGATCTCGTAGCCGAGATAAAAGGCGTGGCTCTCGGACAGCGGTTTTCTGGCGTCCGCGCGGACTCGCAGGAATAGTTCGAACGGGTCGGTGCCCTGCCAGTAGCCGTCGCGGTTCATGACGTGCAGTTGACCCCGCTCGGCGAAGATTCGGTAGTTGGGATCTTTTAACTGTGCGGCCAGGTCGTTGAGCGTGGCCTCGCCAAGTTCCTTCAGTGACGCGTCGCGCAGGGTGACCAGGCTTGAGTCGACGTGTTTTGGCAGGGCTCGATTGTTGACCGCGTGGAATGTCTGCCGGCGGGCAAGGTCAAATTCGCGGACGGAACTGCGGGACCAGTTGATGACCTCGGTGGTGAGGACGCTGCGGATGCCCAGGTCCTGACAGATGCCGGCCAGCGTGAAGTTGACGCCGGCCGAGTCGACTTCGGTCAGCTCGGTGAGATTGCCAACGCCCATCAGGATTTCGAGCTTCGGCCAGCGCCGACGCGCTTCGAAGTACCGCGCGAGCGAGTCCGCAAAGCCGAAGCCGATCGGCTCAAGAATCGGGTCGATGCGGAACCGCGTTCCCGCCGCGGTGAGCTGTTCGATGGTCGCTGCCAGGTTATCAACCGAAAACGGAGCCTCCGGAAGCGCGACGAGTTCCGCGTCGAGTTGCGAGGCCCATTCGATGTTGGACTGGTTGCAGCTAAGAACGAGTTCGGCTCCGGCCGCGACGGCGGCTTCCACTTCCGCTCGATCGAAGCTGTCGATGGAGACTCGCAGCCCGAGGTCGATCAGTTGATTTGTGACCTCGCCGACCCGTGACCAGGACTCGCCGGGGATGCAGCCCAGGTCGATCAGGTCCGCACCGCTGTCTCGAAAGTGCGTGGCCATCGCGACAATTTCGTCGTCGCTCATCCGCGGCGCGTGATTGATCTCGGCCAGAATTTCGATGTCGTAGTTCGTGAGGTCGACCGGAGGCTTTGTGGCCGCGCCGAACCACTCGGGTAAATCGAACAGGTCTTTTGGTCCTCGTTCGAACGGGACGCCGAATTGCTCGGCCAGCCTTGCGACCTCGCCCTGACACCAGCCTGGCAGGATGACGCGATCGAACTCGCCGGTGATCTCCAGCTTCCGCGCGAGCCACTCGACATGAGTCAGCGCGGCGACGCTGATCCCCGTGACGGCGATCTCACCTTCGAAGCCGGTCTGAGCAGCCAGCTCCGCAACAACGCGGCGCAGCGGTTCCTCAGCAAGTCGGCCGGTCACAAAGAGGATGCGTTCGGGCATGGAGGAGTTGATGGTTGAGAGTCGATGGTTGAGAGTTCGCGGAGTCCGTGGCTGGCTCCCTGACGCACACTCTCAACTTTCAACCCTCAACTATCAACTATCGACCATCAACCCTTCATCACGAATCCGCCGTCGACGTTGATCGTCTGGCCGGTCACCTGGCTGGCTCGTTCGGAGGCGAGGAACACGACCATGCTGGCGATGTCCGAGGGCTGCTGCCAGCGACCCAGCGGCACGACGGTGCGGATCTTCTCGCCGGCCCAGGCGTCGTAGTCGAGCCGCTCGCCTTCCGGTTGCCGATCGTGCCACGCCTGCCAGACGGCTTTGTTGAGCGGCGTCTGCACCATGCCGGGGCAGACCGTGTTGACTCGCACGCCGTACTTCGCAAGGTCCCTGGCCATGCACTGTGCGAAGTTGATGTTGGCGGCCTTGCTCGCGCTGTAAGGCGGGTCGGTCGGCGAGCCGATCTGTCCGGCCACGGACGCGATAAACGTCATCGTGCCACGTTCCCGCTCGATCATTCCCGGTGCGATCGCATGAGCGATCCTCGTCATGCCAAGCACGTTGACCTCGATGACCCGCGGCCAGTCCTCAACATCAAGGTTGAGAAACGGGAACCCGAATTTGCCCGACCCGATCGCCGCGGCGTGAACCAGGTGGTCGACCGGGCCGAGCGATTCCTGCGTCAGTTTCAACGCGGCATCGATCTGGCTCTGCTGCGTGACGTCCACCACGCAGGAGATCACGCGGGCACCAGTCGCCTCTGCAATCTCGTTCGCAGTTTCTGCAGCGGCTTTTGAGACATCCCAGATGGCGACCGGGGAACCCTCTTCGGCGAACGCCTCAGCCGCCGCGCGGCCGATTCCGCTGGCTCCTCCGGTGACGACTGCAACCTGACTGGAGAGATTGAGCTTCATGAAATCTTCCTCGCTTGTGACTCAGTGCTTTTACGGCATTCCGGAGTCTGTCGCAAAGAGTGGGACGTCAACGCCACCGGGTCGCGACTCGCCGAACACCGGCGAGAACTCATAATCCCCAGTTTGCCTGGATTATTGGTGGACAGATAACGAAGTTGCGCAGGTAAATCGGTTAAACCGGTCAGGCATCATCTGCTGATTGCTGATTCAACCTGCCCCGATGTCCCCACAGTCTGGAGGTCACGATGCGTTTATTTTTGACGGCCAGTGTTGTTCTCACCGCACTCATTTCTCCGCTGTCTCAAACGGAGACGTCTGCGGCGTTTCGGTACTCCAATCAGACATCGAAGCCGATTTACGTGATGCATGTTCGACATGATCGCTCCTGCGCAGGCATTCCCTGGCGGAAGCAGGGCTGGTGGCGGCTCGAGCCTGGCCAGACCGTGACTGCCGACGGGTCGAGTATCACCAACCGGTATTCGTACTTTTACGCCGAGTCCTCCGACGGGACTCTGAAATGGGAAAGCGACAGCCCCGTCGCCTGCGTGACGAACCGGGCATTCCAGGCGTGCTGGAACGACTGTCCGTCCCCCACGCGAAAACTTGGACTGCGGAAAATCGACGCTGGAAGTCAGACGACCTACACGGTGAATCTGACGTCCGGCAGCTCGCCGCCACCTCGACCAACGCCGCCAACGCCAACAATCAAAACGGTTCGAGTGACCGTGTGGCGGCACAGCTCTGTCGGCCTGACTTCGGCTGAGGCGGACCGAATCCTCGCCGACATGGGCGGAATTCTGCAGGGCAAGGATGCCGTCAACGATGTTCCCACCAGTGTTCGGTTTATTCCGAACGGGCCAATCCGGACTCTCCCCGGTCATGTGCCGGCCGTGATTCAGTCGGCGGCACAATTTGAAGCTCTGAGACGAGTCGGACCCGGAGTCAAGATCGTGCGGGCGATCCGCTGGTGCAGTGGTCCAGGTGGTTCGATCATCGGCTGCGCACCCGTCGGCAGCCGTGAGGTCAACCTTGCCGCCGTACGCTTCACACCGAATCAGGAGGGCATTCTGTGGGTCCACGAGTACGGTCACAACGTCGGGCTGAGCCATCGCCAGAATGATGGCAACGCGATCATGTTTCCGAGCATGGCTCCGAACCGGAAGGTTGTGAGTCTGGACGAGTCCAGAAAATACCTGGCAGGACCAGAAGCGTTGACCGGTCACGCGGCCGCTCAGTCAGAAGAGCCGTTCAAAGCTCCCGACGATGTCGCCGAGTTTGTTCTGCAACACTACTTCCACGGCGTCCCTCGCGAGGCTGCGTCCAGATACAACGAGAAAGACGCGCGGACACTGCTGAAAATGCTCGCTGATCCGGATGTGAAAATCTCGAAATACGTTCGCAGATTTCATCCGACGTCGGACACCGTTGCAGACTACCTGCCGGAAATCGTTTCCACGTTGTGTTTCATCGGCGGCGAAGAAGTGGTCGAGCCGCTGATTGAATTTATCAAGACGCCGTCGAATGCCCAGTCTGTGTTCAACGCCAGAAACGCGGCACTGATTCACCTGGGAGATCTCATCAACAGGACGCAGAGCAAAGCCGCACTCGCCTTCCTGAAACTGATCGCCAGGCCGAAGAAGGCTCGACCGCTGATTCAGTCGCAGCTCAAGGCAGCAACGATCCAGGCAACAAATGCCGCTGTGACCGCGCCGGTGGAAGCCGACCTCACCGACGAGCTTGTGGGCTCGGCGATGCTGGGACTGGGTCTGTCCGGTTCCGATGAAGCACAGGCCGTCCTGGGCACAATGACCTCTGGTGCTGCCGTGGATGGCGAGGCCGTCTCGGCCACGATCAAAGTGATGGCCGCCGACGCCGCCGAGATCTGCGACTGCGTTAAGAAAGAGGGCCTCAACAATTACTACCAGCGGCTCGAAAGCCACCAGCACGATCACGGGGCGGGTCACGATCACGGCGACGGCCACGATCACGGTGCGGCGGCAAATTTCATCCGCAGCGAGAACTCAATCGACATCCCGGGAACCGTGACACCACTGGCCTCTGAATCGGAAGACCCCACAGAGAGCTTTGTGCGCGATGAACCGGAGCGAACGGAAGCGCAACTGTCAGATGACGCCGGCGACGCACTGCGAACGTCCGAATCACTCCCGGAAGGAGCGTCTGATTCGAAGCCCGCTTCCGGCTCGGACAGCGGATCGTCCAACGAGGCCGCGGCCAGGCCGGGCAACAAAAGCGATTCACCAAAGGGAAAGAAAGGAAACGGCGGAGCCGCTTGACGGCAGTTTGATAGCTGGCTGCCCAGTCTCCTGAATCACCGCCCGGGAATCCGCCATGTCGGATCCCGGGTTTTCTTCTGGCTCAGGACGCTACCGCGGAACGGAGCCGGGGACGTTTCGCATCAGCGAAAGAATCGGGTTCAGCGCGACCTGACCCAGGCCGCAGATCGAGGTCTGTTCGAGGGTCTCGCCGAGTTCCGGGAGGATGTCGAGCGACTCGGTTGTGGCCGATCCGGACTGGACGGACTCCAGAATCGAAACCGCCTGCTGAGATCCCATGCGGCACGGAACGCACTTGCCGCACGACTCGTTGCGGAAAAACGTCACGATGTTTGTGGCGAGGTCAAACAGGTTGTGGCGATCGCTGATCACGATGACCGCTCCCGTGCCCAGCATGCTGCCCGCAGCTTTCATCGAATCAAAATCGAGCGGCGTGTCGACCGCGCTGGCCGGCAGGAAGTTCGAGCTGGCACCACCTGGCAGGAACGCCTGAAGATGCTGTCCGTCCGGCAAGCCACCGGCCAGTTCGATCAACTCCGAAACCGGCATGCCGAGCGGAATCTCATAGACGCCTGGCGACGCGACGTCGCCGGACACCGAAACGAACTTCAGGCCCGCGACCTCGCCCCGCCCCTGCTCACGCCACCAGTCGGCACCGCGGTTCACGATGGACGTGGCGAGGGCGTACGTCTCGACGTTGTTAATCAGCGTCGGCTTGCCCCACAGTCCGTACGTGCCTGGGTACGGCGGCTTGTTGCGCGGCTCACCGCGTTTATCTTCGAGGGCCTCCAGCAGAGCGGTCTCTTCACCGAGGATGTAACCGCCGGGCGAGACGAAAATCTCAATGTCGAACGGCTGGCCCGATCCGGACGCGTCTGCACCGAGGATGCCTCGCTGCCGCGCTTCTTTGAGGGCCGCTTCGAGCGCCTTCCGCTCGCGGCCGTACTCGTGCCGGATGTAGACGATGCCGCGTTCGGCTCCGATCGTCAGTCCGGCCAGAACCATTCCTTCAATGACCAGGTGCGGCAGTTCTTCCAGGATCACGCGATCTTTGAACGTGCCCGGCTCGCTCTCGTCGGCGTTGCAGATGACGTATTTCGTCGGCTCGGTTTCGCCGCGAACGAGTTGCCATTTACGACCGGTGGGGAAACCCGCTCCGCCCATCCCGCGCAGTCCGGCCGCGGAAAGACGCTCGATGCAGGTTTCGGCGAGGCTGTTTGTGTCCGCAGCGAGGCGTCGAACGGTCGAGTACGCCGTATCCGTCCCCTCTCCCCCCTCGGGGGGAGCGGGGACGGTTGTTGGCTCTCCGTGCCGACGGACATACGGGTCGCACTTCCAGGCTCGCGGTGCCGAGGTGGGTTCGTTTTCCGGCAGAGGCCGTGCGCCGGACAGAAATGCCTCGACGTCGCTCAGCGAGTTGGCCTCACCAAGAGGCACTTCGTTGATCTCGACCGCCGGCGCGAGTTCGCAGCGACCCAGGCAGGAGACTTCGTGGATCTCCACGTCGCTTCGGCTCGAAGCCGCCACACGAAGCCGTTCGGATAACGCGTTGCAGCCGCGCATCGCGCAGGAAACATCGCGGCAGACATGCACAGCGAACTTCGGCGGCGGCGTACGACGGAAGCTCGGATAAAAACTGACGAGCTCCTCCAGGCGGTACAGCGGCACGCGGCGGACCTTCGAAATCTCGCACAGCGACTCTTCCGTCAGGCAGCCCCGTTCGTGCTGCAGCCGCATCATCTCGCGAAGTAGTTCCACAACCTGCTCCCGTTTTCGTCGCCCACCAGCCGCAAGGTTAACGTTCCGGAGCGAGCCTCAAAACCGGAGCGGGCCATCGCTCAGTCGATCACGTTGGCCGGCTTCTTCGGCGGGCCGGCCGGAGGCGGGTTGGGATTCGGCGGACGAGGCGGACCAAGCTCAATGCCACCACCGACTCCCGTCGTGAAGACCCACTGCTCCGTCTGCGGTTCCCAGCCGGCGAGAACCCCGGCCTCAGACAGCACCTGCCGTGCCGTCAGGTAAACATCAAAGCTGTCAGGCAGGACATAAAACCGGGCGTAGAACTTGTCTGGATCGAGCACTCCCAGCACTTTGCGGATGCGCGAGTTCGTTTTTCGAATTTCCTCTTCGGTGGCTCCGCGCCCGTTCGGAGTCAGCTTCAACTGCGGCCATCGATCGTTGGCGACGAAAAACTCAACATCGAAAAAGTCGTCTGTCGAGTTCTTGAACTTCGTGTAGACCTTGCTGAACTTCTCCGGATCGATGCCACTCTCAGGGTCGAGGTTCAGCTTCAGGCGGGTGATCAAGTCCTTGGAACGCAACTCCGCGTCTTTGCGGATCCCGTCGAGATTCATCGGGTACAGCCGGTTTCCCGCACAGACCAGCAGGACCTGCTGAGCTCCGTCCGGAGCCGGACGCGGATTCGGAATCGTCACGATCCGGGCGGGAGCCGGGCCGGATCGCTTCGGCGTTTTGTCGAGCAGCGCATTCAATTCTGCTCGGCGGGCGAGCGACGTTTCGAGCTGTCCTTGAAGCTCCTGCCGTTTCTGCTTCGTGTCGGCAATCTCTTTCTCGTTCTTCGACGCGGTCTTCCGATCCCGCTCGATGGCCATCGAAAACTGATTGGCTTCTTTCGACTGATCGGCCATCAGCTTCTTCCGTGTTTCCAGCATCTGCTGCAGACGCTTGAGCTGTTCCTTCGCGGCGTCCAGGTCGAACGACGACAGCGATTCGGTCTGCTCTGCCAGCTCCGTTTGTTCTTCGGCGAGGGACGCCATTTTCGCTTTGGCCGCCTCGATGTCTTCTTCCGTGACCTTGGACTTTGCCGTGACTTCGTTGATCGTCTCGCTCACCCCCAGCTGAGTCATAATCAGAACCAGCACGAGGATGCCCACGACATTGGTCATCGTGTCGAGCAGCGAATCGAGGCCGCCGTCGTCATCGTCGTCGCGTCGAAGTGGTCTCATGAAAATGCTCTTTACGTTTCAGCGAACTGGTTATTTGTCAGCAAACTGGCTGAGGTCGATCCGGCCTGCACCCACGACCGGCAGTTTGCCGTTTCGGATCTCGCGATCGACACAGAGTTGTCGAGCCGCTCGATAGGTCGACAACGCATCGCTGCGGACCAGAAACACGACGGAGTCGTTTGTGCTGTTGGCCACTCTTTCCAGCAGTGCCCGATAGTCTTTGTCGTTGACCATGCTGGCCGCGCGGATTCGCTTCGGCGGATTGACCGTGTGCATGACGATCGAATCGGCCGCGCATTCGACAAACCGCGGCGTGAAGTTGATGCCCGTTCCGCCGGGAAGAATTGTCGTCTTCGACTCGCTGGCATCTTTCCGCTCGGACAAGTCCTTCTCAAGAATTGCGAGCTCCTCGGTCAGCGACGTCAGCTGACCCTGCATCGACGCCACCGACTCGCGCTGAGCTGGATCAAGCTGCGGGATGACCACCTTCACTTTTTTGCTCTCGGCCAGTTCCTTCTCGATCCTGCTGAGCTCGGCCGCAAGCTGAGCGAGTTCCTTCTCGCGTCCCGCCAGCTCTTTTCGGACCGTCGCAGCGTCCGGGCCAAGTTTCTCATCGAGGATCGCCCTCAGCCTCGCGACGTCCGCCTCCGCCTCGCTGACGTCTTTCGCCACCTCTTCGTGAGCCTCAATCAGCGCGACGTCCGGCGTGTCCATCTGCGCGAGAGACAGCGTCGAGATCATCATCGTCAGCACGCCGATCACGCACGCGATGATGCTGAGAAAGGGAAACAGAGAGACGTCGTCGTCAGGTTCGCGAGGTCGTCTTGCCATGGGAATGCTCCGTCAATCAGCGGGCTTTGCCGAACCAGCCGCGTTTCCGCGGAGCAACGGACGCAACCGGAGCGGCCGCCGGCACCTGCTGTACCACCACATTGTGTTGACTAAGCTGCTGCAGCACCGTGTTCAGCCCGTTCAGGCCCTGCTGCAGCCCGGCAAACTGCTGCTGCAGCGTCGCCTGAGCATTGGCAAACGACCCCGTCACGTTGTTCTGCATCGTGGCTGCCTGATCGCCGACACGGGACAGCGTCGTCTGAATTTCGGCAGCCGCTGTCGCCATCTGGTTGAGCTGAGCCTGCAACTGCTTCTGTTGTTCCGTCTGCTGGAAGCTGGCCTCAGCCGCCTGCCGTTTCTGCTGCTGTTGAACCTGCGAGTTAATCTTCTCCCAGCCATCGGCAACCTGACTCGTCAGCTTCCCGCCGATCGCGTCGAGCCGGGTGAGCCAGTTTTCCAGCTCGGAATGGTGAGTCCCCATCGCCGCTTCCACGGCCTCGCGAAAGATCGAGACGTCCTGACCGCTGCCGGCACCGCGCTCCGCTCCACCCTCGCGACCGTCGTTCAGTCGCCGCAGCAGATTCTCGTTACAGTACTCGTCGACCGCCGTGATGATGTCGTCTTCGCTCTTCTGCAGAGCCGACGTCGGAATCTTCACCAGCATGCTCATGATGAGAGCCAGCAGAGTCGTATCGAACGCCGTGCCGAGTCCACCGAAAACTCCGTTCAGAGCGCTCTTCATCGAGCTCATGTCGGACGCCGTATCGAGGCTGCTTGCGAGTCCGGCCACCGCCGTGCTCACGCCGACAACCGTTCCGATGAAACCGAGAATCGGCAGCGCCCAGATGAACGCTTTCAGCAGCGTGTAACTGCCCGCGATATTGTTGGCATCGATGGCCGATTGAGACTCCATCATCGTGACCGTTTCCGCCGCACTCTTGCGGACCCGGAAATGCTCGATGCCACGCAGGACCCGGTTGACCAGAAAGCTCTCGGCCGCGACGGGTAGACCACGAATGTGCTCGACGAATCGGTCGAGCGACTCGGGCGTGATTTCCCCAGCGATCTCCGTGGGCAGCACGTCAAGAAGCATGGCCTCTTTCTGCTGCTTCATGTTGAGCCATTTCAGCAGCAGAATGCCGACCGACCAGAACATCAGAAACGTCGTGAAAAACGGAACGAGGCCTCGGTCCCAGAACAACTGCCCGAACGAAAAGCCTCGCAGAGGCAGCATGGCGACCAGCCAGACGACGGTGAAACCTGCTCCGAGTACTCCGCTCAAAACCAGGCTGACATCGCTGCTGGCCGAATCCCCGCTGCCCGCCTGAAACCACGCCTTCTTGCGTCGCTTGCGGACACTCGGAGCTGGTGCCCCCGCGCCGCCACCGGCCGTGTTGACCACGATGCCAGGAGGGCCTGCTGGCGGCGGCGCAGCAATCGTATCAGGAATCTTGACCGTTCCCTTGCAGTACGGGCAGTTGCGAGTCTGCCCGGCCAGGTCTTCGGTCACCTTGAGCGGCTTGCTGCAATGCGGGCAGGCGAGTCTGGAAAACGACATGGAATCTCTCAGCGAAAAGACAAACGGCAGATCTGCGGCAAACCGAAAGCCACCGAGCATGCCTTTTTCTCGCCCTGGATTCTACTGACTCCGCGTTCAGACCGAGCCGCCCGCAAACATCCACAATCGCTGATTCGTGCGTGGCGTTTCTGGCAGAAAAGAGATTCGAAACACAGAGGCACAGAGGAAACAGAGTGCCGCGTCTCTGTTTCCTCTGTGCCTCGGTGTTTCAATTGCCCGCAGTGGGGGTGGACTCAGATTTGATTGTGTTTTCGCACGTCCGGCTCGGCCTGACAGGGTGCTTGATTAAGGAGGGGTTCCCCGAAGCCACTTCCCGATCTGGCACCGCAAACCATCGTGAATGAACCGCGAATGAACGCGAAGAGACGCGAATTGAGGATGCCGATTCGCGTTCCTTCGCGTCTATTCGCGGTTTCTCAAACTGCAGAGATCCCATTCGAAACTCTGTGACAATTTTCGTCAGGCACAGCCTGACCTCCCAGAAATCGCCGAGCGCGACCCGCAGTGGTCAGGTCGGATGAAGAATTGCTCACCCACCCAACGCGTTTTTATAAAACTCCGCACCGGCAGCGAGGGCTTCCGGAAGCTTGCCCGGATCCTTGCCGCCGGCTTCGGCCATGTCGGGGCGGCCTCCGCCTCCTCCGCCGACGATCTTTGCTGTCTCGCGGACGCAGTCGCCGGCTTTGACTCCTTTCTTGATGACGCTCTTGCTGACTGCCGCCAGGAGCGCGACCTTGCCGTCGATTTCGGCTCCGAGCAGCACCGCCGCGTCGCCGGCTTTGTCTCGCAGTCGATCGGCAAATTCCCGCAGGCCGTCGCGGTCCAGGCCGGTGGCCAGGTGAGTGATAATTTTCACGCCGTCCACTTCTTCGGCATTTGCGATCAGGTCGTCGACGGCTCCGGCGATGGACTGAGTCGCCTGTCTGGCAAGCTCTTTTTTTGCCTCGCGCAGTTCGTCCTGAATAAGCTGAATCTTTCGAGGCACCTCGGACGGCAGGCCGGCTTTGACAGCGATCGCAACTTCCTTGAGAAGTGACTCGGTTTCGCGGACACGTCGGAGAGCCTCTCGGCCGGTACACGCGACGATCCGACGGACTCCGGCGGCGACGTTTTCTTCGCTGACGATCCGGCACAGGCCGACCTGGCCGACATTGTCCAGGTGGATCCCGCCGCACAGTTCCTTGCTGTAGTCGCCCATCGTGACCACGCGAACTTCGTCCGGGTACTTCTCGCCGAACAGCATCATCGCCCCGGCTTTCTGCGCGGCGTCCTTACTCATGAAGGCAATGTCGACCGGCGATCCCTCGGCGATGCGGTCGTTGATGATGTCCTCAATCTGGAGCAATTCCTCGGCAGTCACGGAAGCTCCGTGCGAGAAGTCAAAGCGGAGTACGTCGTCCTCGACCTTCGAACCGCGCTGCACCGCGTGCTCGCCGAGCACCGTGTGGAGGCCATGATGCAGCAGATGCGTGGCCGAGTGAGCTCGACGAATCCCCGCTCGACGATCTGAGGTGACTTCGGCATTGACCTTCTGGCCGACGCTGAGTGAACCGGAAGTCAACCGACCTCGATGCACGACAAGACCGGCGTGCTTCTGAGTGTCAAGCACTTCGAACTCGCCGCCGTCCGTTGAGATCGTGCCCGTGTCGCCAACCTGACCACCGGACTCACCATAAAACGGAGACCGGTCGAGAACGAGGTCGACCTGGGCCGAGGTGTCGCTCAGTGAATCGGCGGGTACTCCGCCAACGATCATGCCGACAATTTTCGCTTCGGACGCCGTGCCTTCGTACGCGAGGAACTCGGTGTCGCCGGACGCTTTCTGAATCGTGTCGAGTGGTCCGGCGGCCATGACGCCCCAGCTTCCAACGCCGCTGATCTTCTTGTGCTCGTCTTCGGCCTGATGGTAGCCGTCCATGTCGACTTTCAGGCCGTGGTCCGCGGCCAGAGCCGTTGTCAGGTCGAGGACAAAGCCATCCGTCTGGTGAAGATCGAAGACTTCTCGCCCGGGGAGAATACCGCTCGACCTGGACTTCTTCACGAGTTTTTCGAACTTCGACAGACCGCGGTCGATGGTCCCAAGAAAAGCCTCTTCTTCTGCACGGATCGTTTCCTGAACGCTCTTCTGAGTTTTGGCGAGGTCCGGATACGGCACGCGCATCGCCTGGATCACGGCCGGGACCAGCGTGAACAGAAACGGTTCCTGTGTCCCCAGGAGGTAGCCTTCCAGGAACGCTCGACGAAGGAGCAGGCGGATGATGTAGGCCGCGTCTTTGCTTCCGGGTGCGACGCCTTCGTGAATCGCGAACACGCCAGCTCGGACGTGGTCGGCGATGCGGCGGACGGCTCGGCCTTCTTTGGCTTCGAAGGTGTATTTGACTCCAACCGATTTGCCGGCCGCTTCGCACAGCGGACGCAGCGTGTCGATTTCGAAGTTGCTGAGGACTCCCTGGAGTACTGCGGCCGTCCGCTCCAGACCCATGCCCGTGTCAATGTTCTGCTTGGGCAGCGGACGCAGGTTGTCGGGCGGGTTACCAACTCGGTTGAACTGCGTGAAAACGAGGTTCCAGATCTCAACCGGCTGGCCATCGTCAGGGGTGTAGTAAATTTCGGAGCAGGGTCCGCAGACTCCGTCGGGGCCCTGGGACGGAGCACTCGCCGGCCAGAAGTTTTCGTCTTCGTCCTCGCGAGAGATCCGCTCGGGCGGAATACCGACTTCGTCGTGCCAGATCTTGTAGGCCTCGTCGTCGTCCTTGTAGACGGTGACCGAAAGCCGCTCGGGATTCAGCCCGAGCCACTTTTTGTCGGTGAGGAATTCCCAGGCCCAGTGAATCGCCTCGGTCTTGAAGTAGTCGCCAAACGAAAAGTTGCCGAGCATCTCGAAGAACGTGTGGTGGTAGGCCGTCACGCCGACGTTGCCGATGTCGCCGGTGCGGATGCACTTCTGACAGGTCGTCGCCCGAGTGAACTCCAGTTTGCCGATGCCCAGGAACTGGTTTTTGAACTGGTTCATCCCGGCGGGCGTGAACAGGACCGTCTTGTCCTCGCGCGGCACGAGCACGTCGCTCGGCCGGCGGACGCAGTTTTTGGACTCGAAGAAGGCGAGGTACTTTTCGCGAAGTTCGTCAGTTTTCATTGGGCGAGGCGTGAGGTTTAAAGGTCGAAGAATTGATGGGGAACTGGCGGAGTCTCTTCGACTCGAAGCAATTCGGGAAGGAATCGCCAGTGAGAAACCTGGCCGCCTGAAGAAAACGGTCCTGGAAATGGGTAGCGGAGCGGCGCAAGCCCAACGGCCGAGTGCGGGAGCGCGGTCGCCGGACGGCTCGCGCCGCTACATCGAGTCCGCTTTTTCAACGGACCGTCAGATCAGCGCTGATCCCAGACGGGAGTCAGCCGCTTCGCGTCGTCGCCACACACAGCGGACATCTCCAGCCCGCTGGCCTGGCTGATGTAGAAGATTCGCCCATTCGACACGGCGGAACCCAGACACTCGCGCGAGTCCACGGCCGGGCCCGTCGCCACCAAACGGTGGCCGTTCGCGAGGTCCAGCATGTCCATGTTCGGGCCCATCAGAAATGAACCGGACAGCGTGAACCGCGAGCAGTTGTAGTCCAGGTCGAAGCGGTATGTGATCTTGCCGGTGGCTTTGTCGAAGACGTGGCATTGAGCTCGGATCGCGTTCGAGAAAATGAACTTCTCTCCGACGGACACGACGTTGACGGCCGATTCCACCGGGTCCGACTTCCAGACCAGCGAGCCGTCCTTTGCGTCCAGGCACGAGATGTAGCGGTCCTTGACTCCGTCCTTCGCCGGGTTGTAGCCGCCCAGGTAAAGGCGTCCGTCCTTCGCGGTCACCGTGCAGCCGGCCGTCACGTAGTAGTCAGTGGTCTTCCAGTTGACGTCACCGTTGTCCGGATTAAGAGATGCGGTGAGGCCGTTGACTCCGTCGGGGAGACCTCGCCGACGCCGCTTGCTGGCCTGGTATCCGAAGAATGTTGAGTAGTAGAGCGAGCCGTCCATCATCGCCAGGCCGCAGTCGTTGCCGCCGGAACCCAGGTCGGAGAAATCTTTCTTCCACACGAGCTTGCCGGTGTCCAGGTCCCAGGCCCAGATCAGCGGGTGGTTGTCCTGCGGGTAGAACGGATTGTTGTGGCTGTAGATAAAGCTCATGACTTCTTCGTTGGTCGGCGGCGTTTCGGAGTTCCTCCAGATGAAAGCTTTCTCCGATCCGGCGACCTCATGTTTGCCGGAACCCGATGCGTAAATTGCCAGGTTCTTGTGGATGACCGGCGGGAACTGACGGCTCCAGCTGGGCGAGCCCGTGAAGGCGGCCTCCCAAAGCAGCTCGCCCGTGGCTGCGTTCAGGCACCGCAGCATCGAGCGTTTCACTCCGGCCTGGGGCACGAGGATTTTCTCGTCGTGATAAATCGGCGAGGTGAACGACAGATAAACTCCGGGCCAGTAACGACGCCACAGGAGCCGGCCGGTTTCCTGTTCGACGGCGATGATCTGCCCTTCGGCCGTGTGCGTGTACATCCTGCCGCCGCCGCAGACAGGAATGTGCTTGACCGATCCCTCGACGCGTCGCACCCACCGCATCTTCAGCGGCGGCCGGATGCCCTGATTGTTGGAATTCGTGCAGCCGACGTTTCCGTAATTCGTGTACCAGTTGAATTCCGGATCGGTGAAGTCGCCCGTGAGTGCGCTGCGAATCTGATGGACGTTGAGATTCTTCGTCGGCAGTTTCTTCTTCGGGGAGGACGCATCCCCGTCCGGGCCGAGCACGTACAGGTACCCGTCCTCGCAGCCGAAATAGACTCGCCCGTCGGCAACCGCAGGTGAGGCCGTAATCGGTGAGCCAAACGCCGTTGCAAACGACCACGGCTCGCCGAAGCCCGTCAGGCCCGTCACGTAAAGTTTCCCGTCGAGCCCGCCGTAAACTGCCTGATTCTTCAGCAGGACCGGCGAGCAGATCGACGGGGAACCACCGAGGTATTCCGCAAACTTCGCTTCATCGGAGCGGTCTTTCGTGCCGTCCCCGTGAGTGATCGGGCTTGGCTTGTGGAGGCACAGGCCGAAGCCGTCTTCCGGTCGGACGCGGAACACGTCCTGGCCGCGGATGCTCACGGAAGTGCAGCCAAGCAGGCCTGGCGTATCGATGTAAGTCTGCGTGCCGGGAACAATGTGCGTTTCCAGCTTGTCTTTGCCGTCCTCGCCTTTGACCAGCCGCAGCGCGTCGACCCGGCCAGCGTTGTCTCGCCGGTGCCACTGCACGTAAACGGTGCCGTCTTCGGCGATGCTCTGCCCGAAGGCCGCGGGGTATTCATTGCCGTGAAAACTGGGCATCTCGCCAACAAGTCGCAGCCTTGCCGAGTCGCCTTCGTCCTCAAGAAAAACCGTTCGTCCGCCGGCGGGGATCACGACCGTTTTCTTATGAACCGAAATGTTCCGCGAGCAACAGAAGTGGTCCTTCCAGTTAACTCGCCCGTCTTTGTGTTTGTGCCATTCCTCGCCGCTCCAGCGATCACCGTGAAAGCCGACGACTTCTTTGACGAAGTCCCACTTCCAGGCGACGTCGCCATTCGGCTCGACGGCGTAGACCTGAGAACCCAGCGTCGCGAAGTAGACTCGACCTTCGCTGACGCAAGGCGCGCTGAAAATCGGATCGCGGCAGTCGATCACGCGAACGATCTTTCCGGTCTCGCGATCGAGCACGCAGTACCGACCGCTCATCGTGCCGAAGTGGAGAAACTTCTCGACAACCGCCGGCGAGCTGACATTGTTGCAGTTGTCCGCCCCGCCCCGAGTCGGCGTTTTCCACACCGGCTTGAGAGTCTTCGCGTCAAAACAGAACGCCACTCCCGCACCGTCAACGACGTACACGTTGCCGTCGGCGATCACGGGCGAGGCATAAACGCCATCGCTCAGCGGCACGGCCGCGACCAGGCCCAGCGGCGTTTGAATCTCTCGATCCTCGGCATTTCCAGAATGCCCCGCGTCGAACTTGTACTGCAACCAGTCCTCGGCAGAGACGCTGCCCGCTGGAAACGAGACGGAGAAAAACGCAAACACCATTAGAGCGGTCGTTCGATTTCGCATCGATAATCTCCAGTCGATTCTGTGAACGCGGTGGCGCGGACAGTGTACGGAGAATCGAACCGCAGCGGCATTGATCGGGAATGGATGTGCGAACTCGATTTTATTGCCCCCTCTCCCCCGCGAATGCGGCAGAACACGGTCTCCACCCAGTTTTTGCGTTGCCCGCATTCGTGGGGGAGAGGGGGCAAGAACTGTGCAACGTCAAAACTGACGCATCCGGTTACTTGACCCCGTTCCTACGCGTCGAGCCGACTGACAATCCGATCGGCGATCGTGGTCGGCGAGTCGACTTCCGTCATCTCAATCTCCGAGCACTCTTCGAGATTCCGAAACCACGTGTGCTGTCGTTTGGCAAACTGCCGCGTTCGCGTCTGGATCGTGTCGACGACCGACGCCAGTTGCTCTTCGGTCAGCGCTGCCTCAGCGTCTTCGCCGAGGACATCGAAGACCTCTTTGTAACCCAGCCCCTGGCGGGCGGTGTGGCTCACTCGATTGGGGAGAGCGAGCAGTTGCCGGACCTCGGCGATCAGTCCAGCCTCGATCATCAGCTCGACTCGGCGATTGATCCGGTCGTACAGCCAGTCGCGCGGCGGGGACAACCAGTAAACGTGCGGCGGTTTTTCTTCGTCGGTCAGCGGTGGCTGTTTCTGCTGTTCGGTGAGCGGCTTGCCAGTGAGCTCGTAAACCTCGATCGCGCGAATCAGTCGCCGTTTGTCGTTCGGGTGCAGACGGAGCGCTGCGTCGACATCGACCCGCTCGAGCTGCCGCATCAGCCAGTAGTTGTCTCCTTTGGCCTCGGCTTCGTCCGCCTGCTTCTCAAGGCGGTTGCGGATTTCCTCGTTCGCGGGTGGGCCTTCGAAGACACCTCGCAGAATGCAACGCAGGTACATGCCGGTGCCGCCAACAAAGACAGGCTGGTTGCCTCTCGCCAGAACCTCTTCAGCCGCTGCGCGGGCGTGGGCGATGTAGTCCGCGACGCTGTAATCTTCGTGCGGCTCGACCAGATCGATGAGGTGATGCGGGATCTTCGCACGCAGATCCGCATCGGGCTTCGCCGTGCCAATATCCATTCCGCGGTAAACGCACATGGAGTCCAGTGAGAGGATCTCGATGTTCGGTTTTCGCGCGTGAAGTTCGATCGTGACGTCCGTCTTGCCAACGGCCGACGGGCCGGCGAGGAAGATGCACTGCTTAAGGACGTCTGGCGGGAGCTGCTGTTTCATAAGTGGTCGAATCTGAAAAAAGTAACCCGAAGCGTGAGTGAGTAGAGCGTCGATCGACTTTCGTCATCTGAGCGCGAGAGACGATCTCACTTTCCGGAGCGGATCGTCTCTTCGAGCTCCTTGATTGTCGGCGCGTTTTTCAGGAAGCCGTGCTTCACCAGAAACCTGTCGGCGGCTTCGGTGGTCAGGCGGAAGTACTCGTTCTTTCGATTAAAGTTGAAGAAGCCGTGCTGCTGTCCGGCGTAGCCTTTGACCTCGCAGACGGTCTTGTAAGTCTGCGTCGTTCGGACCACGCCGAGCTTCGGATAATTCACCGATTGGTCAGCGGCCGACGCCGGCAGCGTAGTGGCAATAATCGTTAGTGCGGCAACGGTGGCGAGGACTCTCATCGTGAACCTCCGGCAAAACGACAGGCGAAAGCGGAATCCACTATTTGACGGATTCCGCTTTTCGACAGTAGCCGACGACCGGAGCGGTTACGAGTCACCGCGAAGCGACATTACCTGAGGCGAGGCACGTCGTCCTACTCAAGGACTCGCTGACGCTTCGGGTTTTGGAGGGGGCGGAGTCCGGCTCGGCAAGCAGCGAAACACCCAGGCCCGTTGCCAGCTGTACGGCGGCCGTGACGAGACCCGCTGTCGCGGCCAGTTTCCAGATCCGCTCTCGAACAAAATGGCTGTCCGGTTTCGCACTTCGCAGCAGCAGCCACGCCGCTCCCAGCAGCAGTGTCGAATGCAGCCAGTAGGTCGCGGCATAGGCCGCCAGAGTCTCGACACTTACAAGGAAAAGGTTACTGGCCATCTTTGACCTCCTTTTCTTTGTCCCTCACCAGCTTCTTGAGCCGCGCGATTTCTTCCGGAGTCACATCCGAATCGGCGAGCAGATGAGCGACCATCTGAGTCACGTCGCCGCCGAACAGCCGGCTCGCCAGGTCCGAAAGACTCTCAGGACGGGGCTTTCTCGGGCGGACCTGAGCATCCTTCTGTCACGGGCGGGAGCGGTCAGAACGGTGAGGCAGGCGCTCCCACTTCATCTTGAGGCAACCGCCTCCACCCATTCCCGATTTGCCTGTCAACTTCCCGGCACATTGGCCGGGCGGGCGAGCGAGGGGGGTCGCCGTTTTGACCGGGACCCGGACGTGACCAAAAGTCTGAATGAGATGGCTCATCGACGCGGCCCGAACGGGCGGCCGCTCTTCATTTGCAAGGCTGATCCGATATGACCGAACTGACCGGCTCGACTGACCTAATGGCGGCGAGCGTTGCTCAGGCGACGGCTGACTGGCAGAGCGAGCTTGTTGGCGAGCTGCCGACGCTTCACAGTCCGAGCGACCAGAAGCGGCCGCGCGAGCGTAGTTTCGAAAGTACGATCCTCGTGGGGCAGATCGGCGAATCGCTGGAAACGCGGCTCGCGAAATCGAAAAGTCCAGCGGCTTCACGAACCTGGATCCGACGGAAACGCACTTCGTCCGCGGCACTCACCTGGGCATCCGCGCCGACCCGAACATCGACGCGCTCGCCCGGAATCTGTCGTACCAACGGAAGGGCGAGTGACTCGCCGTGCTGACTCGAAGGACTGCCATTCCGGTCGAAACCCGTTCGCCCGGTCACGCCGTTGAGCTTCCCTCCGTGCCCCTCGCGGGAACGGTTGCGGTCTGGCACGCCCGTGAGGCGTGCAAAGATGCCGGGACGCAAAGGCCAGTTTCCTCTTGCGACCTGACCGCTTTGCGCGAGTCCTTGCTCCTGCCGGACGAACTGCGGCACGCTGACCGGATCCGAAACGAACTCGCCCGCGCGGAATTCGTCACTGTGCGGGCTCTGCTGCGAGTCATCCTCGGCCACTGCCTCGGCCTGGCACCACGGCGGGTTGTGCTGAAGAAAACGGCGACGGGGAAACCTTACGTTCCCGACTGGTGCAACCCGCAGCGACTGCGATTCAACGTGAGCCACTCGCACGGCGAGATTCTGATCGCGGTCGCGCGTGGCTTCGAAGTCGGCGTCGACCTGGAGCCCGTCCGCCCGCTCGCCAACATGGATGAAGTCGCGGCCGAGTTCATGACGCCGGACGAGGCGTTTCTGTACGACATCTCCGGTGAAAAAAAACCCGAGACCTATTTCCGAGTCTGGACGCGCAAAGAAGCCCTGCTCAAAGCGACCGGCCTGTGCCTGCAGTTGCCACTCCGCCTGACCGAGTCCCTGTCGCGACGAGTGACAATCGTCCGCCCCGACTCGCTGGCCCGGCCCCGCCCCGGCGAGTACTCCCTCCGCTCCTTCACAACAGAAACAGGAGCCCTGGCCGCCGTGTCGTCCTGCCGAAACGACTTTGAGCTGCGTCACCACGAAGCTCGCGTACTCGACACGACTCATCACAAAACCGAACAGACTTCTTGACCGCCAAACAATTTCGCCAAACACTGTCGGGAAATCCCCCTGTCCCTGGCGACACTTTCGTCGCATGAAACCCTGTTGGCCGCACGAGAAATGGATGCAACTGCACTTGAACGTGACTTCGATCGTGAGATTGCTCATGCGCCTCCGCTCGACAATGCTCATGGAATCACGCTCGTAACGATTCCCAAACATCGGGTCTTGCCGCCGCGGCTTGCTCGCTTCGAAAATGCTTGTGGTCCCTCTGCTCCTTCTGAATCCCTCTGCTCCTTCTGAAATAGACGCATGGGTTGTGCTCGACGAATGCCCCGATTCGGCTTCCGCTGGCTACCTCGTTGTCTTCGATCCTTCCTCGCGCATGTACGGGTTGGCGGTCAAATCTGACCCGCTGCCAGTATTCATCGGTTGCTATGGATCGCTCGTTGAGACGTTAAACGCAACGTAACGCTGGCAGGCCAATACAGCATGGCCGCACAGGTTTGTGCATCCATGCCGAACACGCCTTCCCACTTCATCGAACGCGGGCTCTGCCCTTAGAATCGTCAGGTCAGGCCACGCGTTCCTGCGCCATCGAGGGCCGGCGTCGGACATGCTTCCCGTTATGCGACCTGGCCGATCGGTGACTCATACCGGACAGACTCATGCCCGACAGGTTCCGCTACATTGTCATTGCTTTCGGCACACTCTTCTTCCTCGGCCATGTGGGGTGGATGTTGTTCTCGCTTACTCACGCTGTCGATCGCTCCACGCGTCTCGAATACGCCGGTAAGGTTGTTCCCGGATTCGCTGGTCTGTGTGTCGTCGGCGCCACGATTACCACTTCGCCATTGCTCGCAATCGCTCTCTACGTCGCCGCGCTTCCCGTCATGATCGTGGGCCGAGCCGTGTACGAACAGGTCGTCTTTTCACGCAACCGTCGTTCGTAGCACACCGGTCACTTGACCGAAGGCTGCGGACTTCGAAGGAACTGACGTGGTGGGCAGCGACCTCACAGTGCCTGCCTGGCCATTAATCATCACGGACACGTAATCGACGCCGGGCAGGATGCCGTCGTGGAGCTCGATGACCGGGTCGGGACTGTCCTGCGAACCGGCCTCGCGCGGACCGCTCGCACAGTCATCATCAACGGTCGTCGGATGAGGGGCTGATCCGGACTTGTCGGAACCTTTCGAATCGTCTGATCCACCAGCCCGGTCTCTCGTTCTGCCCGTCCGGCTGTTCTCGAGAAACGCCTGTAACTAAACTTTTCCCAGCAAATTCAGGTTCAGAATTCTCAAAGAGTTATCGGCCGACCATGGACACGTACACTCTGATGGTTTTCCTGCTGGTCATAGTCGGGCTGGGCATTATCGCATCGGAGGTTTTTATTCCGTCCGCCGGGATGCTTTCGATTCTGGCTGCGTGCTGCTTCGGCGGATCGGTGTATTGCGCGTACAAGGCGTGGTACGAGCCTGGTTATCTGGCAGCATTCTGGAGCTACGTCGCCTGCATGATCATCGGCATTCCCGCGTTCATCGGATTCGGTCTGCATGTCCTGCCAAAGACCGCACTGGGCCACAACCTGCTGGCCGGTCCGCAGGATCTCGCGACACTCACACCGTTCAAGGAAGAAGAGCAGCGTCTGCGGGATCTCATCAATCAGCACGGCCAGGCGACGACGCTGTTTTCGCCGGGCGGAATGGTTCAGATCGGGCGTGAGAAATTCCACGCGGAAAGCGAAGGAGTCATCATCGATTCTGGCGTTGAGGTCGTTGTCGTTGGAGTTAAAGGCAACCGCCTGGTTGTGCGGCCTCTGTCGCTGCATCAGACTGTCGCCGGACCGAAGCCCGCGAAAACGGCTCTGGACCAGGACACGGCACCGGACCAGAACACGGCACCGGACCAGAACACGGCTACTATTGAGAGCACTTCGTCAGAGACGCCCGATCCTCTCTCGGAAACACTGGCGAGCAAACCACAAACTGGACCGGGCGAGTCGCACATTGATTTCGACATTCCCGAGACCGCCTGAGCTCGTCAGACTGTCTTGCGACCATGAGCCATTCAAACTGCGATGATTCAAAGCTGCGAAAACTGATACTGCCGCGTCTGATACTGCGACACTCGGAGTTACAGACAAAAGGACGTCACCGATGCTTCAAGCATTTCTTCTGCTGGCCGCCGACGACGATGAGATGACGCCACTTCTGCTGGGCGGTTCGATTGTTGTCTTTGTCCTGTTCATCATTTTCATCGCCGTTTTCGCCCGATACGCCACGCTGTGGATTCAGGCAAAAATGACGAGGGCCGATATTGGCCTCGCCAATCTCGTCATGATGTCGCTCCGGAAAGTCAATCCGACGATCATCGTCCGGAGCAAGATCATGGCCGTGCAGGCCGGTCTGACTCGCGATTATCCGATCACGACGCGGGCTCTGGAGGCGCACTACCTCGCCAACGGAAATGTGCCGAACGTAATCCGGGCTCTCATCGCCGCTCATCGTGCCGGGCTCGACCTTGACTGGCAGACAGCTCAGGCGATCGACCTGGCCGGCCGCGACATACTCGACGCGGTTCGAACGAGCGTTTATCCGAAGGTTATTGACTGCCCTGATCCGACCAAGCACGCTGGCACACTCGACGCGGTTGCCGGCGACGGGATCCAGCTGCGAGTCCGGGCGCGTGTCACCGTGCGAACCAACGTCCGGCAGCTCATCGGTGGTGCCACAGAAGAAACCGTCATCGCACGAGTCGGCCAGGGCATCGTTCAGGCGATCGGCTCAACGCAGAGCTACATGCAAGTGCTTGAGAATCCGGACCGGATTTCCAAGGTCGTGCTGAATCAGGGCCTGGAAGCAAACACCGCCTTTGAAATTGTTTCGATCGACATTGCCGATATCGATGTCGGAGAGAACATCGGAGCTCGACTGAGCGCCGACAAGGCCGAAGCCGACGTGCGGGTCGCTCAGGCGAAGGCCGAAGAACAGCGTGCTTCGGAATTTGCTCGCGAACAGGAAATGGTCGCCCGGGTTCAGGAAAACCGCGCGAAAGTCGTTCTCGCCGAAGCCGAAGTTCCCCGGGCCATGGCCGAAGCGTTCAACTCAGGCCACCTTGGTCTGATCGACTATTACGAACTGAAGAACGTTCAGGCAGACACGAAGATGCGCGACTCGATCGCAGGAGTCGGCAGCGACGGAAATACCAAGACCTGAGTTCTGACTCGGCCCCCGATTTCTTCGACTGAGAACGCTCGTCTTCAAACTGGAGTTTCTGATGCAGCCGGAACCGCAGATGATGACCGCAGGCATTGGTGACGTTGTCCCGATCCTGTTTATCGTGATCGCACTGATCAGCGGCTTCCTGAACTTCATGAAAGAGAAGAAAACCGCCGAAGAGGTGCAGGACATGCGCCGCCGAAAGCGCCCCCCGAAAAACGAGCGCGACGACGAACTCGCTCAGTTTCTGGATGAAGTCGCAACCACCGACACGAAGCCGAAGCAGCGTCAGCGACGGAAACGGCCGACGCAGCGTGACCGCAGCCAGGAACGACAGAAACGACGGGACGAGAACAAGCAGTCTGAAGAACGACCGCACCGCAGCCCCACCCGATCCAGCAGTGTCGCCAGCCGGCATCTCGATACCGAAGAATTCAGCCAGGTCCGCGACAGGCACGTCGAGAGCAGCGTGGAAAATCGCCATCTGGAATCGCAGGTTTCCGAGCAGCATCTTTACGAGACTGACGAAGCCGCCACGGCAGAGACCCCGGCGACCCGGCAACACCGGATCGCTGTCCTGCTCAAACGGCCCGGCGGTATTCGAGACGCGATCATGCTGAACGAAGTGCTCCAGCCGCCACTCTCCCGCCGCCGGTAATCGATGTAACCGTCACATGCCCGTGTGGCGAACCTCGAATCGGGACCCCCGTCGCGGCGGAATTGCAGATGGTTTCCGGTCCGGCTCGGGGTTGAGTCCTCAACCGCCCGGACTATGATGGCCCCTCGCGAGGGTCACGAGTCCTCAGCAGCATGACCGAGTTGCCCGCACTGGTCGGCGGCGACGATCTTCAGCTCGAAACGACCGTCTCTCGACGCCAGCGCGGCACCGCATCGAATCATGGCAACCCGTATCCCGCCCCGCTCGCCACAATCTGGCCCGCGCCCGCAAATCTTTCAGCCGACCAGCGGCGAGCTCGCCATCCTGCCGGGTTCGGGAAACCCACTGCTGGCTCAGGCGATCGCCAATGAGCTCGGCGTGAGTGTCGTGCCAGGCAAGGCTCACACTTTCAGCGAAGGCAACGTCTTTGTGAAAGTGAGCGAGAACGTCCGTGGCCGCGACGTCTACGTGATTCAGGGAGTCCACAAACCGGTCAACGATAACTTCATGGAGCTGCTGTTCTGGATTGACGCTCTCAAGCGGGCTTCGGCAGAGTCCATTACCGCCGTCATCCCTTTTTTCAGCTACGCTCAGGGCGACAAGAAGGACGAGCCGCGCGTTTCAATCCGCGCCCGCGTCTGTGCAGACGCGCTGGAAGCGGCCGGTTGCGACCGCGTCCTGACGATGGACCTTCACAGCCCCCAGATTCAGGGCTTCTTCAGCATTCCCGTCGACCATCTTTACGGTCGAGCCGTCATTTGTGAGCACATTCGAAAACTCGAAATTCCCGATCTGGTGGTCTGCAGCCCGGACGTTGGGTTTGCCAAGGACGCTGTCGAATTTGGGCACGACCTTAACGCCCCGGTCGTCATCGGCTCGAAAGTCCGTACGGATCACACCGAGACCGTCGAGGTTCACGAGGTCATCGGAGACGTCAAAGGCAAGAACGCATTTCTGGTCGACGACTTCACAATCACCGGTCGAACTCTGATCTGCATGGCCGATGCGCTGTTCGAGCGAGGGGCAAAAGACATTTACGCGGCCGTCACGCATCCGGTTTTCTCGCAGGGAGCGGCTCAGCGAATCGGCGAAAGCCGCATCAAAAAGATGTTCATCACGGACACCATCGAGACATTTCAGGAACCGCTGCCGGACAATGTCGAGATCGTCACCGTCGCCCCGATCTTCGCTGAGGCCATCCGGTCTATCCACGAACGCACCAGCGTCAGCATGCTGTTTCAGCAGTAGGTCACCTTCGTGCCGGGAGCGAGTAGCCCGAGTCTGCCATGTGGATCAAAATCTGCGGAATCCGCGACGTTGAAACGGCAATGCAAATCGCCGCACTGAATCCCGACGCGATCGGCCTCAACTTTTTTGCAAAGAGTCCTCGCAGCGTCGACGTCGAAACTGCTGCGAAAATCTCGGCAACAATTTCCGCCGCCATCGAACGAATCGGTCTTTTCGTCAATCACTCGACTGAAGAAGTCCTCGACATCTGCCAGCAATGTTCGATCAGCACCGCACAACTTCACGGGGACGAGACACCCGGATTTCTTGCCAGACTCAAATCAACAAGACCTGATCTGAAACTGTTCCGGGCGTTCCGTGTCGACGCCACGGACGGCTGCTCGGAAATAGCAGACTATCTGGCGAAGTGCGGCCAACTCGGCGTGACGCTCGACGGATGCCTGATCGATTCGCGAGTCGAAGGCGAATACGGCGGAACCGGTCACACGGCCCCTTGGGATTTGCTCGCAGATCAGTATGATTCGCGCGGCTGGCCGCGGCTGATCCTCGCCGGAGGCCTCACCTCGGAAAACGTTGCCGAGGCGATTCGTGTGACGCATCCCTGGGGAGTCGACGTCGCCAGCGGAGTCGAATCGTCCCGGGGCGTGAAAGACGTAAGCCTCGTCGAGAGATTCATCGAGGCGGCCCGTTCAGCCGACGTTTGAAACGACACTGCAGTCACCGCTTCGCCAGGTAACCCGACGCGTCAGCAAGGACGAAAGTCGCTCGGTCAATAAGGCGTTCTGACGTAGCCCCTCGCGCACGTTTGGGTTGGTTAAGACTCGGGAAGTGATTTCAAAAAACGATTCTGAACGACTCGAACACGACAACTGACAACTCATCACGGAAAGCAGAATTCCCATGGCAGAAGTTCAGCCGTTTCAGGCGTGGCGATACGACGTGGGCCAGGTCGGTGACCTTTCGGACGTGGTCGCACCGCCGTACGACGTCATCGATGCCGCCTTTCAGGACGAACTCTACAAGAAGCACCCGTGCAATACGGTGCGGCTGATCCTCAACCGGGACGAACCGGACGACGCGGGTGTTGAAGCTCGCTACGCTCGCGCCCGGAAATTTCTGAAGCAGTGGCAGCAGGAAGGCGTCCTGATTCAGGAACATGAAAATTCGCTGTACGTCTACCATCAGGAGTTTGAGTGGGAAGGCACGAAGTACTGCCGCAGAGGTTTCCTCGGTCGACTGCGACTGGAAGAACTCGGCGAAGGCAACGTCTACCCGCACGAACAGACGATGCCCGGCCCGAAGAAAGACCGGCTCGCCCTGCTGAACGCGTGCCAGACAAATCTCTCACCCATCTTCGGCCTGTACCCGGACGAGGCAAACGAGGTGATGGCTCCGCTGGACCAGGCCATCCTCACGCTGACGCCGCTCATCGCGACCGACCACCTGGGAGTCGTACACAAGATGTGGCCGGTGAATGACGAGGCGGTTATCAGCCAGGTTCAGGCCTCGCTGGCCGACAAGCCAATCTTCATCGCCGACGGTCATCACCGATACGAGACGGCCTGCAACTATCGCCGTGAACGCGAAGCCGCGGGTGAGCTGACTGATTCTTCACCCGCCAACTACGTGCTCATGACGTTTGTCGGGATGGAGGATCCGGGCCTCGCCATCCTGCCGACTCACCGACTGATTTCCGGTCTGCCCGAGCTCTCATCCGACGACGTTCACAGCGCGCTGGGCGGACATTTTTCGATCGAAGAAGTCGACTCGGCCGAAGCCGCCTGGGAATCGATGGAGATGGACGGAGCTCAGGAGCTGTTCGGTATCGGCACTCCGGCGGACGGCAAATGGCTGCTCGCCCGTGCGACCGACACGAGCCCGATGCTGGAACTCGCCCCCGATCAGAGCGACACGTGGCGCGGACTGGGAGTCGCCCTGCTGCACCGATTGATGGTCGATCATCTGATTGTCGGAGCCAATCCGGGTTCGGAACCGCAATTCAAATTCGTGCATCTCATGAATGAGGTCACGGAGGCGATGAGCAAAAAGTCGTGTCAGCTGGCCGTGCTCGTCAATCCGGCGGGCATGGACCACGTCCAGGCCATCTCGGCCGAACTGGAACGAATGCCGCCCAAGAGTACATTCTTCTATCCGAAGCTACTGTCGGGTCTCGTGTTTAACCCGCTGACGTAGAGTTTGGTACGACACTCCGTGTTGTGAGTGCGCGGTCCTCGGCACGGAGTGCTGAGCCACTCTCCAGGTTTGTGATCACAGAGAGAAATCAAATGACGAAAGCGGACTGGAGCTACCACCGGCCTGGCTGAATCTCGTGCAAAAGAACGCAGGAGTTTCTTGCGAAGCACGAGATTGCCACCAAAGTAGAAGTCAACGCGAAGAAGGAGCGATACGGTCGCGACGAGGCCCTCGCCCTGCTCGACGGGATGAGGGAGCTCATCGTCACCAGGGGGAAAAAGGTGACCTTCTTCAAGCTCTCTTCGAAAGAACGCCCGGACGACGACACGCTGGCCGCGGCGATGCTCGGGCCGACAGGCAATCTGCGGGCGCCAGCAATCCGCAAAGGGAAGAAACTGATCGTCGGCTTCAACGAGGACGCTTACGGCGAGTTTTTCGGTGAGTGATCTCCCGCAGGTCAGGCTGTGCCTGACGAAGTTTCGGGCGGGAGACGAGACCGACAGAGTCTCGGCATGGTTGACTCCATCAGCCGAAGCCTGACCTGCGGAGAGTGGGTTGCCGCTACTTTTTCGCGCCTTCCGTGTTTCCATATTTCAGCCGACGAACCGGCCAGCGTATCGAATCTGACCAGCGAGCCGGGGTAAACTGTGAGGGTTGGTCCGGTCACGAAGCGGTGGTCCGATTTGTGACGATCCTGAGAATCATTCACTGTGTCGGGATTTCGCGGACGATTGACCGGAGAGCACATCCTCAAATAACCCGAAGCGTGAGCGAGGGCGAACGTCGACCGGCTCTCATCCCTCGCTCACGCTTCGGGTTACCAGGCTGCGTCTAGCTGCGTCTAACTGACAGTGGCCAAAGAACACTGTGGCCAAGAAACGCTGTGGCCAATCTGGCCATGACTGAAATCGGAATTGAAAATGCCTCACCGATACCTGATCCGCCGATTTCAAATCCGGCCGCTCGACGACCATTGCGTCTGTACGAGCCCGGCTCGGTGCGTTTGATCCGAGCCGGTGACAGGCGGCGTGCTCGCGCGGACCAGACTCGCGCAACTGACTCAGCTTTCAGACAACGCTGATTCTGCTTTGAGACTCAAACCGGTCTCGGCAGCTCAGCAGAAAAAGGATCGGACCGATGGCAACAGACCTCTCCCTGCGTGCGCGAATTCCGCAACTGACCGACCGCATTGTCGATTCGTACCGCGACATCGCCAGCCTCAATCACCTCGGCCACTGCCCACTGCCAAGCAGTGTGGCAGTCATCGAAATTGCCGAGCAACTCAAGGAAATTATTTTCCCTGGCTACCGTCGACGACAGAATCTGAACCTCGACAACGTCGTGTACTACGTCGGCGACCTGGTCGACAGCCTGCACGATTCACTGACTGAGCAGATCGCGCGGGCATTGCGATACGGGGCAGACGTGCTCGGCATCGACTGTGACAAAAAGAAAATCGCCGACTTTGAGATGATCGCTCAGGAAAAGGCCATCCAGTTTCTGGAAACGATCCCCGATCTGCGCAGCGTTCTGGCCAGCGACGTGAAGGCGGCTCACGATGGCGACCCCGCTTCGCAGGCCGCGGACGAGATCATTTTCTGCTACCCAGGCCTGGAAGCGATCACCGTTTACCGGATCGCTCACGAGCTGCAGAAACTCGACGTTCCGCTGATCCCGCGAATGCTTTCCGAGTGGGCTCACAGTCGAACGGGCATCGACATCCATCCTGGTGCGAAGATCGGCCGCTCGTTCTTCATCGACCACGGCACAGGAGTCGTTGTCGGAGAAACCAGCGAGATCGCGGACAACGTCAAGCTGTATCAGGGCGTGACTCTGGGTGCGATCAGTTTCCCTCGTGACGCGGACGGCAATATCATCCGCGGCCAGAAGCGACACCCCACACTCGAAGAAGGTGTCGTGGTTTATTCCAACGTGACGATCCTCGGTGGGGAAACCGTCATCGGAGCCAACTCGGTCGTCGGTGCCGGCGTCTCGATTCTCAACAAGAGAATTGAACCCAACACAATCGTCACCGTTGAAAAGCCGACTTTGCGATTCCACGAAGCCTCGTAGGAGGCGGCATGGCTGACACCACCGAGTCCACATCTGAGACGCCAACTCCGGAAAATGCACGCAACTCAGTTGTCGGACTGCGCGTCAACATCGACCAGGTTGCGAAACGAGCGGACGATCTGGCGAAGCGGGTCGATGCGGAATTCACGCAGCACCCGGGGCTGCGTGGTGCGGTTCACGCGGTGGCTCTGGCCGCACGACAGGCGGAGGCCATCTCTCGCACACTCGGCCGTTTCTGGAACCTGCATCGGCTGCCAGTCATTTTTGTGGCACTCGCGCTGACCGTGCTCGCCGGATGGACCTACGAGCAGTTTTTCCACATCTCGAAACTGTCGATCGCCCTGCCTGATCAGGACGCTGTGTTTCTGCACAAAGGCCTCGCCCGACATCGGCGCGTGGAATTTCGTGAGGTGCCGTCGTCAGGCTCGCGGGAGCGGGCTGACATGGTGACCAACGGGCGAGTGGATCTCGCTTTCGTCCAGGGCGGTATTCCGGTGCCACAGCACCTGCCCCGCCTGGAGGCTGCCGGAAAGGAACGCGTTCTATTCTTCCTTCGCGATGGGCTTGCGGTGTCAGAAATCCGCCGTGTCCTCACGTCGATCCCCGATCAGGGAAGCCATTCGGTCGCGATCGACTTTCTGAAGATTTGGGAGCTCGAAGACAAAGTCGAGTTTGTGCATGAGTGGGACTCGCTTCTCGACGACGAAAAATATCGCCTGCCCGAGCAGCTCGACGCGGTCTTTGTCGTCAAAGATCCGACCGATGAGAAAGCACTGCGGGTGGTCCGCCGACTTCACGAAGAAGGATTCCCACTGATTGCACCTCAGCTGGGAGTCCGCCAGTCCCGGCTCACCTACCTGAAACCGTTTGAGATTCCGGTCGGGCATTTGAACTTCGAACCGCCGCTCCCCGCACAACCACTCGCGACGTACGCCGTAACAACGTTTCTGATCGCTCGCGAGGGACTGACTCCCCGGCAACTGGCGGCGGCCACTCACCTGGTCGACTCGACGCGCGACACGCTCTCCGAGCAGGGCTTCGAACTGACTGTGACCGAAGCGGGTGAGGTGCTTTCCGGGATCGATGCGTTTCTGGGAATCCTCATCACGATCGGAGTCGGCTTCCTCGCTCTGATGGGAGTCGACGCGATCGCCTACCGCAAGCGGTTCAACGAGCTGAACTCAATCATCAGCCTGATCAGCATGTACCAGAGCACCAGCGATGTGCTGGGCGAGTCGCCCGAAACCGTCGCCAGAAACGTCCGCTACCTCAGCGTGTGTGCTGACCTGCTGGGGCTGATCGACGTGCTGACCGGTTACTACGCGCAGGAAAACAGCTCGCTGCTTTACAACAATCTGCTGACGATCATTCCTGAGCGATGCAACTCGCTGAAGCTGAACATTCAATTGAAGATTCTGCACGCGAACATCGTGCTGCCATTGACCGAGTCTACTTCGACGACTGAGGCCCCACCGGCTGCGGAGTCGGCGGAAGAGTCCTCACCACCGAACTGACCTTCGCCAGGTCAATATCACCCTGCACCGGGAACTCGAACGAGATCAGCGACCAGAACTCGGTGAAGGACGCCGACTCGCCCGGAGCAAGCCGTTCCCGCGGCCCGATCGGCTCGAGCTCGACGCGCGGCCCTTCCGGATACCACACGGACATCGTCAACCCCGCCGCCTCGTTGTAAACACGGTCCGGATAAGTGGCAAACCGCTTGACGAACAGCAGGTTGTCGCGGGTCGCGTAGGCCATCCAGCCGGCGTACGAATCAAAGCCCAACTTCGGCCGGCGAGGGGCTCCTTTAATCTCGAGGAAGCCGTCTCTCAATCGGATGTTGCTGTCTTCCGGCCGGGCGTTGATCACACTGCCTTCCTCATACATGACGTAGTGACCGGGGAAGCGGCTGGGTTCGCTGAGCGGGATCACGCAGATACCCTCACCCGTCGCGAACGTGCGGCTCCAGTGACACCACTCGACCGTTCTGTCCGAGACGTTGCGGATCGTCTGTCTGCAGGAAAGCAGACTGGAAGTCTCCGCCAGGGAGAATTCACGGATCAGCTGCACGCCGGTCGCCTCGTCCTTCGGGCTGGTCAATCGAGCCGACCGCGGACCGGTGATCTCGCCAGTCCAGTCCCCCGACCACAGGGATTCCCGCTGCGGGATGACCAGTTCCGGCCCGATGTCAAATCGACCGGCCGTCGCCAGCACACGCTCGCTTCCCGGCTTCCAGTCTTTTTCCTTCTCGTCCAGAAACAGCGCGTTCCTGCCGTTCAGCGAGTAGACCAGTACTCGCCCGCCCGCCTGCGGGCTGAGCACGACGCGCGTTTTTCCGGACGTCAGTTCAATCGCCTGGTCGTAATTCCAGAACGGCCGCAACTTTGTCCCCGACTCCTGAGCGGTGCAAACCGTCGAACCGAGCAGAAGCACGAGAACCGTCATGAAACGAAACTGGTAACACGACATCGTCATCTCTCCTGAAGAACCGGATCGGAACATCGCCCTGAGATCAGTATCAAACATCCTGTCCGCTGACCACAACCAACGCGCGGCGCGAGGTTGCCGCGTCTGCAGCGCGACTGCAGCGCGACTGCCTCACGCGGGCTCTTCGTCGCGCAGAAACGGGCCGATCAGTTTTGCCAGGCGGTGCGGGTGAGTGACAAACGGGACGTGCCCGCAGTTGGGAATTCGTTCGTTCTTCGTGCCGGGAATCTGTGAGGCAAACAGTTTGGCCGCATCCTGATGCCGCTGTGCTTCGCCTTCACTGCTCACAATAAACGTCGGAGTCCTGATCCCGGCAAGCCGCTCGGTCCAGTCGAGGCCGTTCAGCATTCTCAGTCGCCGCGCGACCGTTGAGATTCTCACTGAGCCCACGTTGAGAGCCATGAAGTGCCAGCGGGTTTCGTCGAACGGAGGAAACCACAGGCGATGGTTGTTCTGCAGCGCCGCTTTGAAAAATGGAACGTGCCTCATCCGGCCTGGCGAGAACATCGCGGCTCGTGTCGCGAGTCGCTCAAAAAAGCCGAGGCGGATTCCATTCATCGGCCCCTGCAGTACCGCGTGCCGAATGCGCGAGGCGTCTGACGTCAGAATCTCCATCGCGACCGCGGAGCTGAACGAGGTTGCGAACAGGTCGAACTCGTGATCGCCCAGCCCGTCCGCCGCGGTGAAGAGCGAATCGGCCTGTTGGCGGAGCGTCGTCGCGTCTTCCGGGTAGTCGACGACGACGCAGCGGAATTCCTCGCGCAGCAGCCAGACCGTCAGGCAAAAGAGTTCCGACGTCGCCGACAGCCCGTTCAAAATGTAAAGCGGCGGACCCTCGCCCAGCACCTGCCCGCGAACCGTCAGCCCGTCCGATCCGGTGAATTCGAAAGGCTGGCTCTGGCTTCGAAACTCGCCCAGGACATCGTGCCAGGCAAGCGGCGGCGGACAGCTCGGCGGAGCTTCCGGCTCAGCCGCGCAGGACGGTTCGCCTCCCGGTGAGGCGACATTCAGCGCAGAGGCGGGAATTCCCGACGTATTTTCAGTGGGCATCGGCGGTCGCAATCAAAGCAGAGCAGTACGGGCCTCAATCGGCGGCGAGCTCACATCATGACGATCTGAGGGAAGGGTCTCAATCCGATGGCCGCAGTGCAGAAATAATCGAACCGGCCGGAATAATCGGATCAGTCGACAGATCCGGTCGCATCATTCCTTCCCCTCCTGCGAGGGGTCGGGCTGAGGTCAACCGGCTTCCGTCTGAGTCCGATATCTGTTTCAGGCCGCGCATGCGCTTTGCGTGTCGTGATCGGCTTACCCGTTGCGGGCCGTCAATGTGGCGGAGCAGGTTTAGACGGAACGATCCTGAAAAACCCGGAAACTGTGCGAAGACTGACAGACGGAACCGACTGGCGTTACGGGATTCTCGCGGGCGATTGAGCAAACGAGAAAGCGGAACGCACTTCGTCGTTGTGTTTGCGGGCAGGCGGACGCACGATGGAGCGCGATTGTCTCCATTTTTCGGCCGCAGATTCGTGACAAAGTCAGAGTCACCCACCGGATTTCCGGCAGTGACAAGCAGCGTGTGTTGAGGCCGACTCTTCAGTTGTGAGAACCGAACGATGCCTCGCTGGATTCCAGCTTTTCTGATCGTCTTATCAATTCTTCCGGGCTCATTGTCTGCGCAGCCCGCGGAAGAGTCTCCGCTGCTGACCGAGCCGAAGACTCCGGAAGCCACGTTCGACGCTGTCGTGCTGATGCTCGACCTGAACCGACCGAACCTGGCCAACCGCTATCTCAACACACTGATGGCGGGCAACCCGGACGACGCGACGATTCTGAAGATGAGAGACAAGCACGGGCCGGGCGTCTTCCTGGCACTCGCCAACGACCGCCGGTTTCAGCCGCAGTCGCTTCAACTTCTGAAAAAGATGAACGCCGCGTTTCGTGCGTTTGCGTTTGACCCGACACGGATCGACGGCCTGATCGCGAACCTCAACGGCGACGCCCGCGACCAGCAACTGGCCATGCAGCAACTTCGGGAGACCGGAGCGATTGCTGTCCCGAGAATGCTGGAGGTCATCTCGCAGACAGAAAGCGCCAAAGAAAAAGAGACGATGATCATCGCCCTGACCCGGATGGGAAAAGGCACGATCCCCGCCCTGCTGGGCGCACTGGAGTCTCCGGCCGACAACGTTCGCAGCGTCGCCGTCGAGACACTCGGCTGGGTCGGCGATCGCGACACGGTCTCGTGGCTGTGGTATCCGGCGTTCGGCCCCGATGAATCGACCGCCGTTCGGCAGGCGGCACAGCGAGCCGTCGCGCGGCTGCTGCGAGGTGACTCGCGCAACACAAACGAAATCACTCCATTCGGAGCGGTCGCCGAGCTCAGTCGGCTGGCCCGCGATCATTTCCGGTTTGAGTACGAATGGAAAGTCGACGCGGCGGGCGAAGTCGAGCTCTGGTCATGGGATCTGGCGGCCAACAATCTCAACGCGTGGAAGGTCAATGAGCAGACAGCGTCCCTGATCGTTGGCAGCCGCTTCGCTCGACAGGCGATGCGAATGGCACCGGAGCGGTCCGATCTGCAGGCGCAGTACCTCGCCCTGCGGCTGGCCTTTGAAACTCACGTGGCGGGCTGGGACAAGCCGGTCCCGACCGGACCCGGAACGGCTCACAACCTCGCGCTGCGAGCCGGGCCGGAACTGTCTTTGGAAGTTCTGTCACAGTCGTTGAAAAATCCGAGCCCGGCGGCCGCACTGGCGTCTCTGCGCGTGCTCTCGCAGATTGGTTCGCGAAGCCACCTGAACACCAGCGGCGGGCAGTCGTCACCGATCATGGCGGCTCTTAACTATCCGGATTTCCGGGTTCAGTTTGCCGCTGCGACAACAATTCTGCAGTTCGATCCGGAAGGCCCGTTCCGTGGCTCATCACAGATCGTGTCGATTCTGTCGCGGGCGATTAACGACACGGGAAGTAAAGCGGCACTGGCGATCGACCCGAACGGCGACCGGGCTGTGACGACGGCGGCCTGGCTGACACAGATGGGTTACGAACCGCAGTCCGCCACGACCGGCATGGATGGATTCCGCGAAGCCTCATCGCGAGGTGACATTTCTCTGATCGCGATTCATGCCGCGTGCATCCGCTGGGGCCTGACTCAGACGATCGCCAACCTGCGAGCCGACGCCCGCACGGCCGGCATCCCGATCATCGTTTACGGCCCGGAATCGATTCAGGCCAACGTTGAGCGGATCGCCGATCGCTATCCGATGATCGGTTACGCTCCGGATGGTGAGCAGTCGTTCGCGATCTACGTGAACCAGTTCCTCGCGCGACGAAAGACTCCGCCGGAAACCGACGAGCAGCGGAACGAGCGAATTGGAGCGGCTGGTTTCTGGTTCGCTCACATCGCCAGCGGCCGCCGTAGCGACACCTTCGACATCCGCAGTGCCGAGAACGTTCTCTTTGAGGCGGTCAACCTGCCGCAGGTCGGAGAAAACGGGATCATCGCGCTGGGCTCCATCGCGACGGCGAGTGCTCAGGAGCGGCTGCAGGAACTTGCCATTGCCAGTGACCGCGACACATCGATCCGCGAATCGGCGACGTTGCAACTGGGATTCCACATTCAAAAACACGGAGTGCTGGTCGACCGCGCACGAGTCCTGGAAATCCAGGCCAGCTGGCAGGCCGCGACCGACCCGGACCTGAAGTCCGCCCTGGCGGCCGTCATCGGCACCTTCCAGCCGAAAAAAGTCGAGGTCGACCGCCTGCTGGAAACCCTGCCGGAAGCAACAATCCCGACCCCGTAACCCGTACGGCCGGTGTCGAGCCCCCCTCGCCCCACCCTCCGCGCCCCACCCTCCGCGCACCGTCGTCCGCGCACCGTCGTCCGCGCACCGTCGTCCGCGCACCGGGAGGGCGAAGCTCCCGCTGAGCCGCAAGCGCAACGAGCCCCCAGGTCACCCGCCGCGTGAGTTTCGAAACATCGCGCTTACGCCGAAGGCGTATTTCCAACCGAGCAGGGCCGGTTTCCGCCGGCCGGTCATTGGATTCTCGCGTCGGGTCACGGAAGAGCCCCGTTGAGCTCCAAATCGAACATCCCGTCCTGGCGTTTCCAGAACGGCTTTGGTCTCCATCGAGCTCCATGAAATTCGGCTCGCCAGTCGACGCACAAAAGCACCCGCGACATGATCAAAACCCGCGTCGTCGGTCCTGGCCACACGGCTGTTGTTTGAAACCTTGTTGTGCGACCCAAATGCAACTCTTGAAATGGTCCGCCGTTCCTGCCGTTGTTCTTTTCGTGGCCGCCACGTTGGCGATCGCGGGTTGGTTAGACTCCACCTGGGTCTCTGTTCTATTTACCTTTTCGAGCCTGGCGGCGCTATTCCGATGGCGGCGCGCAACATACCGTCTCGAAGGCTCAATTCAGAACGTAGACCACGACCGCCTCAATTCCGAAGGCCAACGAATCTTCAAAACGATTTTTGTCGTTACGTTCACGTCATCAATCTTACTGATGATGGGTGCGTTGCTCGTGCCCGCAGCAGGGACGGCGGCTGGCGGTGCCTTGACGATTAATGTGATGGTGTGGTGTCCATCGTCAAATTCGGTGCAATGAACGTTCTCGCACACCACTTGCTGCCGACGACTCACCCAACAATTCCGGATTCGAAGTTGGAGGGTGTGGACGTTGATCGCGGTTGAAGTAATCTGATTCTGGCGGCGGTGGCCGGTGGGAACCGGCCCTACTGCCAGCCAGCCAGCCTCGGGACGATCTCACGCGTTTGCGATCAGTCGCTTGACTGCTGTGCCGTCGCTGTATGGGACGGGGCGGCTTTTGAAGTAGAACTCGCCCTTCGGGTCGATGCCCAGCAGCGAGTAAATTGTCGCATAGAGGTCCGGGACTTTGATCGGGTCTTTGGGCTGGCCGACCAGTTTGTTGCCAACCTTTTTCGACTTGATGCCCGGGCCGAGTTCTCCGATTCCCAGAGGGTCGGACTCGCCGATGATCATGCCTTTGTTGAAGCCGCCTCCGCCGACCACGCACGAGAACCAGTGCGGCCAGTGGTCGCGGCCGCCGGCGTTGTTCACTTCGGGAGTGCGGCCGAATTCGCCGATGCACAAAACGATGGTTGAGTCCAGCAGGTCTCGCTGCTTCAGGTCACTGATGAGTGTCGCGAAGGCTCCGTCGAGACTGCGGGCCTGAGTCTGACAGCCCTCGTGATTGGAGATGTGCGTGTCCCAGCCGTTGAGCGAAACCTCGACAGCCCGGACTCCGTTCTCGATCAGTCGTCGCGCGACCAGGCAGCCTCGCCCGAAGCTTGAGTCGCCGTAGGCGGCTTTGAGATGACCCGACTCGCCATCGAGTTTGAACGCTTTCAGTTGTTCGGAACTCATCATCGCCAGGGCCCGCTCAACGGTCAGTTGATGGCCAGTCCGGTCGGTCTGAACGCGACGGCCTTTGGCGAACGCCTTCGAGACCACTTCGAGAGTCGCGAGCCGTCGTTCCTGTCGCTCATCTTGAACGGGCGACCTGGAGTTGGTCAGTTCCTGTCCGGGGTCGTAAACGCGAAACGCGTCATACTGCGAACCCAGCGAACCGCCTCTCGCCGGGAACTGGCCGCCGCCGAGCGACACGTGGGCGGGAATCTGAACCTCTTTCGGGTCGACAGGTTTTTCGCACGTGACGATGGCACTCATCGAGGGGTGAATGACCGTCGGCAACGGGCGGTAACCGGTCTTCACGAAGTAGGTTCCGCGTTCGTGGTCGCCCTCATCCGAAACCAGCGAACGGATTACGTTCAGCTCGCCAATCTGCTCGGCGACCTGCGGATACATGCTGGAGATTTCCAGACCGGGCAGGTTCGTTTTGATGGCCGTCGCCTGGCCACCGGTTTTCGAGCCGGCGTGAGGATCCCAGGTCTCAAGCTGGCTGGGTCCTCCGTTCATCCAGAGCACGATCAGCGATTTTTCCCGCTCCGGTCCGCGCTGGTTTGCGGCTCGCGATTCGAGAGCCGGCAGGGCGAAAGAGAGTCCGAATCCGGCAGCCGCCTGGAGGACCGTTCGGCGAGTGATTTCAGGTGTCATGGCATTTGCCTTGGGAAACTTCCGTCCCTTCTCCCGTTGAGGGGGGCGAGGGGACGGGATTAATGGTTCCAGGAAAACTCGGGTGAGTTAAACAGCGCCCAGTAAACGTCCTCGACGATCGTCTTGCGGGCATTTCCTTTCGCGTCGCCGAGCAAACTCAGGATGTGCTCTTTCTCCTCGGGCAGCGGTCGTCGGGAAACGCAGACCAGATAAATCGTGTCGACGACGTCTTCGTTTGTTTCGCACATGCTCGCGATGCGACCGCTCGCCTGGAAAATGCCGGACTCGATCGTCTCGCGAGTCATGCCGCTGTTCATGCGAAGGAGGGCCTGCGGAATTGTTCCAGACCGCTCGGTCAGTTCCTGATCGCCCAGGTCGCCGTACTGCTCGACAAAGCCACGCTCGCGTGTAAACCGGATGAACCTCAGAAACATGTGCGAGTTCTGATTGACCGTGCGGATGTACGACGACTGCAGCATCGAACCGATGACCTGTTCCGGACGAAGGCGAGTCATCGGGAAGACGCCCCAGTGTTCCTCAATATCGAACAGGGCCATTTCGTCGTCTTCCGCATGAGTGCTGGCCATGCGAAACGCTTTGGACCGGGCGATCACTTTGACCAGCCGGCGCAGATCGCAGTTGTGCGACTGAAAATCTTCGGCAAGAACATCCAGCACGTCGCGGTACTCATGCCAGTAAATCGGAACGTCGTCCGCGGGGCTGGTCGCTTCCGCCTTCTTCTTCGCGACGTCTGCAGCCACGTCTGTGTAGGGACGATCCTTCGGGTTCGGCATGTCGTCGACCGGCGTGATGAACGGCCGGCCGAACATGAGACCCCAGACTCGATTCGCGATCGCACGGTGAAAGCGGCGGTTCTCCTCATGCGTAATCCACTCGGCAAATTTCTGCCGCGGTGAGCCTTCTTTCCCAAGCCATTCCGGATGAAACGGAACGGTCGGCTCGAACTTCAACTTCTCATCCTCGCCCAGGCCCTCCGCCATTTCCTCGATGTCGTTGAAGTCGTCGACTTCGAAAAACTTTCCGGCGTAATCGGAAACGCCCAGGCCGCCGACGTCCACGGTGCCGAATTGAGCCGCGACGCCGAGGAAATCGGACCGCTTGATGTCCGCGTTGAATTTGTGGTCGTGGCACTGAGCACAGTCGAGGCTCTGGCCAAGGAACGCTCGCGACGTCCGCGTGGCGAGCATGTTCTCGTCGATGTCGCCTTCGCTCGACGCGATCGTGATGAAGTTTGAGGCGGGCTCGCTGGTCCACAGGCCATCCGTCGCGACGACCTGCCGAATAATTCCGTCGTACGGCTCGTTCGACCTGATCTGATCCGAGAGCCAGTTCACGAACCGGTCTCGACGGAAGATGATGAAGGGGCCGTTTTCCGCTCCGACGAAACACCGGGCCAGTCGTTCGGCAAAGTAGTCCGAGAAGCGGGGATCGTTGAGGTACCGCAGCGTCCATCTTTCGAGCCGGCCAGGATCTTTGTCCGCCTCGAACTGGCGAATCTCTTCCAGAGACGGGACCGTGCCCATCAGAGAACTCGCGAGCCGACGCAGGACGAGCAGATCGTCCGCGGGCTTCGCGGGCTCGACGTTCTCCTGCTCCCGGCGGAAATCCAGGTAGGCATCCACTTCGGACACGGCCGTCTGGAGATCGTCTTCGACAGATCGCGGCGTCTCGGTCGCTTCCGGCGACTGGATCATCCGGAAGCAAAGCGCGAACACACCGGCCGCGATCAGCAGGGGAGCGATTCTGGCTTTCATCAGAAGGCCTTTTCAGTAGGTCAGGCTGTGCCTGACGAAGTCAACCAGCTCACCATTTCGATTCCTGAGATATCTTAACCCCTCAACACGTCCCGATTTCGTCAGGCGGGGCCTGACCATGAGACACTCAGCATACCGATATTCGCCGCCGATTGTTTCAACCCTCGGCAGGCATGCGAGTTTCGCTCTTTCTCACCGATTCTGCCGCGAAAATCGCAGAGTGGCGACTGCTACAGAGCAGGTCTACAATCGCGGTCCGGACCTCGGCAGAACGAATTCGGTCCTGTTTATTAAGAGAGCCATGCCACCTGTGGTGGTCTGAGTGCAAAATGAAAAGTGACAAATGCAAAGTGCAAATTGACCAGGCATTAGGACGGAGTCACCGTTCTGCCCAATTCTCATTTTTCACTTTGCACTTTCCTGCTCCTTTTGCTCTGACGTGCTCTCCGCAAACAAGCCGCTGTTTCCTCTCACGACTTTGAAAACTCATGACGACTCCTGCCACAAGTCAGGTTCCCGACGAAGCCGGTCGGTTCGGCGAATTCGGACGCCGCTTCGTTCCCGAGACGCTCATGCACGCGCTCGAGGAACTCACCGCCGAATACGAAAAAGCGAAGACCGATCCGGATTTTCAGGCCGAGCTGCACACACTCCTCACGACGTTCGTTGGCCGGCCAAATCCGCTGTACTTTGCCGAGCGGCTGACCGAACACTGCGGCGGGGCGAAGATTTATTTGAAGCGGGAAGACCTGAACCACACCGGTGCCCACAAGATCAACAACACGATGGGCCAGGTTCTGCTGACTCGTCGTATGGGCAAGCCGCGGGTCATTGCCGAAACCGGAGCCGGTCAGCACGGCGTTGCCACGGCCGTCGCGTGTGCCCGCTTCGGGCTCGACTGTGTCGTCTACATGGGCGAGGAAGATATCCGCCGGCAGAAGCTCAACGTGTTCAACATGCGGACGATGGGAGCGGAAGTTCGCGGAGTCAGCAGCGGCTCCAAGACGCTTCGCGACGCGATCAACGAAGCGATGCGCGACTGGATGGGCAGCGTCTCGAACACGCACTACATCATCGGTTCGGTCGTCGGACCTCACCCGTTCCCGATGATGGTCCGCGATTTTCAGTCGGTCATCGGCCGCGAAGCGAGGGCTCAGTGCCTCGACGCGACCGGCAAGCTTCCCAGCGAGGTCATTGCCTGTGTCGGCGGTGGTTCGAACTCGGCCGGTATGTTCCACCCGTTCGTCGACGACGAGGGCGTTTCGCTCACCGGAGTCGAAGCCGGCGGCCGCGGCCCGAATCCGGGAGACCACGCCAGCACACTGACTTTCGGAAACAAGGGCGTCCTGCACGGCAGTTACAGCTACGTGCTGCAGGACGAAGACGGACAGACGCAGGACGTTCACTCAATCTCCGCCGGCCTCGATTACCCCGGCGTCGGCCCCGAACACAGTTACTGGAAAGACACCGGCCGAGTGAACTACGTCAGCATCCGCGACGACGAAGCTCTGGCCGCTCTCCAGAAAATGGCCCGCCTGGAAGGAATCCTGCCAGCCATCGAAAGTTCACACGCGATCGCTCAGGTCCTGAAAACCGCCGGCGAGCGATCGCCGGAAGACATCATCGTGGTCTGCCTGTCCGGTCGAGGCGACAAAGACGTTTACGAAGTCGCCAGGCTGCTCGGCCAGAGCCTCGACGACTGATGAGGAACTTGACATGTCGAGCGTCAAAGACACTCTGCGGGAAATCGCCGACGAACTTCCGGAAGGAAGCTCCTGGGATGACGTCATGTATCGAATTTATGTGCGGCAGAAGATCGAAGCGGGCATAACCGATGCCGAGGCCGGAGATGTACTCAGCCACGAAGACGTGTTTTCAAAATACCGAGAGGTGACAGACAAATGAGGACCGCGTGGAGTCGACAGGCGGCCCAGGATGTCTCCGCGATTTTCGATTACATTGCCCGCGACTCCCGCCTCTCGAATGGTCGCGAGAATTGAAGCGGCCGCGCTGTCTGCCTCGAACCTGCCCGAAGCAGGTGGCCTGGTCGATGAGTACAACCAATCGGATCTGCGACAGGTACTGGCATGTCCTTATCAAGTGATTTACCGGTTGGAGTCAGATCAGATTGTTGTTCTGACCGTGATCCACAGTGCTCGCCAACTTCCCGATCTCGTTTAAGTGCTGATTCAAACGGTGACACAGTGACAACTCCGACCCGCATCGCTGCCACATTCGCCTCGCTGAAGGAGGCCGGTCATCTGGCGTTCATGCCGTTCATCACGGCCGGGGATCCCGATGTCGACACGACGAAGCAGCTTATCGAGGAACTCGGTCGGCAGGGCGTTGACCTGATCGAAGTCGGTTTCCCGTACAGCGACCCGATCGCCGATGGCCCGGTCATCCAGGCGTCGTACACGCGAGCCCTCAATGCTGGCCTCAAGGTGGAGGACATCTTTGCCGGCGTCGACTCACTGCCGACCGACGATCTGCCGCCACTGGTCGCAATGGTTTCTTACGGAATCGTCTTCCGCCGCGGTGTCGAGGCGTTTGTTGAGCGAGCCAAGGCGGCTGGCTTCTCTGGCTTCATCATTCCCGACCTGCCGGCCGACGAAGCGGGCGAAGTCGGAGAGATCGTCCGATCGCGCGGTCTGGACCTCATCCAGCTGATCTCGCCGATGACGCCGCAGGATCGCGCCGTGAAGATTCTGCAGTCGGCCAGCGGTTTCGTTTACTGCATCTCCGTTGCCGGCACGACGGGCGTCCGTGACAGCCTCCCCGAGGAACTGACCGAACAGCTGAAGTGGCTGCGGACTCAGACGGATCTGCCGCTGGCGGTTGGCTTCGGCATCAGCCAGCCGGATCAGGTCGACGCCCTGCGCGGATCGGCTGACGGAGTGATCGTCGGCTCAGCCATCGTTCGAGCTCTTGAGAATTCCGCGGCAGGAACGGACGCGATCCTCGCTCAGGTCGGCGAACTGGCCGGAGCGATGGTGAGGGCGACTCGAGGTTCAGTTTGACTCTGGAGTCGGCAATCGCCGCACCCCGATTCCGTCCAGGGTCGCCCGGGCCTTGTCGCTGAGTCTGACGCTGCCGTGCAGATCGGCCGCAGGCTGCTTGAGGACAGCCCGGCAACTGGTCGTGAATTTGTGCAGCGGCTGATCGTCGACCAGATATCCGGCAGTGCAGACCACGAGCTGCTGGCCGTTTTCCACTGTGACGAGTGGATACTTGAGGTCAATGACATCGACGACTTGCTGACGCGTATGGATCTGGTTCAGGAGCAGCAGCTCGTGCAGGAAATTCATGGCGTCAGCGGTCTTCTCGATTGTCACGCCGCGGCGCAGAAGCAGGTTGTGACCAGAAACCCCACGCAACGACTTCAACTGTTCCACCACCATCATTCGCTGGAGTGTCGTCAGTCCGGATTCACGGACGAACTTCTGGCAGAGTTTCGGATCAAAACCCAGTTCGACCAGCTCGCGTTCGATACGGATATTGAGCTCGGCGGGAGACTCATCAGCCAGCTGCTCCTTGAACTGAGCCGTGGTCGGAATCAAAGCCAGTCCCGGCAGCACCAGATGCAGTCCCACTTTGCCGGCGACTCCGCCAACTCCCTGACGCACGGCGATCCAGTCCAGCAGTGCGGACAGAATGGGATTGGTGGTTTCGGGATCGCAATCGAGTTGTGCGGCAACCCGGCGCCGCACCTCGCCACCAGACTTGCGATTAGCCGGGCTGAGCAGTTCGTTCAGCCCTTTTCCGATTCCCGCCGGAACGCGCAGGACGGATCCCACCGGGTCGGTCAGCAACAACTCCGCCCCTTTGCGTGAATCGACAAGCGTGTTGAGAAAGCTTCCGATGAGCTGCGGTTCGCGATTCATCTTTCGAGCTCGCTCGATCGTGTCCATCTCGCGCAGCCGTAGAACGAGCATTGGTTTGCCGTGAGCCACAAGGACTCCCCACGTCGTCCGGATGCGGAAGACAAACCGCCCGTCGTGCAGCGACGTTTCCGGGTCAAGTTCGTAGTTCGGGCCTTTGATCGCCTCACGAGGTACAAGCTCGGAGGTGTGAAACCGAAACGTCGATTCATCCTCGAATCCAGGATCAGCAACCGACTGCTTAAGTACAGCGGACTGAACGACGCACAGGGTCAAAACAAGCACACAGCACCTTATCCCAGTCATATCGTTTCCTTTTGTGTTCGGTCTGTCAGGTTGACGCGAAGCCAATTGATTCGATGCTGGCCGCAAGTTTTATACCAAAGTGGCTCGGGGTATTTCGTCTGCATGACGCTTCAACCTTCATGTTGACGCCTTTCTTACGGGACGTCGACTCGATCCGCGCCGGCAGAAGTTGAGCGTCACATTTCCGGTGATCACCCGACGTTCGGCGTCACTCTTCAAGTTGCCGGACGTCTTCCTGTTCCGTCAGCGAGGACTGATCTCTGCCGGTGGCCGCGGCGCGGTCGGCAGTTCCGGCGAAGTATTCGAGCAGCGATTCGACTTCCGCCACTCGAGCCTCCGCCGTCTGCTGTTCCCGCAGATTGACGGCCAGCAGGTCGCTTTCACCCAGTCCGAAACGACGACGTTCAATCGCTTCCATTCGCTCGGCAAGAGTCAGTGATTCGCGAACTCGATTGATCTTCTGCCGCGCGGCCTGCAGCCGGGCATGAGCGATCCGCACCTCTCCGACGATCTTGTCGGCGGACATGCGCCGTTTGGCGGCCACCTGCGAGAGCTTGCCTTCCGTCGCGGCGAGCTTGCCCAGCGCCTTACGCCGCTGCAGCGGAACTTCCAGATACAGCGAACCTTCCAGTTCCAGCGGTCGCTTGTCGCCTTTCTTTGAGGCGATCTCGCCGACATCCTTCGCGCCGACCACGGCCACTCGCAGATCGGGGCGGCGCAGGTTGTCGGCCTGCTCGAAGTCGATTTCAAGCTGCTGACGGATCAAATCCAGCACGGGAAGTTCCGGACGACTCGACAACGCCGTCTGAATATCGGAAGCCTCGATCTCATCCGTAACAGCCGGGATGTCGGGAAATGTCGGCAGCGGGTCGGCACCGACAACCATCGGCTCACCGGCTGCGTCCCGATAAAAGAGCGACAGTTTAACTGCGGTCTCACGAAGCTTTCGTTGTTCATCGATCAGCTTCGCCTCGCGCGACACGATCAGCCGCTGGTTGTCCTGCAGCACCGGCGGATCCGTGTCCCCCTCTTCGACTTTTCGGCGGATACCGGAGTTGCGGTCCTGAGCCAGTTTCAACAGCGATTCCGCAATCGCGACTCGTCGTCCCGCAGCAACCCATTCCCAGTACGAGTAGCTGGCGGCCCGGACGAAATCGATCGTCTGCAGCCGGACGTCTGTGGCGGCAACTTCGCGTCCCAGCGACGTCTTCCAGAGCTCAGCCCGTCGCGCATCGATGCCGACGTCGCGCAGCAGCGGAACAATCACGCCGGCTTTGAACTCACCGCCATCATCAGTTTGGCGTTCGAGGTACCACGGTTGAAAATCGCCTCGCCCGATACGGTATCCACCAAAGACCGAGCCGCCCCACATGGTGGGTTGCTCAAAACCCGCGCTCTGCCGGTATGTCTGGTAGAAGCCGGCGGCTCCATTCTCGCTGGCACCTTTGAGTTTCGTGTCGAATGCTCCGTGAGCCACCAGGTGATCTCCCGCCGCGATGTCCTGACCGGATCGTGCCGCTTCCAGCAGGGGATACGATCGATACACGGACGCGATGACTGCTGCGAGATTCAATGGTGGGGCGTTGCCTGTGGACGTCGTGTGGTCCGGCAGGCTCTCGCGACTCTCGTTGTCGGACTGACTAGCTGATGCCAACTGGATCGCGCCTGATTCCATCGTCGCAGGGCTCGGGCGACGGCCGACTGGTGAATTCGTCGCTCGCCAGCCGCCGCTGGTAGGACCGATCCGACCAGCCTCTTGCGGGCCTGGACTCTCCGAACCAGCAGGCATTGCGGCCGCCGGCTCCGGCGCGGGGACCGTTGGCAACGACACGACTGCAACCGGCTCCGCGACTGGAACAGCGGCGAGATTGCCCTGGTAGCTATCGGCTGCAACCGCCGGCGTGGATGTCTCTTCAGAAACCCTGCGTGCCTGCGCGGTTTTCGAGCCGGACGGCAGGGTACATCCTGTCGTCAGCAGCCCCAGAACCAGCAGCAGGACACCCCGGCGTTTCACATCGCCCCCGTCTCACCGTCAGCCGCGCAGACCGCGAGCCACTCATGGAAAACTCCACCGTGTCTCTACAATCGGCATAACCGGTAACGTCGCGCCAACTTTTCAGGGCGAATCCGGGCAGTCGAACCCGGACTTTCGAAGGAACACGGGCAAGGCTGACGTGCCAGACGCCCGCACCTGGATGCGACTTACCGCCATCCACTCCCGCGCGTGGCAACGGTCTATTTCGATTTCTGGCCTGAAGTTTTGCCTGACTGACGGCGGGTCGCTTCATCCATTTTCACTGTGGGCGGGAAAGCATTGAGCCGTCGCCAGACTTCGAACCAGAGCGGAACCTGCTCCAGCAGAACCCATCCGTTGGTTCGAACTCCCTGCTTCAGAAAACGAGCCGTCGGCCAGTTGAATTCGGTCTCGTCCGGGAGAACCAGAACGCGAAAGCGGCCTTTTTCGTCACTCGAAGCGTCTACGGAAATCACTTCCCCGCCGAACGTTCCCACCGCAATGGACGGCCATCCGGAAAACTGCACGGCGGGCCAGCCTTCAAACTGCAACCGCACATGCCGGCCTGGCTCGACCAACGGAGCGTCGTTGCCCCTCAGCCAGATTTGTACGGCGCGGTCTTCCGTGTCCGGCACAATGACGCACAGCGGGTCGCCTTCCTTGATGATCCGTCCGCCCTGATTCGGTGAGATCTGCACGAGGAAACCATTAAACGGCGCGTATACACTCTGACTCCGCTGCCGAGCGACCTTGACCCGAGTGTCCAGCAGGTCCTTTTCCGCTTTGGTCAAATCTGAGCGAACTTTCGCGACTTCGTTTTCCGCCTTGGAAATATCGCTGCTGCCTTTTCTCAGCGCGACTGTCGCGTATTCGATATCGATCTGCGCCTTCTGGGTCTTCACGTCACGATCGCGTTGTTTGGCTTCAAGGTCCTGCCGGGCGGCTTCCAGGTAAGCGTCGGCTTTCGCGACCTTGGCTTGAGCCTCTTTCCATTTCCGTTCCGCTTCCTGGTACTTCAACTGCGACGCAATCTGCTCTTCGAACAGTTTCTTCTGCCGCAGATAATCCGCCGTGATCTGACTGAGCGCCGCGCGCTGCTCTTCGAGCGCCTGCTGCTCGGCCAGGATTTTCTGTCGGGCCACGGCAACGTACGCATCCGCCACGGCGATGGCCTGCTCCTGGACATCGCGGTACGCAGCCAGTTGCCGGTCATACGTGTCGATAATGGTTTCCAGCGTTGCCTGATTGCGTTCCGCAGCCGCGAGCTGCTGCTGCGCGGCCTGCACCTGGCGTTCTCCCGCCAGTTCCTGATCTTTCAGACGCTGGAACAGGTCCGGGTCGAGGTCCTGAATCTCCGCGATAAACTGCCCGGCAGTGACATGGGAGTTCTCAACGAGTTTCACTCCCCAGCGAACAATCCGGCCTTTGATGGGTGCCTGAATTTCCTGCTCTCGCTGCAGCGGATCGTACGCCATCACGTCGCCGCTGCCGGACACCGACTGCTGCCACGGCGCGAACAGAACCAGCACGATCGTGACCACCAGCAGAGCTAACAGCACTCGCGACACACGCCGAGCCATTCGCGACGACCGCGCCAGCCCGAGAGACGGCATGATCAGTTCGTTAAACGCGACCGGTAAAAGCATGGATCGCGAACGCGCGTCAGTGAACTGGCTCCTCCCGTGTTCGTGAGTTGTTGTCATCGCTGTTTCCGTTCCTGCCGAATTCCCGTGGCAGCGGCCAGAATGGGGCCGCCGACACTGTTGCCTGAACTGACCATCGGCTCAAATCAGAGCCTTCGTGACATTACTCGATTCCTTGCGTGTCGCTCGAGTCTAACTGCAGAGCACGATCGCATCGGTTTGCCAGGACCGATCGCCCTGTGACCAGCACCAGGGTCCACGGCTGATCGCGGCGGCATAGAAACCCAGAGATGTCTGCCATCAGATCATCCGGCAGGGCGTCGAGAAATCTGTCGATGAGCAGGAGAGTCGGTCGTCCCGCAATGGCCCTCGCCAGGTTCAACTGAATCAGTTGAGTATCCGTTAACGGCCTGCCCGAACTTGAGAGAAGCGTGCTTAGACCATCAGGAAGGCGGAGAACCTTGTCCAGAAGCTGGACGGCTTCCAGTGCATCGCGAACCTGCCCGGCTGTTACATCAGGTCGAGACAAGTGCACGTTCTCTTCAATCGTGCCGTGAAAGACTTCGATCCCTCGGGCCAGAATGACGCGCCGCCGCAGAATATCCGGTCGGAGGTCTCGCGGATCGATACCATCAATCGTCAAATGCCCGGCGGTTGGATTGCGAATTCCAAACAACAGTTCCAGCAGGAGGCTCCTGCCTGTTCCACTTTTCCCGGTCAGTGCAACGCGTTCGCCGGAAGCGATCGACAGGCTGACATCCCGCAACGCGTGCAATCCTTCCGCCGACTCGCATTCAACGTGGATGACAGCGACTTCAGCCGGTCTGGAGACGAATCCGTGCAGCAGCCCTTCCTGAGGCTCGATCCGCAGGTCGAGCAGGTGACCGATCTTGTCGACGGACGCCAGCAGGTCGTAGTAACTTTCCAGGTGCTTGCCGAGTTTGGCAAACGAACTCACGATCGCAGTGACGATCAGTTCCGCCGCCACAAGCTGACCAAGAGTCAGCCGATCGGAAATGACGAGCCAGCCTCCGAGTGCCAGCAGAGCGGTGCTCGCAACCGCCTGGACGCCCAGCGCAAGAATGACCTGCCGCATCACGACTCGAAAGTGAGTGCGGCGTGCCGCCAGATAGTCAAACGTCAGGTGATCGGCGCGTTCGAGTGCAAACTCCAGACCCCCGTCGTACTTGAAGGCCAGCGGACAGCGTGCCAGTTCCTGCAGCCAGCTGGCTGTGAGGTACTTGCACTTCGATTCCTTGATACTGGTTTTCACCGCCCCCTGTCCTGCGACGAAAATGATCAGCACCAGCATCAGGATCAGGACCACATCGAAAGCCAGCAGCAGCGGGTGATAGAACGCCAGGACGAGCATTCCCACCAACGCACTCAGCACGAGCGAAAGGCCGTCCAGCAGCAGCAGGGCCACGACTTTCTGCACTGTGACGATGTCGAAAAAACGATTCACCAGTTCCGGCACGTAACCATTGCCGACTTTATCCAGATCCAGGCTGGGCAAGCGATAGGCAAGGTCCGCAGTCAGCCGCGCGAACAGTCGACGTTGAATGATTTCGACGACCCAGATCTGCATGCCCCGGATTGCCGCCTGAAACGTCAGGAACGCCAGCAGTACCAGCGCGAGTACGACAATCGGCTGAAGCAGGCGACCAAACGCAACCGTATTGACCAGTGACTCGACAGCGACCGGAGTGGCCAGCGTCAACAGGCCGGCGACCAGAGCGTAAATAATCAGCACTGTGGTGTCGCGGCGTTCCGAAACGATCAGCTTCCAGAGCCGTTTCACCGGCGGAAACTCCGCGTGCGGATCCGATCCCAGCGACCCGTAGCTCATCGCGCTCTGCAGAATGACACATCGTAACGGTCCGTCACTGCCCGACCGACTGAGCAATTGTCTGAGCTGTCGGTGGGACAAGTTTTGTGACTGCCCGTCAGCGCCGATGCCAGCCACTCGAATCCGGCGACCACGCTGGCCGGTCACACCCAGCCATGTCTGCGTGTCCGCTCGATAAAGCATCCACCGAACACCATCCCGCGCCAACGAAACCAACTCGTCAACACGGCAGTCGGCAATCCGGCACTTCAACCCCAGGTTACGACCGGCTTCGGCAATCCACCGCCACCACAGGCTGTTCAGCTCACCTGGCCAGGTGACGGTGACTTCCTGCATCGCTCTGCGGATCGCCGCCCGGTCGGCATGTTCGCCACGATCGGTAAACAACCGTTCGAAAACAGCGACCACATCATCGAGCGGAACAGCGGAATTTCGGCTCATTGGTCGGGATCAATCTATCGGTTCTTGCTGCGGGCACATTACTCGCAGCGGCGCGAGTAATGGCACGTTGGAAGCAGGTTACTTCAGTCGGATCATCGGCGGAATACCCCTTCCGCTGTGACGCTCTGCTCAAGATTCGATACCGGCATATCTATATGGATGATGTCTAGTCACCTTCCCGCACCGTCTCGAACGTGCTCCTTCGGCACCATCCTGTCGCTCGGGATCCGCCAATTTCAGGCTGTTGCATTTCGCCGGTGTTTCCCATGGTTACTGTTCAGAAATGAGTGTTCTGGGAAATACGCCATTGACGAAACTAAACGTCTGCCGATAAATACCGAAACCTACCATCTCTCAAGATCGTTTGCCCGTTCCGGGCAAGACACCGTCGGCGTCCCTCGCCGGATTCAATTCTGAACGGTGTTGAAACTCCAATCAAC
>JAQBVJ010000183.1 GCA_027623235.1 Planctomycetota bacterium
ACCTGTTCGTCGTGCAGATCGTGACCGGAATTCTTCTCGCACTTTATTATCAACCAGGCTCGCAAACGGCTTACGAGTCCATTCACACGATCACTCATCAGGTCTCCTACGGCTGGTACATTCGCAGTGTCCACAAATGGGCGGCGACGCTGATGATTGCTGCCGTGATCCTGCATCAGATGCGGATTTACTTCACCGGAGCCTACCGGAAACCGCGTGAGCTGAACTGGATGGTCGGCATGTGCCTGCTGCTGTGCACATTGACGATCGGCTTTACCGGCTACAGCCTGGTGTTCGAGCAGCTCAGCTACTGGGGAGCGACTGTCGCGGCGAATATCTGTGACACGGTGCCGTATTTCGGAGTCTACGCAAAGCGGCTGTTACTCGCCGGAGATACTTACAACGAGCAGACGCTGCCTCGATTTTACATCCTGCATGCGGCTGTCCTGCCGGCCGTCATGATCGGGCTTCTCGTCATCCATATCGGTATTCTGCGTCTGCAGGGCATCTCTGAAATGCGATTTGAGGATGAGCCGGACGACGAGTCGAAGACGTTTAACTTCTTCCCCGACCATCTCTACACCGAGCTGATTGTCGGACTTGTCCTGATGATTCTGCTCAGCGTCCTGGCCACGTGTCTGCCGGTGGACCTCGGGCCGAAAGCGGACCCGTTGACGACGCCGGAAGTGATCAAACCCGAGTGGTGGTTCTACGTCTCATTCCGCTGGCTGAAGCTGTTCTCCGGAACGTTTGCCGTCCTCAGTTCCGGGTTCATTGTCTTCCTGATGTTCGTCTGGCCGTTCATCGACGGCTGGATTCGGAAGAAGACGCGATACGCCGAAGCCAGTGTCTGGATCGGCATCGTTGGCGTTTTCCTGCTGGTCGGCCTCACCGTGTGGGAGGCCGTCGTTGAACATTGAACGAGAAGACTCACTGGATCTGCTGGCAGACAGAATTCGTGGAGACTGACATGACCGTTTCAAGTTTTGAGGGAGAGTCCGTTTCCACCCAGGAAGTGGCACTGACGGCGCGATTGGAGCGGCTGTTGTGCCTTGTGTCGCAGGCCGTTGTCCGACCCAGCTTCGAGCGATGCTGTGTCGAATCGATCCGAAGCTCTATGAATCCTGGGTCAGCACGATCGTTGAGTGTGTCCGCGAGCATGACCCGCAATCAACTGAGATGGTCGAAACCGCCTGGTGCGAAGTTCTTGAGCCGGGCATCGAGTTGATGAAATCACTTTACTGAGAATTTCCCTGACTGAGTTGTCGCAATCTGCGGCACGGAGACGACGATGAAACTGGAAACAAAGCGCTACATCATTGGCTTTCTTGGCATGGTTTTCCTGGCTTCGCTGATCCTCGTGCAGGCGATGGAAGTCGCGAGAAAACGCGAGGAAGTCGGGCTGACTTCTGCTCATGTGGCGGTGCCGAAATCTTCAAAGACCTGTGTCGAGTGCCACGGCAAACTGTCGCCGGGAATCATCGATCACTGGAAGGGCAGCACCCATGCCGTAAAAGGCGTGGGCTGCGTCGAGTGCCACAAAGCCGACAAGAAAGACGTCGACGCGTTCGTCCATTACGGAGAGACAATCGCGACAATTGTCACTCCGAGGGACTGCGGCCGCTGTCATGAGAAAGAGGCCACGGAGTTTGGACACAGTCATCATGCAAAGGCCGGAAACATTCTGGCTTCGCTGGATAACTTTCTCGCCGAAACCGTCGAGGGGTCGCGAGTTCCCTTCAATCCGCACTCGCCAACTCCGGGTCGGCCGGACATCACAGAAGTCAACGGAATGGCGAGTGCGTTCGTCGGCTGCCAGCAGTGTCACGGCAGTAAGGTCGCGCTGGTCGGCAGAGACGGCAGCGCGATCACGGTCGATGACCTGAAGCCGGGGCCTGATGGTCAGCCGACGAACCTCGCCGTCCTCGATCAGATTGTGAAAGGCGATGATGGCAAGCCGAAGCTTCACCCGGGAACGTGGCCTAACACCGGCATCGGCCGGATGAATCTCGATGGTTCCCTGGGATCCTGCTCAGCCTGCCACAGCCGGCACGACTTCTCGCCGAGACGCGCCCGGCAGCCGGAGAACTGTGGCAAGTGCCACCTGGGACCCGACCATCCGCAGAAGGAAATCTATGAGGAGTCCAAACACGGCGTCGCCTTCCAGGACCTCAAGGAGCACATGAACCTGGACGCGAAAGACTGGGTGCTGGGTGAGGATTACTCCCAGGCGCCGACGTGTGCGACGTGTCACATGTCCGCGCACTCGAAAGGCGGCGGTGTGACACACGATCCCGGCAAGCGAATCTCGTGGACGAACCGGCCGCCCGTCAGCAAGGTGCTCGACACGGACAAGAACGGAGAACTCGTCACCGAAACGGACCCGGTCAAACGGCGTTCGCTCGTCACGTTCTCGGCCGAAGAGAAACGGACCAACATGAAGCAGGTCTGCCATCACTGCCACACGCCGAACTACGTGAACTCGTTCTACAAGCAGTACGACGATTTCGTCGTGCTCTACAACGAAAAGTTTGCCAAGCCGGGTGAGTCGATCATGAAGGAACTGCGAACTCAAAAGCTGATCACGGAAACGCAGTTCGATGAGGAGATCGAGTGGACCTGGTTTTACCTCTGGCACCACGAAGGACGACGGGCTCGCCATGGCGCGGCCATGATGGCACCTGACTACGCTCATTGGCACGGCATGTTCGAAGTCGCCGAGCGGTTCTACAAGGAACTCATCCCGCAGGCACGCGAGATCGCCGAGCACGCGAGGAAGGATGGAAAAGAAAACGAAGCGGCGGCTGTCGAGGCTGCGATCAATGCCATCCTCAGCCGACCCGAACACCAATGGCTGGAAGGAAAGAAGCCATCGGCTACTGAGTGAAACAAAACAAGCCAGCGTCAAGTCGAGGCTCGTACGTGATCATCGACCAGGGGGATTTGTCGACACGGAAGAGCGTCATGATCACTCGTCGCGGTCCGTCCGACGCAGGACGAGCACAGGGCATTCGGCATGGCGGAGCACTCTTTCGGCGACCGAGCCCAGCAGAATCCGCTTCAAACCGCTGTGGCCATGTGACGGCAGCACGATCAATTCCACGCCGTTTTCGCTGGCAAACTCTGTGATCATCAGTCCTGGGTTGCCGATCACGATCACACAATGGAGTCCTGCCAGCTCATGCCGTTGCAGAAACTCATCGAGGAACTTCGTCGCTCGGCTCGTTCGCGCTTCCGGAGAAAAATCTCCGAACAGTGAAGCTGGTGCCGTGTACTCAAGCGGCTCAAGGACATGGAGCACCGTCAGTTCGGCATCCGTCTCGACCAGCTCTCGAGCCGCCTGAATCGCATCGACCGAGGATTCAGAGAAATCGATCGGTACCAGCACTTTCTTCCTTGGCAACCAGGACATGACGGCACCTTTCTTATCGTGCTCATTTCAGAGAGTCGACTTTGTGAGACCTGAGATTGCAAGCGGTGTGCCAGCAGTCAAAGACGCTTGAATCCGCAATGTGCAGGCGTCCCACAAACCTGCACGTGACAACACAGCACAGGTGCGGGTGAGAATGTGCCGGTTCGCACACAGGACGACCCGGCAACGAGGGCTCATCTTGATGTTGAGACCTGTGGCAGAAGCTCTGGCATGTTTTTTCGGAACACGGATGAATTGGCACTCCGCTTGCCTGTTCAGGGTTCGTCTCTAAGTCAGTTCACCACTGAGCTGATTGAACCACCTTCGAAACCGATAAACGGAGCGAACCATGATCAAGCTGAACAAGATCCTGGTACCAACGGATTTCAGCGAGCACAGCGCAGCGGCTGTCAGGTACGGTGCAGAGCTGGCATCGAAATTCCATGCGGAACTTCACCTGCTGCATTGCGTTGAGCAGACGCCGATTCTCTACGGTGAGGGTGGAGCCTGGTTCAACCCGGACGCGATCGTCGCGATGCAGGCGGCTGCGGATAAGCATTTGCAGGAGCTCCCTGTCGACGCCGTTGGAGTCAAAGTCGTCCGCAAATGCGTTGATGGCCACCCATTCGTTGAGGTGATCCGCTACGCAAAGACAGCAGAAACGGATCTGATCGTGATGGGAACTCACGGCAGGGGCGCGATCGCTCACCTGCTGCTGGGAAGCGTTGCCGAAAAAGTCGTCCGCAAGGCGCCGTGCCCGGTGCTCACCGTGCGGGATCAGGAGCACGAATTCGTCATGCCATGACGAGTGTCAGAGACGATCCAGCAAGCTCGATCGGAAGTTGACCCCACAATTCGCCAGGTACCATACCCAGACAGGAGACCGAAATGAGACAGACCAGAAAGAAAGTCGTGCTTGTGGTGATCCCGATTGCCTTCTTGATCGCCTTGAGCATCCTCGCCGCAAGAAGCGGGCCGCCGTCGGCCGAGGCTTCGCCCGTCGAAAATGAGAAGGACAAACCCAAAGCGGCCGCAAAGGAGAAAGCAGACAAGGAAGAAAAGGACAAGACCGCCCTGGCAGAGTTCATGCACGCGAAACTCGACGCCTCGACGGAGATTCTCGAAGGGCTTCTGCTGGAAGACGAGAAGAAAATCATCAAGGGTGCGGAGAAAATGCGTGAGATGAGCCAGGCGGAAAAGTGGCGAATCTCCAACGACATGATGTACCGGCATCACAGCGAGGACTTTCGTCGAAACGTCGACAAGCTGATCACTTCCGCAAAGGGCAACTCGATTGACCGAGCCGCTTTGAACTGGTTCGACGTGACGCTCAGCTGTATCGACTGCCACCGTTGGGTTCGGAGAGTGCTCATTGCAGAGGCCGATGATCCTATCCAGCCCTGAATTCTGGATAACGTGTTTCGGCTAAGGGCCCGAAAATTAAACCGGCAGAAAATTAAACCGGCAATGGAATCAGCCGGCACGCGTTAGCGTCCGGTTTTCCGTGAACCGTGAGCTAACGCTCAGCGGCTAATGCCGGTCTTATTTCCGGCCAGTCCCTAAGCTGAGTGCGAGGCCTCGTCGAGGTGTCAGGCGTCGCCTTGGGTGATCGACGAGACTCAGCCTTCGGCTACGAATTCCACAAAGTCGAATGCCGAGATGACGCCCTGCAGTCGCTGCTGAGCATCCACAACAAATACCCGGTGAATGCCATGGTCGACCATTCTGCGTGCGACGACGGTGACCGGAGTTTCCGGTGTCACGGTCAGCGGGTTACTCGTCATGGCCTCGGAAACCCGGACAAGGTCGTACTCGCCGAGCATGTCATGGGAGAAAATCGATTCCTCCCACTTCTGGGTTTCCGGGTTGAACCAGTTTTCCGTTCGCTGAATCGTGCCTTCCAGCGCTTCCTGATCGGCCTCGACGAACGACACGATGTCCGAAGTGGAAATCACTCCGATGCAGCGTCGGCCTTCGTCGATGACGGGCACGCCACTCACGTGGTGCTCAGTCATGATCTGCATGGCATCCTGCAGCGAATTGGACTCGTCCACACTGACGATTCCGCGGCTCATGATGCTGGCCGCTGTCGGAGTTGAGGTGACGTTGGGGGCCATCTGAATCCTCCTTTTCCTGGATGAATCTGGTCCTGGGGACCGCTGAAACTGCCTCAAATCACGGCCGGACGAACTGATGCTGATCCGGCCTCACGACAAGAACCGGGCACTTCGCCTTGCGGACAACTTTCTCGGCGACACTGCCCAGCAGCATATGCTTCATTGGCCCGTGTCCGTGGCTCCCCAGAACGATCAGGTCGCAGTGTTCTCGCTCCGCGTACTGAATGATCTCGTAGAACGGCGTGCCAGGGATCTTTGCTGGCTTGACGGTGACTCCCTCCGAACCGTGACGGTTCACCAGCGAGTCCAGCTGTGTCTGAACGGAGCGTTCAAGCGGGTCTCGGAAAGACTGATCCGTGTAGGAGGCGTAAAGGAATGGATCATCCAGCACGTACAGCGCAACGACCTCCGCCTCAAAGACACGAGCAAAGGACAGGGCATAGTCGAATGCCTTGTCAGAGGTTTCGCTGAAGTCCACAGCGGCGAGAATACGCTTCACATTCAGAGTCATGGTTGAGTTTCCGTCGGCTGAAGGTCTGTCGGAAACGCTTAAAGCAAGTGACGTGCCACCTTCTGGAGATTGCACTTCTGTCGAATGACAGCAGTGTGGCTCCGATTGACCGCGCCGATCCGCACACTCACCGCGAAAGCCGTGACGAATTCGCACAGCCAGCGAGGAATCATGGTCACACGCAGGGGAAGATCGCCGACGTGCTGCAGATTCGGGGCGAGCTGGGTTCGCCGCAGATGCACGCAGATAATTGGAACGTGGGAGCACATTGCCTGACGCACCGTCATTCGCGTCGCGCGCGAAGGGCCGGGCGCGATGCTTCGGTTTCTGGTCCAGGGTATCCAGCAGGATGTTAGCCCGGACAGGAGTCCGCGGGCTGCGGAGGTGAGCGAGCCGCAGCCGTTATGACGCGGCGTTGGAATGTCGGTAGGCTGTAGCATGAAATCCGCTCTCTGGTCCATCGAGAGTGGGGCACCCGCGTCACCTCGATGAACTCCGAATGTCCTTCGCTTTTTTCAATCCCTGGATGCTTGCCGGGCTGGCCGGGATCGCACTGCCGCTGCTCGTGCATCTTCTCAGCCGGAAGAAGTACGACATCGTTCAGTGGGGAGCGATGCAGTTTCTGGAGCTCGGCCGCAACGCGAAGCGGCGAGTGCAGCTCGAAGAATTGATGCTGATGCTGCTTCGAATGGCGCTGCTTGCCCTGCTGGCGATCGCACTGGCTCGGCCGTGGCTGTCCGGGTCGATGGTTTCTTCGCTGGCCAGCCGACCGACGAGCGACATCGTCATCATCCTCGACAGTTCTTACAGCACAGACTGGCGAGGCCAGGCGACGACACCTCACGCCGCCGCGGTGCGATGGATCAATCGGTTTCTCGATGACTGCGAGCCGGGCGACACGGTCGCGCTGCTGGATGCGCGCGACCAGGTGACCGCTCCGGAGCCGACACTCACCCGCAACTTCGAAGCGATTCGGCAGACATTGCAGGACCTGCCAGCGCCGAGCGGCTCATCGCACCTCAACGAAGCAATCCTGAAGGGGCTGCAATTGCTTAACACGGGCAGCAATCTGTCGCGGCAGGTCGTGGTCGTCACGGACTCGCAGTCGCTGCCATGGTCGGACATCGACGACCGGTTCTGGCTGCAGATGAAGGAGCTTCGCGGGCAGGCACGGATCCCGGCCGACGTGTGGGTGGTCGGCACGCAGAGGCAGCAGGCTCGCCGAATCAATTACAGCGTCGATCGGCTGGAACTGTCGCGCGAGCTGACGGTCGTCGACTTTCCGATCCGCTTTCGCACGACGATCCGCAACACGGGAGCGAAGGCCGGTTCGAAACGTCGCGTGTTCCTGGAAGTCGACGGCCAGCGACTCGCCGATCGCAGCGTCACCGTTCAGGTCGAACCGAACGGGCAGGCAACGGCGGAATTTGAGCATCGATTTCAGACGCCCGGTTCGCACCGGATCAGCGTCCGCATTGAGGAAGACAGTCTGCCAGCCGACGATCGGGCTGACGCTGCGATTTTGATTGCCGATGCCCTGCCGGCGTTGCTCATCGATGGAAATCCGAACGCCGATCCGACGCGGTCGGAAATGTTCTTTGCCAGCTTCGCTCTGTCGCCGCCCGGCAACGAGGCGCCGTGGATTCAGGCTCGGACCATCCCGTTGTCGGCTCTCCAGATGGCGGACCTGACTCCGGTGCGGGTCGCACTGCTCGCCAACGCGGCGCGGCTGACCGATGCTCAGGTGACGATGCTGCAGAGCTTTGTCGATCAGGGGGGAGGGCTCGCCATCGCACTCGGCGATCAAACGGACCGCGACTGGTTCAACGCGAAACTGTTTGCAGACGGAGCCGGGTTGCTGCCGGGTCTGCTGGAGTCCCATGAAAAAGCGCCGGACCTCGACGAGGAGGACACCAAAGCGGTCACGATTCTCGGCGAGAGTCTGACGCTGCCGTGGATCAGCGGGTTTCAAGCGGGCTCGGACGACGGCTTTCTCGACGCGCGATTTTCGGACTGGTTCAAGGTGACGCCGGCTTCGGCGGCCGAAGCCGGCGCTGCGCCGATCAAGAAAGCGGGCGACGAGACCGGCTCGGTGTCTCGTGAATCGGCTGCCGTCGCGGCCCGGCTGACGAATGGCGATCCGCTCATCGTGTCCCGGCGGTTCGGTCGCGGCGATGTCGGGCTGCTGACCTCGACGATCGACGCCGACTGGAACACGCTGCCGACGAAGCCGGACTACGTCGCGTTTCTTCACGAGTTTGTGTTTCGACTGGCCTCGGCCAATTCGTCGCGAAACGTCGAGACGGGAACGCCGCTCGTGTTGTCGATTCAACCCGGCGACGCCGAGACCAACTGGACCGTCGTCGATCCGGAAGGACACGAATCGACTTCGGTCAAAGCGGGAGACGAGCTCAACCCGGCCATTCGGTTTGACGGGACCTGGCTGCCAGGCGTCTACGAATTTCGACGGGCCAATCCGGGCGGCAAGTTGGCCGGGGCCGTGCCTCAAGGCGAGGTCTTCGTCGTGAATTTCGACCGAAGCGAATCCGATCTGGAGCCACTCGCCGATGAAAGATGGGGCGAGCTCACCGGTGAAGAACGGCTGCGGCGAATCAACGAACCGGCCGAGTTGTTTTCGGCGATCAAAAGCGACTCAGCCCGCGTCGAGATCTGGCAACTGCTGCTGTTCGTGTTTCTCGCGATCCTGGTGGGCGAGGTGCTCATGACCCGCCGCCTGGTCCAGGGCGGGCATCAATACGGTCGCGACACGGACGAAACCGTGTCGCGCTGAGAGCATTGCCGTGAGGGCGTGGCGTTTATCTCACGTTCAGCGGAGGGGGTTCGTCGCTGCCTTCGATTTTCCGCATCAGCTCTCTCAGTTCGGCGACTTTTTCGGGACACTTCGCTGCCAGATTGGTCTGCTCGCCGAGGTCCGCTTCGAGGTCGTAGAGTTCTTCGACTTTCTTCCGGTCGTCTTCAACCGCGAAGCCAAAGAAGTGGGCGTTCGCCTTCAGGTACTTCCACTTTCCCTGTCGGACTCCGGCATCGTGGAAGTAGAAATCCTCTCGACCGGTGTCACGCTTCGCGAACAGCAGATCGCTCTGATCGATGCCGTCAATGCGGCGGTCGTCCGGCACCTGGAAACCGGCCAGATTCGCGAAGGTCGGCAGGAAGTCGATGGTTGCGAAGATGGCATCGGTGACTCGGCCAGCCGGCACTTTGCCCGGCCAGCGAACGATGCAGGGAAGTCGATAGCCACCCTCGTAGCAGGACCCTTTGCCGTTACGCAGCGGTCCGGCCTCGCCCCAGAAGATGGAACCTTTCGGATGGCCCTTTTTCTTCTTCGTGTACTTGTCCTGATTCCACGGGCCATTATCGCTGGTGTAAATCACCAGCGTGTTCGTGCTCAGCCCCAGTTCATCCAGAGTGTCGAGCAGTCGGCCCGTTTCGAAGTCGAACTCTTCGACTACATCGCCGTACAACCCGCCATCGGACTTGCCTCGAAAACGTTCCGAGGCGTTGATGATCGTGTGCATCATCGTGTGAGCCACGTAGAGCACGAACGGCTTGTCAGGATCGCGTTTCTCTTTGAGGTAGCTGATCGCTTTGCTGGTGTAGAGCGTCGTCAGTTCGCCCATGTCATTTGTTGAGCCGGCCTCCTGGTTGTTCTCGTGAAATTGAACGTTGCCACCGTCGTTGGCTCCCAGTGGCCCGAAGTAGTAGTCGAAGCCCTGGGCATTCGGCATTCGTTCCAGGATCGGTTTGCGGTTTGAAACGTCCCACTTGCCGATGCAGGCGGTCTGGTATCCCGATTCACGAATCAGCTCGGCGAAGGTGATCTCTGACGCGGGCATGCTCCAGCCCTTGCTGCGGAGCGGTTGCCGCCCGGTCAACAACGCCGATCGCGAAGGACCAGCAATTCCCGGACGGTCTGCCTCCTCGCGGAGTTTGGGGCTCAGAGGGGAGTGAGGAGGGTTTGACTTGGACGATGGGGCTGGTGCGAC
>JAQBVJ010000184.1 GCA_027623235.1 Planctomycetota bacterium
TTGCGGGTGTCGAACGAATGACGCAATGACTTACCATCAATGGCCACAATCCGGAGTCCGTTGCTCTGTTTGGAATCTCCGGCAAGGCCGTCCAGCCAGGCGAAGAAGCACGCCTGAAACGCGGTGGGATCCACTCTGGTAAAGAAGGTGCGAATACAATCCCGGCTGGGCGTTTTCCCGTCGGGAAGATCGAGCCATGTGGACAGCCAGTCGCTCTTATTCTTCGCCCAACGGGCCATTGATTTCGGACCTTCTGCACCGGCGATAATGGCCGCCAGCGAGATGGCAACAATATTCTCCACGGGGTGAAAAATGTTGATCGGAGTGCGAGGATCGTCAAGTGACTCACAGGCCGTCCGGAGTGATTCCCATTCTGTCGTGCTGACTTCAATCATGGCATCCCTGCGGAGAAGTGAACTGAACTCGAAGCAGAAATCATGATTCAAAACTCGAATGAGCGCAAGCCTACCCGTCTCCTGCAAATTACCCTGAGTGCGCGCCCGGTCTGCAGTGAAGGGTTCGTCAATACCGTTGGCGGCACACCTCCTCCTGTTGTTCCGGAACCAACGGGCATTGTTCTGGCTGGTCTCGGAATTGCCGGACTGCTCTATCGACGACGACGTGCAATCGAGACCTCTCCAGCGAAGACCACTTGAGCCTTAGAACCAGCGAAATCGTTACGTTCGGTCGCGAGGTGGGCGTTTTCCCAACGGACCGTGGCTCGACGAATCGTCGTCCCGACACGTTGCCGAAAGCCAACATAAGGTGAAGCCGTTCACTTTCGGCACACGGCAGATACGGAATGCACTCATGCAGATCTCGGTTCGCGACCTGATGTCGACCCGCCCTGTGACCGTCTCCGATTCGACGACCCTCGAAGACGCGACACGGATGGTGCTCGAAAAAGCCCTGGATGCGGTCTGCGTCTGCGACGAGGACGGCCGTCTGATCGGCACGGTTTCCGATTACGACCTGCTGAAATCCCGGCTTCTCAATAGCGACATGGACCGGCCGATCGGCCCGATCGTCAGCTGCTCGGTGATCACCCTCACCCCGGACATGCTGCTGGACGAGGTCGCGGGATTATTCCGCAGCAGTTGCCACCAGCGACTGGCGGTTCTCGAAGGCGGACGACTGGTCGGGCAACTTCACCGCCGCGACGTTTTGCGAGCTCTCGTGATTACCCGGCAGATTGAGGTGGATCGAAGGACCGTGCGTATCGAAGCGGCCGATCGAACGGGGCCGTCCGCACCGGTGCTCAGGAAAATTCCGATCCTGCGAATCGTCTCCGCTTCATCGGACGAGTAATCCTCGCTGCGGACTCTGACGACAAATCAAGCAGCCTGCCGACTCGCGACTGCCTGCAGCCACGCCGCGATCTTCTCAAACGAGACCAGCTCCGCGATGTCGTCGATCTCTGCTGAGACGCCAAACGTCTGCTCGACGACGCCGACCAGAGTCAGTGTGCCCAGAGAATCCCAGGCTTCGACAGTTTCCATTGAGGCCGTTGGAATCTCTTCGGCCGTCAGATCGGCGAACACGACGGAAAAGCATTCTTCAAGCTGCGTGCGAATTTCGCTGGGGTTCATGAGAAATCACCTCTGCAAAAATGGTGGGGCAGTTGGATTGGAAAGTGAAATGGCTCAGAGTTACCGCGCCGCTGGCAGGTGGCTCTCCAGTCAGTTCGTGAAGTGTGGTCTGGAGCGGCCCGTTCCGGTCGGTGGCCGTAAAACGACAAATCACCTGCTCGCATCCGGTGTGCTCAAACAGAGCCCGCACGACCGCGTGCTCGATCCGGCGTGAAAAGGCGCGACAACTGAGGACCCACGAGTCGACAACGACGGCCTTGCCTTCTACGCGACCGAGCAGCACGGAGATTTTGCCCAGCGGCGAGAACTTGTCTGTGTAGGAAACGCCAAGCAGGATCGACTGTGGTTGATCCGCCCGTTTCCGCCAGTCGGCTTCGTCGAGGCGGCAGCCGTTGAGATTGAACTGGTTTGTCTTGTTGAGGAGCTGCAGGCTGCGCTCGTCAAAGACGTTCCACTGAAGCGTGATTTCCGCTTCGGCTTTGGCGAGGAAGGCGTCCGTGTCGATTTCGACGTCAGCCAGATCGCTGGCGGCACGAAGGCTCTGCATTCGCAGTCGGTCTTCATCGGAAACGTCCGCGCGGCCAAACAGCGAACGCAGCTCATCGACCAGCGAGACGACTCCCGCCTCGTCCCCGGTCGGGAATTGCCGGCATTCGATTTCGGGAAACGCCTCCTGCACTTCGGCGAGCTCGATCGGGCTGTCATCGATGAAGACCACACTGTCCGCTCCGATATTCCAGGCACTGAGAATTCGCCGGACCGACTCCGACTTGGGTCCCCAGTTCGCTTCGATCGGGAACAGATTCCCGTGCGGAAACACCAGATCGCTTCGTTGGATTGCCTGCTCGACGAGCTCCGTGTCGTTCTTACTCGCCACGCCGACCAGTACTCCCAGCCGCGACAGGGCAGCCAGCTGTTCCTGATAAATCGCGTGCTGGTGAGTTTTGTGGTCGAGGTCCCAGCTGATTCCGTCGAGGCCATCTTCGCCGAGAATTCCGGCCCAGAACGTATTGTCGAGGTCCGTGATGATCCCCTTCATTGCCGGCTTCGGACGCAGCAGCGAAGCGAGTCCACTTGCCAGCGCAGAGGCATGATCCATCGAGTAGGGAAAACCGGATCGAAGTTCGGACACGGGATTGAACCTTGTCGCCGGATTCGAATCACGATCCAGCTGCCGCTCATCGAGAATCCGAACCGGCCCGCTTTCAACAAGACTCACGGCGAAGTCAGCGACGAGGCTTCGCAGTTTCAAAACCGCCTGATCGCACAGGCCACTGGGCGAGGGAAACATCGGCGGCAGGTCGAGTGTCGGCAGGCAGACTGCAAGAGTCGTCTTTTCTGCGAGTTCGCTGAGTGGTTGTCGGAACTGGGCGAGGCGGACTCCGGCCGATTCCACAACGTCCGCAATCCGATCGGGCCTCCAGCCACCGGAGGATCGATAGCCGAGCCGCGGGTCAAGGTCCGACCATTCGAGGACCACGACGGCAGACTCCGACGGCTCCGCAAGGACTTGCTGCAGTGAACCCGGAATGTCTCCGAATAAACCCGATCGCACGTCGACAGCCCCGGCGTCGTAACGCGACGTCAGTTCGGCCGCAAGAAACGTGCGGAGGTGCAGCGGCGTGCAGCCGCAGACCAGGTCGACGCGATGAGTCGACTCATCGTCGGCCTTGCCGCGGTCACGGATAATTTTCAGAGCTTCGAAAAGCTGCATGGTGATGTCCCTTCAGGGGTCAGTATCCCGTTCCAGAACCAACCCGCAGCGCCAGTTTTGAAGTTGCGCACTTCAGCCGCGAAGCGGCGACAGCACATAGCCGTGGGCGTAAGCCCACGGATAGGGGTCGGAATGAACATGTGAGCCGCGAAGCGGCGGCAGCAGACGCATTTGCTGTCGCCGCTTCGCGGCTTGGGCGTTTGTCCTTTGTTTTCTGCGGGCTGACGCCCGCAGCTATGTGCTGCCGTCGCTTCGCGACTCAAAAGTGTGCAACTTCAAAGAGCGCCAGCGAGGGACAACAGTTTTTCAGTTCCAATTGCCGGAACGGCGCTTCGCCTGGTCCGTCTATGGGAAAGCCGCAGTCAAGTGTTTTGTTGTTTTTGTTAAAGTTTCTCGGCGAGCAGGGGCCTTCGTCGGCCTACGGAAAAACTCACAGCCTCTTTGGGTTAGTTTCTATGCAGCCTTTGGAACACGCTGCGAAACGGTCTCGATCTGCGGTTGGCCGAGGAACGGGGCTCTCAGGCCGTTGTCGCCCCAGTCGAAATTGACCAGCCAGTTTCCGGTGTATTTTCCAAACCCGGGTTGCCTGCCCAGGCCGCCAATGACGAACGGTCGCACATTGGCTCGCCGGCGGAAGCCGAATTCTTCGAGGGCCGGTTTCATGATCCCGCACGCGGATGTCAGCGCGACGCCGCAGCCGTTGCGTCTGCCTCGACAGGCTTCCGACAGAGCCGCGAAGACGCCTTGAGTCAGCACCCAGCGATCGGTCGCGTCACACTGCGCAACGATCGTTCGACCAGGCTGCTCGTTGAGGATCACGTAGCCGGCAGATTCTCCATTGTGCAGGATTCGAAACAGCCGGTAGCGGACAAAGTCGAGCGTCGTGTCGTACCGCCAGGCAAGGTGCTCGGCCGACGGCTTGAAGCGAAACGCAAACTGAGACGACTTCGGCAGCAGGTCGGCCGTGAACGATTCTTCCGCGATGGCCTGAATGTTGAGTCCGCCTCGATGCAGCATCTCTCGCGATCGTTCGTCAATCCGCGTGCGTCGGGGTGAAAATCGCAGCGCTGTTTTCGCGGCCTGTCTCCACCAGGCCTCGCCCGGGACCTCGGCGTACGCCGCGTTCAACTGAAACGTGTCGACTCCCTGAAACCGGGTCCACTTCTGGTGCTCGACAACCCGTTGCGTGTTTTCGTTGCCGCCCCAGACGCAACCAAAGTCCGACGCCTTGAGCCAGTGCAGAAACAGCAGCCCGCCGGCTCCCGATTCAAACGCGTGGTAGTTGGACCCGATGGCCAGTGTGTACTCGCCGGCCGGAGTGACGAACGGCATCTTTTCGTAGCCGAGCGTGCCAATGACTTGTTCCTCATCGTTGAGCATCAGCAGCAGCGCGGCGCGGTCGGGTTGGCCGTAATAGTGATCGACGAATGACGGAAACCTCAGTCCGTGATGGGGCGGCAACTGGCTCGCCGTCTGGCGGAGCAGCTCTGTGTCGCCCGTTTTGTACTGAACGATTTTCATTGGTGAGGAATCCTCAGGCCGCGACAGGTTCGGCGATCGGCGTGTGCTCCTTGAGATGGCGTTGCGAGACGACCCGGTTGCGATACTCAGTCAGAGTGGTCCCCGCAAAACTCTGGGACGCGCGTTCGAACAGCCGCTCAAGGTCGTCGTAGAGTCTCTCAATCTTCCGTTCGCTGCCGAACCGCGGACTGCCGCCGGGCATTAGCTCGGATGAGTGCAGCATGAACTCGACATAGTCGCGTTTTTGATCGAGGGCGATGTCGAGCGTTGCCAGCATCCGCTCGCCATTGAGGCCGTCCGGTCGGAGCCACCATTTTGTCGGGGCGAAACGGTTCGCAACTCGCTCGCCGAATGTGTGCAGGCCGGCAAGGTTCGCCGCGAGCTGAAGAGGCCATGGTCGCTCGACGTCGAGAATCGTCATCGGAAGTTCGAGCAGCAGCGAGCGGTCCGACCGTTTGGAAATGACGTCAAGGTCCGCGAAGTATCCGTCCTCCGGGAAGCCGCGGTAATCGACGGTGCGCGACAGCGGCCGGTACTCGTGCTGCCAGCAGACGTGCGGCGTGACTGAGCAGTCGACCTGGTAACCGTGCTCGACCAGCAGCCTCGCGTACGTCTCGTTGAACGCCCATCGGCCCGCGCGGTGGCTGAGCATCCTGACTTGAAAAGCGTCCTCGAGTCGATCGGTGATGGCTCGGATTTTCTGCCGCATCACCGGTTCGGAGTACTGGATGAGGTACGGCAGTCGCCGGAAGTCGTCATCGGTCAGGCGGTCCAGCGGCGGCGTGTTCCAGGCGTGCAGGTGCATCCCGATTTCCGCCTGGCCACGGGCGAGGGCGTCGGCCGCAAACTCGCGATAGACCGGGCACTCGACCATTTCCCAGTTGGTCAGCCACGTCGGCTTGAGGCCGTACTTTTCGCAGAGCTGTTGAAATCGCGGCAGAAAGCGGGCGTTCTCCGTCTGAACCGTCGTCTGCGGCGACCACAGATTGTCGCCTTCCGTGTCGATCGTGATCAGAAGCGCCGGCCGGCCGGACTCGGGATCGCCTGCTGCGTACGCAGACGCGGGGCGTTTGAGGGTTCTTCCTTGCAGACTCACGGCAGATCCTTTGCCTGACCAATCGGGAGTCCGACCGCGCTTCCAGCGCGCAGAACTTCCCGAAACCTTGACGAGGTCGAAGTTTACGGACGGTCGATTCCAGGGGTCAATACGTGGTCGAGGTGGACCGACCGAGGTAGCATGAGCCCGCCTCAAATCGAAAGGACCCGTGATGAACCGCCTGCCCGCTGCGTTTGCCGTCATTGCCCTCCTCCTGCCGCTGTCCGAGTCGCCTGCTCAGAACCTCAACTGGCTTCAGTCGGCGACACTTGCCGCAGACGCGCGCACGACGATCGAGTTGTCTCCGGACGAGCGGGAACACTGCCGACTGATTCTGGTCGAGGGACTTCTGTGCGACGAGTTCTGGCCGTCCATCCACGCGGCGGAGGGGCTGTCGATCGGCGGCTACGGCGAAACCGTGAGGAAACACCTCGAGCCGAAACTGCTCACCACGCTCGACGATCAGCAGCGGTGCGGAGTCAGCCGCGAACTGATGCGGGCGGGAGACCGGCTGAAGGCGGGAATCATGCTGAGCATCCTCGCCGGCAAGGACGACTTCGGGCACATTCACGCGGCGGAAAGTCTGTACAAGCTGGAGGAAATCGGCGACGGCGTCGCGATGCGGCGAGCGTTCGAGCAGTCAGACAACCTGCGTCTGCGAGTCATGGCGGCGGCCGCGCTCGGCCGGTGTGGCAATCCGCAGGCGATGGCGTTTCTCAGAGCAGAGGTCCTCAGCCACGAGGATTCCGAAATCTACAAACTGGCTGCCTGGGTCCTGGGAAGAATCGGCGACGCGTCCGACATCCCTCTCTTGAAGAAGCATCTGAAGCGGTGCCCGGACGAGTTGACTCGGGCGTACTTTCAGAATTCGCTCGCCACGCTCGGCGATGCTGACGGACTGAAGGCGCTCGCGGCAAGCCTCACCAGTGAAGACCCTGCCGTCCGCACCTACGGCGCAACGTTCGCCGGAGATGCCCGGGCACTGGGGCTAAAAGATGCGCTTTGGAAAATGCTCGACGATCCGAATGCCGACACGCGATACCGGGCCGCCCAGTCGCTGCTGGATCTGTCGCGGCTGCCGAAGCCGAACCGGACGGAGGATGTTTCGTCTCTCGTCTGGCAGGCGACGAAGGAGAACCCGCGCTACACGGAAGGCTCAATTATTGAACGGGCCGACGGGTCGCTACTGTTTGCCGCGACGGAGTTTCACGGCAGCGGAAGTGACTTCGCAAAAGCGCACATCGTCGGCCGAACGTCGACCGACGGCGGACGCACGTGGAGCGAGAAGCGGGTCCTCCAGGAAAACACGGGAGGCCTCAACGTGATGAGCGTGACGCTGCGGCGGCTCTCTTCCGGGCTGGCGTTGTTCTACCTTCAGAAAAACGATTTCAACGACCTTGACATGTACCTGCGGGTTTCGAAGGACGAGGGGCAATCGTTTGGTGAGCCGACGCTCGTCACAGGGGACGCGGGCTACCACGTCGTCAATAATGACCGCGTCACCCAACTGTCGACCGGGCGACTGCTGGTCCCGGCGGCTTCGACGGCGGACGTGAAAAAAGTCAACCACTTCGTTTCGCACTGCTACCTCTCTGACGACGGTGGCAAGACCTGGCGAAACGGCAAAGGCCACCTCGACGCGCCGAAGCGAGGCGCGATGGAGCCAGAAGTCGTCGAGCTGTCCGATGGGCGAGTCCTCATGATCGTGCGGACTCAGCTGGGCTTCATCGGTAAGAGCTACTCGAAAGACGGCGGCGACACGTGGAGCAAAATGGAAACGCTGGGCGTGCGAGCTCCCGAGGCGCCCTCAACACTTCGTCGGATCCCGTCGACAGGCGACCTGCTGCTCATCTGGAACGACACCTTCATTGAAGGAGCCGGACACGGCGGCCAGCGAACTCCGCTGACCGCGGCGATTTCTTCCGACGACGGAGCGACGTGGAAAACGGTCGGCAATCTTGAGACCGATCCGAACAAAACGTACGCCTACACAAGCCTGACCTTCGTCGGTGACCGCGCCGTCATGAGCTACTGGGAAAGCGGCAAAAGCGGCGAATACTCGTGCAAATTCCGGTCGGTACCGGTGAGCTGGTTCTACCGCTGAGAGCCACACGCAACGCGAGATTCCAGCAAAAGTAGGACGGACGCCCACGTCCGTCCGTGGCACGAAATTCGACCGTGGCCAGAAGTCAGAACCCAGGATCGGACGGACGTGGGCGTCCGTCCTACGGGGATCATTTCAGCTCGTCGAAGGATCGTGGCTCGAAGCCAGCCGGTTGCGGGACGTCCTTTGTCAGGATCGACCAGGAGCGGCCGTTTTCGCGGAAGGCCGACCATTCTTTCGGCTGGTACTTGATCGCCAGATGCGGCGTCTCGATGGCGTTGCCTTTTTGTTCCCACGAGTGCATGACGGCCTCGACGGCTCCTGTCGTGAGCAGCGTTCGCTCAGCCGGGTACGGTTCCTCGCCGGCGACGAAGTTGTGCTGGATCGCGTGTGACAGGGCTTTGAACAGGCCTCGGTTTCCCCACGGGCTGTTGAAGTACGCCGTTGCTTTGGGAGCCGGGTCGCCTTTCAGTCGGCATGCGAAGTTCCAGCGGTCCGAACCGCCGCCGATCCTCAGCACGGTGGCTTTCAGGCCGTCTCGATACTTCACGCAGATCGCGTACTGGCCTCGTGGGCCTGGTGGCGGTTCGAAGACGGCCGTTGTCGGTTTCGGGCCGGCGAACACTCCCTGAGTCGGCCGCGATTGCCGGGCGGCCTGCATGTCGGTTTCGGCTTTCATCGCGGCGTCGACCAGATCCTGCGACCAGCGTCCCGCCTTGCGGGCTTTCTCAAACGCCTCGCCGTAGACAAGCTCGATTCGGGCGATGCCGGTTTCTCCACCACGTCGCGCTTCGACGATCGACTGCAGAACTTCCAGGGCGTGAAAGTCGTAACTCTCCAGGCCTCCACCGTGGATGGAAACGGCTTCTTCGATGTCGGCTCCAGGAGGAAGTTCCAGCATGGGCCGTCGCTGAGCCAGCGGCACGGAACTGCCAGCGATCAGCGGCATGCCGTGCTCGCGGCAGGAGTCGTACATCTCCTTCGCTTCGGACCAGTCGTATGACAAGTGCTTGTCGTTAAAAAACGGCACGAAGCGGCCGGCCTTTTTCATGACGGCAAACGACTCATCGAAGAACCGCTTGCGAGGGTAAAGATGCTGGCCGCGTTCGTTGTACGCGTAGTTCCCGTGCTCGCCGATCGACAGGACCGCGTCCACGGCGAGTTCCTTTCCGCCGGCACACATTGCTTCCTCGATCGATTTGCAAAGCGGAATTCCAAACCGCGCGGATGCTTCTTTCGCCATGTCGTCTTCGGGGAACTGGTCGGCGTAAAACGAAACGACATCGACACCGGGATCGACCAGCTTTCCTCGAAAGTAGTACGGCCCGAGGAAGTTTTCCAGGATGTTGTAAGCGTGACTGCGAAAGCGAAGCACGGTGAAGATGGCCGCCACGCGAGGCCGTTTTGCCTTCGGCTTCTGTGCAGCGACGCTGAGATGCGGCCAGGAGGCCAGCGACGCTCCGGCCGCGAGGGCAGACTGACCGAGGAACTCACGACGGGAGTAAGGGGAACACGTCATCGGTGGCTCCTGAGGCAGGGTCGTGGAAGAAGCGGGATGGTAACCCGATGCGTGAGCGAGGGCGAAAGTCGATCGACGTGCGCCCTCGCTCACGCTCTTTGAATTGCACACTTTTGAGTCGCGAAGCAACGGCAGCACATAGCTGCGGCCGTCAGCCCGCAGAAAGAAAAGGAAAAATGCCCAAGCCGCGAAGCGGCGGCAGCAAACGCGCGTC
>JAQBVJ010000185.1 GCA_027623235.1 Planctomycetota bacterium
GTCGCACTTGGACAGACAGCCTGCCTCGTCCCAGATCTGCTATTTACCCCAGAGTGCGCGCTGGCCCTGCCAAAGTGGTGTATCGAGAGCGGCGAAGCCGCATGGTTGTCGCAACTCCGAGGCGGGTGGCGCCCGCCTCGAAGCCGCTCACAAGGAACCCCAGAAATCCAGCCTGACCCGCCGACGGTCTCTCACCTCCGTCGTTGCAGCCGAGGCCGCACGCGATCAGTTGGCTGACTGAGGTAGCAAATTCGAATAATCGTGTTGTTCATCACAGGTGTCATGATTGTTGAGATCGGGATAACGCAGACGTCGTGCCATTCAGGCAAAAGCTGAATAAACAGGACAGAGTGAATAACCGTTACAACCGGACTGGCCCCGTAAAGATCGCAGGGCGAGTGGGTTACGGCATTCCGCCGCTCGGATTCTGTTGAGTTGGGCAATCTGCAGGCGGATCCGCCCGCGCGGCGAGTGTCAACTTTCATGGGCAATGTGACAAATCAAATTGTTTAACGGCGCGCATGAAGCGGCGAGGTGGAAACTGTTGAGTTCCCACCCCGCCGCTTACCGTCAGGCACTTCCTACTTGTCTGCGTTGCGTTTCTTCAGTTCCTCGGCCTTGATGCAGAGCTTCTGAATTTCGTTCAGGAGCGTTTTCAACTCCACTTCGCACTCGTCTGCGGTAGCAGCTTTCGCGGCCCCGGCAGCCTGATTGTCCAACGCCTCTGCCTGGTTACCCACTGCGACGGCATTTGCAGCAGCGACGGCGTTCAGTTGCTCGATCCTCTCGACTCCAAAGACGGCGACCGCTTCTTCCGCGGTGGCTGCCTGGGCACCGGCGGCTTGAGCGTTAGCCGCTGCTTGAATTCTCGGAATGATGATCTCAATTTCCCCGTTCGCTCCTGGCCCGGTGACGGAGACGTCGACCGTATTTACAGTGAATGTCTGAGCCGAGTCGGCGAACCCGCCGCCACTGCAGTTGGCATGAGCGCCAGCGCTGAGGCCTCTGTATTGGAACGACTGGTCGAGCGATCCGACGGAGTTGGCAATGTCTCCGAGTTCGAATGCCAGTGCATTCGAGACGGCGTTCCATCCGGCGATCAGACTCAGCAGTCCGACCGTCGCGATGATGATGATCTCGGCAGTGATGACGACGCCGGTTTCGTCAAGAAGCAGTTGATTGGCAAGTCTCTTCATGGTCTCTCTCCCTGGGTGTGCATGACGGGAAATCTGTCGTGGCACGGAGGATCAAGACCGTTGCTGGACCGCGGCTGAAATGTCGACTGCCCGAGGCGGCATGTCTGGATGAAGAGCTGCGGTTCTTCATCCGGCCGAGCCAGGCGGAACTCAAAATGCCTGGCTCGGAAATTAACATGCTGCCTCGGGGCAGACGGACATTGCAGGTTTCCCTGCTAACAGGCTCCGATGGTCTCTCAGGTCACCGGATCCGCGTGGCAGTCTCTCTCTCCCTCGCCACACTCGCTGTTCGGTATTGCATGGCCTTCCGGAGTTGTCTCAAACCGGAAGAACCGTTGCGTTCGGAATAACCGGAACAATCGATACAGAAAGCAGAATCCATACCATTCGGAGAATCGGCATAACCGTTACGACGTGACATTGACGCAACCTGAGCAGGCAGAGTCGGTTATGAGAAATCCGGCGGTGGCGGCGTTTTGCGGCGGTCGAATTGCGCGTTCAGATTCCTCTGCAGACCAGCGCCCAGACTGTCAAGCAGGCTTTACACAGTGAGCCGCAAAGGGCAGGGCGAGCGGCCGCAGCGAAACCCGTTGCAATCTCGATATCGCCGAAATGTCTGCTCCGGCGGCTGGGAGATCCGGCTCCAGGATTCGGCGAGAAACCTGGCGGATTCTCAGATCCCCTCAACACCGACTGCGTATTGGTGGCCACTCTGTGAGCAACGTGCTCGCGATTGTGAGGCACGCTTTTGAGCTTCCGCCCAACCTGCCCTGGGAGCACAAGAGCCTGCCCCACGATCAGTCCACTTCGAAGTCCTTCGTCGGTCTTGCCCGTGTCGAAATCGCGGGAGGCCCGGGATTTTGGGAGGTCGATCATGGCGGGATTTGCCATCACGATGAGCGACGATTCGATCGCTCTTGTCACCTGCTGTTCCGCACTTTTTGTTTGCGGCTTTGCTTTGCAGCTTGTGCATTTTATTCAGCATCGCAAAAGGCCGTCGTCTTTCGACGACGTGAACTCAAGCGACGCGAAGCCAGCTATCGGCGATCTTCCGCCGCCGCGATCTCGCGAGAACGCTGCGTAAGAAACAAGCTCTGCTCCGCTCAATCTGCTGATCTGTCGCCCCTCGATTGATGTCGAGGAGGCGTGCTGTCACCGCGGCGCCGTCGCTCATTCAGGAGCGAGGCATGAGGGTCAAAGTCGCCTGCGCGGAATCTTTACGGCGGCTTCCCTCGACCAGGAGAAATTCGATGAAGAACGCCAACCCAACTCCGTCCCCGAATTCCGTGATGCGTCTGGCCAGGCTGCTCGTTCTGCCGCTTTCCATTCTGGCCTGGCCGATCACAAAAGGCTGGCAGGCGTTTTACCGGAACTTCCTTTCGTATGTTTTCGGTCGAGTCGTTCGCGACAAACGGCGAATCTACAGCGTCCGTTTTATCTGGTACGGAGATTCGATTTACCTGCACCCGATGATCTGGGGCAGCGTCCTGCTGTACGGGCTGACCATGGCAAGTGTCATGTCTGCCGGATGGGCACTGCTGGTGTGGTTTGTGGCCCTCTTCGTCTGCTACGTGACGATTCTCTACAACCTGGACATTTTCAAATGTTCGATGCTTGGCATCGGGATCGTGGCGTTCTTCGGGATGGCTCACTTCTCGATGGTCGAACTGGCCTGGAATCCGCTGACCGCGATTTCGAGTCACATCCGATTTCTGGACGCGTCCGTGACTCCCGGATTGTTCGCGGCTGCGGCGTACGTTTTCCTCGCCCTCATTTCGATGGAAGTGGTGTGGGCGTGGCTGTTTCACCGGGTCGAGATTGACGAGTCCTACGTTTACGAGCACCAGTTCATGGTGGCCACAACTCGCGAGCCGATCTTCGCCCGCGGACTGAAACGGGAAACGCGGGACATCCTGGAACTGCTTCTCCTCGGAGCGGGAGACATCCAGCACCGAACGCGGACGGGCTACAAGGCATTTCGCAATGTTCCCTTCGCGTCGCTGTGGCTGGGATCGGCGATCGACTCTCTTCTGGATTTCCGTCGTCGAGCGGAACCCGAAACGGCAAACGACGGCGAGGATGACTCCACGCTGGTCCGGGCGTCGGACGCCAACCCGGACCTGCTCGACGAAGATCTGGCAGACGACGATGGTGACCTGAATGAGGGGGACGACGGAGACATGGACGACGATGTCGCTGCGTAATGGTGATCGCCTTCCCCAAATGAAGCCCGGCTTTTTCAAAAGGCCGGGCTTCCTTGTATAGTGCGGCTCGTTCCGGGGTCGCTCCCGGATGAAGGAGCTTTTTACACAGCGATGGAAGCCGGCAGGATTGCCGAGCGAAAATGTATGAGTCAAGACACTTCATTTTCCAACGCGGCGTCACCGTCTGCTCACGAAGAAACGTGGCGGCAGATTGAGGACGTGCTCGACCAGATTTCGCAGAGCTCGCGCTCCACCGTGACGGGAGAGCAGTTCTTTGCGGAGCTGCTCGACGGGAGCATCCGGACGCTCGCCGCGATCGGTGGTGCCATCTGGTTGCGACAGCCCGAAGGCCTGCGGCTTGAGTATCAGGTCAATCTCGCCGCCACAGGTCTGTTATCCTCGGGCGATGATGAGTCGAGCCAGGAAAAACAACAGATCCACCAGCAATTGATGGAGCGGCTTGCTGCCGGGACGGAGTCGCGCGCGGTGGCACCTCAATCCGGCGGCATTGCGAATGGCAACGGAGCGGCGGCCGGCAACGCGAATCCGACGGAATTTCTTCTGTGCTGTGCTCCGGTCATCGTCGGCGATGAGTCGCGCGGTTTGATCGAGATCGTCCAGAGGCCGGACGTTTCTCCGGCGGCGTGCGAAGGGTTCCTGCAGTTTTTGAAATCGGTTGCGGTTCTGGCGAGCGACTTTTTACGCAACTCCGACCTGCGCACGCTGCAGAGCGAAGCGTCGCTCTGGAATCAGTTCGGAGAGTTTTCGGAACGGATCCACAAAGGGCTCGATATTCGCGCGGTTGCGTCTGCGATCGCGAATGAAGCGCGGCCGCTCATCGGCTGTGACCGGGTGACGGTCGCTGTGCGGCGTGGATCGCGGTTGCGGGTTGAGGCGGTCTCGGGCGTCGACTCGATTGACCGTCGAGCTGACACAATTCGAGCTGGCGAGGAGCTCATTCATCGTGTCGCCAGGGTTCGCGAACCGGTCTGGCACGACGATACGGTTTCAAGCGGGGACCAGAAAACCAGTCTGCCGCCTCAGATTGAGAAGCCGCTGAACCGGTACCTCGACGATTCGCCGGTGCGCATCCTGGGAGTGCTTCCACTCGTCGCTGTGCCCGGCGAAGAAGCCTGCGGCGCGATCATTGTTGAGCGATTTGAGGGGGCGAATGCGGAGCAGCTCCGGCGGCGGGCGAGCGTCGTTGCACGGCACAGCGCGGCGGCGGTGGCGAATTCTCTCCAGCATTCGAATCTGCCGCTGCTCTGGTTCCTGCGTCTGGTGAGTCGAATGGCCTGGTACCTTCGGCTGCGGCAGCTCCCCAGAACAACGGTCGTGCTGGGATTGCTGGCGGGGATCGGCTTTGCTCTGGCCGTCGTTCCAGCAGACTTCGCTATCGAAGGCCGAGGTGAACTGCAGCCGCTGCAACGGCGAGGGATCTTCGCCTCGACGGACGGAGTCGTTTCCGGACTCTCGGAGAAACTACGGACAGCGAAAGGCAAGCGAATCTCGGTTCACCAGTCGGAAACACTGATCGAGCTGCGGAGTTCCAGTCTTGAGTTCGAAGCGACGCGGGTCAGTGGCGAATTGCGAACAGCCAGGCAAAGCCTCAACACAGTCGAGATTCAACGCCGGACGACAGACGATCCGGCAAAGGAAGAGGACCTGGCGGCAGAGGCCACAGAACTTGCAGTGACGATCAAGGGTTTGCAGGAACAGGACGCCGTTCTGTCGAAATGGAAGACAGAACTTTCACTCACCAGCCCGATCGACGGCCAGGTGCTGACATTTGATCCGGTCGCAGTTCTCGAAAACCGACCCGTCCGGCAGGGGGAGCGACTCCTTCAGATTGCCGATGTCGCCGGGCCGTGGATTATCGAAGTACGAGTCGCGGATCAGAATATCGGGTTCGTCAATGACGCCGTTCGGGAACTGAAGCCGGATCTCGACGTCTCATTTGTCGTGGCAACGAGCCCGGAGAAAACCTGGACAGGAAAAGTCCGGTCCATCCGGCGTGAGACGACGTCAAATCGAGATGACGGGCCAACCGTCCTTGTGACCGTCGACATCGATCGCAGCGCGATCCCCGATGAAATCCTGCGTCCAGGGGCGACCGTGATTCCTCATATTCACTGCGGAACCCGATCAGTCGGTTTTGTCTGGTTTCATGAACTGATCCATGCAATCCGCACAAAACTTCTGTTCTGATTCTTCAATTGACCGCGCGCATTTTTTGATTGCCGCCGCACGATGACGCTCGCCGCGGAGTCGGCGTCCTGGCGATAGGTACTCCAGTGGACCGCGTGTGAATGATCCTGTGGCGGTTCCGAACTTTGAGGTGATGAAATGAAACTCATGTCGAGCGTTCTCTGTCTGACCGTGGTTTTCAGCTCGGTTTGCGAATCACGCGCTCAGTCAGTCGTCCCTGTGTCACGCGGTCAAATCACGATTATTCAGGAAGTCAACGTGCCGGCCCTGGAGACGGGAGTGCTCGACAGAATCAATGTGCGGCCCGGACAGCGGGTTGAGGTTGGCGAGCTTCTAGGTCGACTCAACGATACGGAAGCCAGGCTCGACCTGAAGCGCGTCGAAATCGAATCGACGAGCGCGAAGCACCGTGCCGAGAGTTCCATTCATATTGAAGTTTCAAAGAAAGCGCATCTGGTCGCCCTCGCCGAACTGCGTCGCGGTGAAGAGGCCGTCGAGCTGTACGCGAAAGCACTTTCGGTGACCGAGATGGATCGGCTGCGTTTTTCGGCTGATCAGGCCGAACTGGCGATCGACCAGGCGCGTGAGCTTCAGCAGACGGCAAAGTTCGAAGTCGACCTGAAGCAGAACGAAATGGCCCTTGCAAAACGCAAACTGGAACGGCATCAGTTCGCCTCGCCGCTGGCCGGCGTCGTGGCTGATATCCATTCCGAAGAAAGCGAATGGGTCGAAGCCGGCACACCGGTCTTTCGACTGCTGCGGCTGGACCGGCTTCAGTGCGAGGGTTTTATCAGCGTCGAGCAGGCGGCCATGGTTTCAGTCGGGCAGTCGGTCAAGATCGTGGTCAAGGTCAACGAGAAGAAGTCGATTGAAGTCAAAGGCGAGCTGACTTACATCAGCCACGACATCGACAAGTTCAAGAACGATGTTCGTGTCACGGCCGAGTTCGATAATTCGAAACTCACGTTTCGACAGGGCATGCGGGCAGAGATGGCAATTCTGCCGGCAACACCCGTCGCCGTCCGAAAGTGACTGCGAAAACGCGGATCAAATTTCCGGGATCGGCTCGTCAGGTCCGATGTCCTTGCCCTCCCAGTTGGCCTTGCCATCTTTGTAGATGAGCACTCGATGTTGACTTCCGGGGACCGGCGGACGATTTACTTTCGGCAGCCATTTTCGATGCTCGGCTGCGGTCTTCGCGTGCTCTTTCTGCCCGATCAGATTGGTCCACTCGTTGGGGTCGTTCCGCATGTCGTACAGTTCCTCGCTGCCGTCGGCGTAGCGGATGTAGCGCCAGTTTTCGCTGCGGACTCCGTGGTTGTCGTGGTTGTGAGTCGTGATCGCCGGCCACGGTCGATCCGCGCCGGCATCCCTGAGCTGAGGCAGCAGACTGTGTCCCTCCAGGGTTTCGTTCTTTGGCAGCCCGCAAAGATCGATCAGCGTCGGGTAAATGTCGAGCAGTTCAGCCGGCTGTGAGCAGACGCCTTTCTCGACACCCGGACCGGTGAAGATCAGTGGCACTCGGGCGGAACGATCCCACAGCGTGTTCTTTCCCGTGATCAGCTTCTCGCCAAGGTGGAAGCCATGATCTGACCACAGGACAATGATCGTGTCATCGTCGTGCCCGCTCTTTTCGAGAGCCTCCAGGACACGCCCGACCTGGCTGTCGACGAAACTCGTACAGGCCATGTAGGACCGCACAATGTTTTTCCATTGGCCCGCCTCCTGCAGGAATTTGAATCGCGGCTCGGGCAGCTTCCAGTGGATGTACCAGGAAAATCGAGGCGTGTCGTCACGGTCCGTCGGGTGAAGCGGTGGCAGAATGAGCGACTCTTCGGGGTACAGGTCGAACCACTTCTGAGTGGCATAGCACGGCACGTGTGGGAGGAAGAACCCAACCGAGAGGAAGAATGGTTCTTTGAGTTTCTCCTCGCCCAAACCCTCGAGCTGCTCGACGGCCCAGCTGGCGACCTTCCAGTCACCTTTGTCCTCATCCTTGTGGGGAAAGACGCCCCAGTCGACAAGCGGGTGCGGGGCAGGAGTCTCCACCAGTTTTCTGGGCGGTTTGACGCCGACACCGGCTGCCGGTCCGATGACGTCGAATTCGGCGTCGGTTTTGCGGCGACCATTTCCGCCGTGATAAATCTTGCCCGTGGTGTAGTTGCGGTAGCCGCCATGCTCCTTCAGGTACTGTGGCAGCGTGACGATGTTTTTCAGCGTGGGAACGTCACGAATCCACGGAGACAGACCGTAAACCCCGGTGGTCGAGGGACGAAGCCCCGTCATCAGGCTCGTGCGGGACGGGTTGCACAGCGGCGACTGGCAATGAGCGTTCGTGAAAAGAGTCCCCCTCGCTGCGAGCTTGTCGATGTTCGGCGTCTTGACTTGAGGATGCCCGCCCAGGCAGCCAATCCAGTCGTTCTGATCATCGATCGCGATGAACAGGATGTTGGGGCGTCTGGTTTTCTGCCCCGGATCATCGTCTGCCGCAATGACGAAGGGGCAGGGGAGTTGAAGCGACAGCAGGACAACGAAAAGTGCGAGACGAGGCATGGAGGCGTTCCAGCAGAATGTCATTAGAACAGACGATCGCCCGTCGCGACCGGCACGGCACAATCTGGGAACAATCGCGGTGGACGTCAACGAATGCGGAAACCGGTCAGTTTCGAAGTCCTCTCGCATGCTGACACCGAGGTAACCTGAAACGAAAGTGAGCGGCTCATCCCTCGCTCACGCGCCGGGTAGATCTCGTGAAGGAAGCAGCAACACGCCGTAGTAAGGTCGTTTTGAAAGAGCTTCCACAGGAAAACGAGTCACCCGACCGGCGTCTGTGACTTGCCACGAGGATCTGATAGTTTCTTTTTGCGGTCTCCGCGAGACGCAGTGTGATTTTGCGACCTCTGCGAGCAAGGTGCTGTCATGGTTCTGTGTGGCGTGCTGGCCATCGTCGTTCTTGTCGCTGCTGTCGTCCTGATTCGCAGACAGCAGCCGACGGGCAAGCTGGCACTGGTTGGCTCAGTGCTGCTGTTTGTTGCGGCTGTTATTCTGCGGCCTGATGCTGAGGTGTCAGACGATCTGGACGCGACACGAGTGGCGGCTCAAGTGCCGAAGCAGGAATCGACGAACGGCTATGTCTCTTCGAAGGCGTGTCGAGACTGCCATCCGGATCAACATGCCAGCTGGTCGCGTTCGTTTCATCGGACGATGACTCAGGTCGTGACGCCGGAGACGATGGCGGCACCCGCGGAAGAATTCCGCAGCAATCTGCACGGACGAGATTTCCACTTCTTCGCTGAGAACGACCGATTCTTTGTCGATGTTGTCGATCCCGACTGGGATGCCGAGCGAGTCAAAGTCGGGCTGACGACCATCCCCGAGAATGAAAAGCCGCCGTACGTGCGGCGTCAGGTTGTCATGTCGACGGGCTCACACCACATCCAGACTTTCTGGATGAACGGGTCGAAGGGCAATCAGTTGTGGCCGGTCCCGTGGGTGTATCACGTTCAGATGAAAAAGTGGATTCCCCAACTGGACTCGTTCATCATTCCGCCTGAACATTACCGCAACAATACCTACTGGAATGAAAACTGTATTCACTGCCACTCGACCGGGGGAGAACCCCGGCTTCAGGTTCCTGAGGGCCCCGATACGCGAGTCGGTGAGCTCGGGATTGCGTGCGAGGCCTGCCACGGTCCGGGGCTGAAACACGCAGAGTATCAGACGCAACTCCGCAAATCGGGCGTGCCCGGGTCAGCTTCCGAAGGCGAGATCATCAACGCTGCGCGATTGTCTCACCGCCGCTCATCGGAAGTCTGCGGGCAGTGCCACAGCGCCAACAAGTTTGACGGTCCCCGCAAACTGTTTGTTCCGGGAGAACGGCTTGAGGATTCGGTCACGCTGCTTCGATTCGATGACGAATTCGTCCAGAAGTCCCCGATGAGGAGCTCCTTCTGGAATGACGGAACCATGCGACTGGCGGGACGCGATTTTTCTGCGCTTGAGACGTCGGCCTGTTACCAGCGAGGCGAAATCTCGTGTCTGTCCTGTCATTCGATGCACCGTTTCGAGTCGCCAGACGATCAACTGGTCCCCGCGATGAATTCGGATGCGGCCTGCCTGAAGT
>JAQBVJ010000186.1 GCA_027623235.1 Planctomycetota bacterium
TGCATCACGGCCTGAAGATGAGCTTCCATCTCCTCTCTGCAAGACTCGACAAACTGCTTCGGATCAACCTTGGGAGCATCCATCTGCTGCCCTCCTGACAAAAACCAGAGTGAGAAAACACCAGATCACCCATCTCTCCCAGATCGCGCCAGTCAAAATTGCCAGACCCCGAATCAGTTGGTCAGCCGCCGATTGAGTACATGGGCCGGTCCGGCTGGACGTAGTCGGCGCTGTTGATCTGGTGGCCGGCGTTTTTGGCTGTGATTGATGCGCGCACGGCGGCGATGATGTCCGCGTCCGGGACGCCGGATCGCAGCATCTGCTTCAAGTCTGTTTCTTCAAGGCTGAAGAGGCAGTTGCGGATCTTGCCATCGGCGGTGATGCGGAAGCGGTTGCAATTGCTGCAGAACGGCTGACTCACGGAGGGGATGAAGCCGACTCGGCCGACGCCGTCTTCAAATTCGAAGTCTGTTGCGGGGGCGGACGGGTCTTTGGTGGGCAGCGGGACCAGTGGCATCAGGTCCGCCGAGAGGCGTTCGAGGATCTCTGACGCGAAGAGAACTTTTTCGCGTTCCCAGGCGTTGTCGGCATCAAGCGGCATGAACTCGATGAAGCGGATCTCGACACCAGTGTCTCTGGCGAACTGGCCGAACGGAATGATTTGATCTTCCGTCAGGTTCCTGATTGCGACGGCGTTGACCTTGACCGGATCAAACCCGATCTTTTTGGCGATGTGAATACTCTCGACGACTTTTTCGTAGCCGTCCCGCCGGGTGACTTCGCGGAACTTGACCGGGTCGAGAGCGTCGAGGCTGATGTTGACTCGACGCAGCCCGGCATCGAACAGATCCTGGGCCTGCTCAGCAAACAGAATTCCGTTTGTCGTGATGCCAATGTCCTTGATCCCCGGTACGGCCGCGAGTTTCTCGATGAGTACGGGGACGCCTTTTCGGACGAGCGGTTCGCCCCCGGTGATGCGAAGTTTGTTGACGCCAAGCGGTGCGACAATGCGGACGAACTTCTCCATTTCCTCAAAGGTCAGGAGTTCAGCCCGCTCCATGAACTGCACGTTTTCGGCCGGCATGCAGTAGAAGCAGCGGATGTTGCAGCGGTCGGTCACGCTGATCCGCAGGTTGTTGTGTACGCGGCCGAAGGTATCGATGAGGGGTTCCGGCATGACTCGATCACGTTTCGTCGTGTTTTAGGATGGGGCTGAAATAGAGCGACACTCGACAGTTTGACGCCGTGGCGAGCCAACGTAAAGCAGGAGCCTGCAACTCAGCAACGGTGAGCTTCAAACAGGCGATGTGGACGAAGTCGCGTTTTCAGGCTGCGGGTCGATTAATGCGATCAGTTTCTGGTCTTTGCCGGGTGAAATGGTCTTATCCTCTGTCACGACGACCAGTTTGCCGGATTCGGTGACGAGAAAAAGGGGCACGGCAGTGTCGCCATGCTGTTTGCGGAAAGACTCAAATTCAAATTCTTCAGTGAGACCGGTGGACTTGATTGTTGATCCGGATTCGAACCGATGATCCAGCGCATCGAACGTAGATTCCGGCGAGAACAGAAATCGGCCGTGCAGATGGTCTGAGGCCATCGCAGTGCGACCAGTCTTTGACGGTGGCAACTGGTAGACCTTCTGCTGACCGAACAGCTCGCTGAAGTGCATCGCCGAAAGTGAATTGACTTCGTCGTTCGGCGTCAGCGCGAGAAAGCGGCCAATGCCACCCAGGTCGATTTCGTCCATCGCCTGTTCGGAAAGGATGTTTGCGTAACAGGCCTCAAGCCCTTCCAATCGGGCGGTCATCACATCCTCGCGATTTGTGTCGACGAGGACGACTCGAAAGCCCGCCGATTTGAGTGCATGCCCGATCGCTCTCGCCCCCGGATGCGAACTGGCGATGAGAACGCCCTGCGCTTCAGCGCTGGCGAGTCCGAGCCACCGTGCGAGTGGGAATGCCGTGAGCCCGTACACGACAACTGTTCCGACGATGACGAGAAATGTGGCCGGCACGAGCTCGCCGCCACCGTTTCCCGTTTCGTCGAGGCGAAGTGCAAAGACGGAAGCGACGGCCGCCGCGACAATGCCACGCGGAGCCAGCCAGCTCAGAAAGATCCGCTCGGCTTTTGAAAGGTCAGTTCCGATCGATGACGCCACGACGCTCGCCGGCCGAGCGATCAGAATCACGGCAGCCACGAAGGCGAGACCACGCCAGCCGAGCTGACTGAAGTCGGCAAACTCGACCCGTGCGGCGAGCAGAATGAAGAGGCTCGAAACCAGCAGAACGCTGAGATTTTCTTTGAATTCGAAAATGCGTTTGATCGATGCTGACTTCTGGTTGGCGAGGAACACGCCCATGACGGTCACGCTGACCAGCCCCGCCTCGTGCTTGACCAGGTTCGAGGCAACAAAGACAGCGGCAACGATCATCAAAGCGGCCGGACTTTGCAGCCGCTCGGGAATCCAGTACCGCTTCAGGCATTCGATGAGAAACCAGGCTGCGAGGCTTCCCGCGACAACTCCGGTCACGGCGGTCGCGAGCATGCCAAAGGCACCATCAATGGCTGCCTTGCCAAAGTCAGCGGCACGCAGGATGTCGAAGACCTCGAAGACGAGAACAGCCAGCACGGCACCGATCGGGTCGATCACGATGCCTTCCCAGCGGGCGATCGAGCTGACTTTGCCGCTCGGCCGAATGTGCCTCAGCAAAGGCCCGACGACTGTTGGGCCGGTCACCGTCAGCATCGCACCGAGCAGTAGCGCCGTCGCGACGTCAACGCCGAGAATCCATCGCGCGGCCAGCGTGATGACGAGCCATGTCACCGCAACGCCGATGCTGAGCAGATTGCGAAGCGGCTTGCCGACCTCGGCAAGCTCTGAGAATTTCAGGCTGAGGCTGCCCTCAAACAGGATCAGCGCGACTGACAGCGAGACAATTGGAAACAGCAGCTTGCCAAACATCTGGTCAGGATTCAGCCAGCCGGTTCCGGGGCCGGCCGCAAATCCGAACGCGAGGAGCAGCAGAATCGACGGCAGCTTGATCCGCCAGGCCAGCCACTGTGCTCCGACGCCGAGTACAAAAATGCTGGCCAGGCCCAGAAGCATCCTCTCGGCGTCTCCCATCAAAAAGTCTCCGACGATGTGTGAGACGCAACCCGCTCAGTGAGATCAGTCGTTCGACTTTTTCGACGATGAGGAATCGGACGAGGACTTACTCTCACCCGAGGACTTACTCTCGCCTGACGATTTACTTTCGCTCTTTGAGCTGTCGCTGGGCTTTGTGGCCGACTCCTGAGCACTCTTCGCAGCCTGCTCGCCCTTCTTGTAGGACGAACTGCGGTAGTCTGTCTGGTAGAAGCCCGAGCCCTTGAAGATGACTCCGGCACCAGTCCCGATCAACCGCTTCGCTTTCAGCTTCCCGCATTCGGGACACTTACGCTTGGGTTTGGCAGTGATCGGCTGAAATTCCTCCCACTGGTGCTCACAGGCGTTGCAGCGGTAGTCGTAAGTTGGCATGGCGATTCCGTATTTGGTGAGTCCGCTGAAGTGGATGAACTCTTGATGCAGCCAGGAAGATTGTTTTGTGGCCAGCTTGCCAGTGTCTCGATTACTTGTCCTGGTCGCCTTCTGCCGCGGGCTGAGGGAGAGCGGCTGACACGAGCACTTTGCTCGGGCGAATGACCCGATCAAACAGCACGTAGCCACGCTCAACTTCCTGAAGAACGGTCATCGGCGGATGCTCGTTCGTCGGGATTTGCTGCAGGGCTTCGTGCAGATTCGGGTCGAACGGTTCGCCGACGGTTTTGATTGGTTGTGCTGACTGGTTGCTGAAGACCTGGTCGAACTGCGACTGGATCATCCGCAACCCCTGGAGCAGGTCCTCGACGTTGCCCGACTGTTCCGCCGCCTGAACGGTGCGTGAGAGATTGTCCATTGCCGGGAGCAATTCTCGAATCAACGGAACGCTGGAGTACCGCAACGCCAGTTCCAGCTCACGCTGAGCTCGTTTACGGAAATTCTCGAGTTCAGCCTGAGTACGTTTCCACTGGTCGAAATACTGATCGCGTTCTGCCTCGACGTCGGTTCTCTCGCCGCCGTACGCGCCGGATGGTTCCGCGGACTCCGCTTCTTCAGCGATTGCATCGGCTGCTTCAGCCAGGGCATCGGCCAGTGTCTCGTCACGGACGTCTTCGGCGTTTTCGTTTTCTGTGCTCATTGAACAACCCTCTGGTTGAACTCGTTTGTTAGTCAGTTTCGTCAGGGACGAACCAGTCTTTGAGTTTGTCGAAGAATGAACTTCGATGCGGACTGACGGCAGCGTGTTCCAGTTTCGCGAGGTCGCGCAGGACCGCCTCCTGTTCCGCGTTAATCTTTTTGGGAACCTCAAGAACGATCCGCAGCAGCAGATCTCCCGGTCGGCCGCCCCGAGGGTCCGGCATTCCGCCGCCACGAATCCGTACGATTTCTCCGGGCTGCGTGCCGGGGTAAACGTGGTGTTGAGTCTTTCCTTCGAGGCACGGGACTTCGATGTCAGCCCCGAGCGCCGCCTGGGTGTAGGAAATCGGAACGTCGCAGATCAGGTCCAGGCCTTCTCGTCGAAACAGCGGATGCTCGGCAACTGTCACTTCGACATAAACGTCTCCCGCAGGTCCGCCGTGCTGGCCAGGCTCGCCCACCCCTCGAAGTACGAGGTGCATTCCTGTGTCGACTCCGGCTGGAATATTGGCATCCCTGGTCACTGATATTGATTTTCGGCCAGAGCCGCGGCAATCACCGCATTTCTCGCGGACGACCGACCCCTCGCCGCGACACGCCGGACAGGATGTCTGCATCCGGAAAAATCCCTGTGACTGCACGACGTGTCCGGCTCCGCCGCAGTAGTCACATTTGTCGGGAGTCGTGCCAGGAGCCGCTCCCGAGCCGGCACAAGTCTCGCAGTGTTCCTGACGCTCGAATGTGACCGGCTTCGTGCAGCCCTTCGCCGCTTCCAGCAGGTCGATGCTGACTCGTGTTTTGATGCTCTCGCCCTGGACTGGCCGGCGGCCGCCACCGCGACGTTTCCCGCCTCCAAACCCGAATCCTTCGAAGAGGTCGCCGAAAACGTCAAAGATGTCGTTGACGTCCTGGAAACCGCCTCCGCCACCAGCAGCACCGCGGACACCTTCATGGCCAAAGCGGTTGTAGCGAGCCCGTTTCTCTTCGTTGCTGAGAACGTCATACGCCTGGGACGCTTCTTTGAAACTTTCGACCGCGGCATCGTCGCCCGGGTTCCGGTCCGGGTGAAACTTGATAGCGAGTTTTTTGAAGGCCTTTTTGATCACATCAGGCGCAGCGTCACGCGACACACCCAGGACTTCATAATAGTCGCGCTGTGCCGCCATGACCCTCTTCCCGTTCGCAATAATCAAAAAACCGGCCGCCAACTCGCGAGGCGGGTCGACGGCCGGTCTGAATATTTTTGAGGCCAGTTGCAGTCAACGAGCCAGGTAAAACTCACACGCGACCTACTTGACCGCTCCCTCTGTCGCGGCCTTTTTGCCTTTACCATCGAGCTCGTCGGTTCGCGTCACGCAGACCGAAGTGGTCAGCATCAAACCGGCGATCGAGGCAGCGTGCTTCAAAGCACTGGTCACAACCTTGGCCGGATCGATCACACCCGCCTTGTACATGTCGACGTATTTGCCGGTGTAGGCGTTGAAGCCGATGTTCGTGTCTTTGCCTTTGACTTCGTCAGCGACGACCGAGCCGTCCTGGCCGCAGTTGCTGACAATCTGGCGGATCGGAGCTTCCAGAGCCCTTGCGACAATCGTAATGCCAATCAGCTCGTCGCCTGTTGCCTTGACTGCCTCAACGGCAGTGATCGCACGAAGCAACGCAACGCCACCACCAGGAAGGATACCTTCCTCAACGGAAGCTCGTGTTGCGTGCAGAGCGTCTTCCATGCGTGCTTTGGTCTGCTTCATTTCGGATTCGGTGGCTGCACCGACCGAGATGATCGCGACGCCGCCGGTGATCTTGGCGAGGCGTTCCTGGAATTTCTCGCGGTCGTAGTCACTGTCCGTGCCTTCGATGTGGTTGCGAATCTGCTGGACGCGAGCGTCGATTGCAGACTGCTCGCCACCACCGTCGATGATCGTGCAGCTGTCCTTGCCGACTTCGATCTTCGCTGCGGTTCCGAGCTGGGCAACCTCCACGGACTCCAGCTGAATCCCGAGGTCTTCGGAAATCAGAGTGCCACCGGTGAGGATAGCCATGTCGTGCAGCATCGCTTTGCGGCGATCACCAAAGCCTGGAGCTTTGACCGCACAGACTGGCAGAATTCCGCGAAGCTTGTTGACGACGAGGGCGGTCAGGGCTTCTCCGTCGATATCTTCGGCGACGATCAGCAGTGGCCGGCCCGTCTGAGAAATTTTCTCAAGCAGTGGGAGCAGGTCTCGCAGGTTCGAGATCTTTTTCTCATGCAGCAGAATCAGGCAATCTTCAAGGACTGCCGTCATTGAGCTGGAGTCGGTGACGAAGTACGGCGAGATGTAGCCCTTGTCGAACTGCATTCCCTCAGCGAGGCTCAGAACGATTTCGCTGGTCTTGCCTTCTTCGACCGTGATCACACCGTCGCGGCCGACACTCTCCATCGCATCTGCGATGAGCTGGCCGATCACGTCGTCATTGTTCGCCGAGATCGAACCGACCTGTTTGATTTCCTCTTTGTCCGTGACCGGCTTGGCCATGGCGTAGAGGAATTCCAGAGCCGCGTCGACGGCTTTCTCGATGCCGCGTCGAACGACCATCGGGTTGGCACCGAGCGTGATGCTGCGGAGGCCTTCGTTGTAAATCGCTCGGGCGAGGACAGTCGCCGTCGTCGTCCCGTCGCCAGCGATGTCACTGGTTTTTGACGCGACTTCGTTGACCAGTTTGGCACCCATATTCTCGTACGGGTCTTCCAGATCGACTTCCTTACTGACAGTCACACCGTCTTTTGTGACCTGAGGATTGCCGAACGATTTGTCGATAATGACATTGCGACCGGTCGGTCCCATGGTGACAGCGACGACGTCAGCAAGAGTGTTGACACCCTTCTGCATCTTCAGCCGGGCTCGATCGTCAAAAAGCAATTGCTTTGGCACGGTTAGCTCCTGGTGGAGTTGATGGTTGAACGTTGTTGGTTGAGAGGGCCGAGACGAGCGAACTCACCTCATCAAACTGCTCAGCCAAGCTTGGCGAGGATATCGCTCTCGCGAAGAATTTTGACTTCGACGCCTTCGACTTCGATGTCCGTTCCGCCGTATTTTCCGAACAGGACTTCGTCGCCGATTGCGACCGACATTTCAGCGCGGTCGCCACTTTCCAGCAGACGGCCTGGGCCAACTGCCGTGACTTTGCCACGCTGCGGTTTTTCGCGAGCAGCATCCGGCAGGACGATTCCACCAGCTGTTTTTTCTTCAGCATCGACAGGCTGGACAACAACGCGATCATCAAGAGGTTTCAGAGCCATCGTTGAGGTACTCCTTGCTTTATCTCTGGTTTCTTTATCGCCGCGTTTGAGTTTGGCTCAGGCGGCAGGAATTTCACTTCAGAATCACTCGCCGGTCGAAGCCGGCAATTCAGATCACATCATGCCGGGCATGCCGCCCATTCCACCCATGCCGCCGCCCATTCCACCCATGCCGCCGCCCATGCCCATGTCGTCATGGTGGTGGTCGTGGTGATCGTCTTCTGCTTCTTTCGGTTCTTCAACGATCATGCATTCGGTCGTGAGCAGCAGACCGGCAACACTGGCCGCGTTCTGAAGAGCCGACCGGACAACTTTTGCCGGATCGACAACACCGAACTCGACCATGTCGCCGTAGCGATCGTTCAGAGCGTCGTAGCCGTGATTCTTATCGCTCGATTTCAAAACGCGGTTGGCAACAACCGCTCCATCGACGCCGGCATTTTCTGCGATCGTCCGCAGAGGCATGCTGAGGACGTTTCGGAGAATGTCGACGCCGTATTTCTGATCGCCTTTCGCGTTGAGCTTGTCCAGAGCACCCGCACAACGGATCAGAGCGACTCCACCACCCGGAACGACGCCTTCTTCAACAGCGGCTCGCGTTGCAGCGAGGGCGTCGTCGATGAGGTCTTTTCGTTCTTTCATTTCGGTTTCAGTTGCGGCACCGACTTTGATCTCGGCGACACCACCAGCGAGTTTCGCCAGTCGTTCCTGAAGTTTTTCGACGTCGTATTCCGAATCGGTGACTTCGATCTCGCTGCGAATCTGTTCGCAACGTCCTTCGATGGCCCCTTTGTTTCCACCACCCTGGACGACAGTCGTGTTCTCTGCGTCAACGATGATTTTCTTCGCCGTGCCGAGATCGCTCAGCTCGACATTTTCGAGCTTCACGCCAAGATCCTTGAAGATCGCTTTTCCGCCAGTCACGACAGCCAGGTCTTCGAGCATCGCTTTGCGGCGATCACCATAGCCAGGAGCTTTCACAGCACAGACTTTCAAGATGCCACGGAGTTTGTTGACGACGAGTGTCGCAAGGGCTTCGCCTTCGATGTCTTCCGCGATGATGAGCAGCGGCACGCCCGCCTTGGAGACTTTCTCAAGCAGCGGCACCAGATCCTTTACGTTCGAGATTTTCTCTTCGAAAATCAGGATGCGGCACTTTTCGAGCTCAACCACCTGCCGGTCATCGTCGGTGACGAAGTGCGGCGAGAGATAGCCACGCTCAAACTGCATTCCCTCGACGAGGGTGACTTCCGTCGCGATCTGGCGGCCTTCCTCGACCGTGATCACGCCGTCTTTGCCGACCTTCTTCAGGGCATCGGCCAGAATCTCGCCGACTTCCGGATCGTTGTTTCCGGCGATTTTGGCGACAGTCTTCACCATCTTTTTGTCGCTGGCATCGACTGGTGTCGACAGGGTTTTCAGTTCCTCAACGACCGCGTCCACAGCGAGCTGAATGCCACGCTGCAGAGACATCGGATCGTATCCGGAAGCGATGAATTTCAGGCCTTCGCGGAAGATCGCTTCGGCGAGAACCGTCGCGGTTGTTGTTCCATCGCCTGCGACATCGCTGGTTTTCGAAGCAACCTCTTTGACGAGCTGGGCACCCATATTTTCGTACGGGTCTTCCAGTTCGATGTCTTCTGCGACGGTGACGCCGTCCTTGGTCACTTTGGGAGCTCCCCAGCCCTTGTCGAGGACTGCGTTCCGGCCGCGGGGGCCGAGGGTGCTTTTGACGGCACGGGTGAGTTTCGACACGCCTTCCAGGAGGCTCTTCCGGGCGTCGTCGTCGAAGGTGAGCAGCTTTGCCACGGTTTCTCCTCAATCCAGTAGAGGGGGTAAAAAATAAGTCAAAGGGTGCGGCCCGAGAATCTCCGGCCGGCAGCCCACAGTTTGTAAAGCTCAGAGTTGCCACAATTCACTTGTCGTCACTTGTCGCAAGTCCACCGAAAGCCGCGACTGACGAATTGTCCGATCCGTCCGCGCAGAAATCCGATGAGGCTGTGCCAGAAGCAATGTGTGTGCCAAATCGGCCAATGTGCCATAAAGTGCTTTTTTGCAGTGACTTATGGCAACTCCACTGCTTGAGCAATCCATCCAGCAAGCTGCCAGCCTGTCAGGACTGGAATTCACGGACCAGTGTGGCCTGCCAGAAGCGGCCTCAACACACCACCAACGATATTGCAAACATTGGGGAAATACTGGATAGGCTGATTCCTCGTGAGCGGCTTCG
>JAQBVJ010000187.1 GCA_027623235.1 Planctomycetota bacterium
GGCCATGCGGCGTGCTCATCAGGTGACCTCAATTGCCATGGAGCTGGCTGTTCCGGCCGGCCTTGGGGCCTGGTTCGACCATAAATATGGGACCTCGCCGCTGTGGACGATTGTGGGAGTACTCATCGGGAGCGGTGTGGCGACTTTGAGTCTGAGGCAGTTGATTCGGGATCTGGAGAAGTAACTTCGATCCCGGCAGAATCGACTGCTGCGGAATCTTCGACCGGCACTCATTCAGCTCTGGCGGATTTCGCCTGGCTGATGGGAATGGGAGTGGTTTTCGCGGCTTTGCTGGCTGGTCCAGCATGGTGGCTCGCTGGGTCTGCCGGGCTGACTGGCCTGGCTGTTTCGGCGGCTCTTTGCCTTGTTCCAGGCATCCTGACGGTGCTGTTGAGGGTGGTGATTGCGGACAGTGCATCACTGCTGCTCGCGGCAAACGGCCTTCGGCTGGCATTCGTCATGACGGGAGCTTTCGTCGGACGGTTGTTTGTGGCTGGCGACGGGTTGAAAGAGTTTTTCATCTGGCTGATTGCGTTTTACCTGTTCACTCTGGCGGTCGAGACCTGCCTTGCCTTTCGGCGAGACCTTGCCGCTTCCTGAGCGGTTTTGAGAATTGAATCCATGGCGGACCAGGATTTTTTCCATCACGTGCGGGATTTTCCGTTCTTCGAGCTACCGCTCGGGCTCGGAGCAGATCTCGCAAAGTGGTTTGCGCATGATCCGCACTGGCATGTTGCGCCGGGCACGACAGGCATTCCGCTGCCGATGATTCCCGGAACTCATTTCTACATTACAAAATTCATGGTCCTGCAGGTGGCGGCTGGTTTATTGACGCTGCTGATCTTCAAGGGCCTTTCGAAACGAGTCACTTCCGGCGAGCCGACTCGCGGGCGATTCTGGAACTTCTGGGAGTCGCTGGCTTTGTTTGTTCGAGATGAAGTCGTTCGGCCGACCATCGGCGACGGTCACCATGGCCACGGCGATGATCACGGACACGACGATGGGCATTCGGCCCACGGCGGTCATTCGGCGGGCGGCGAAGCCGCAGTTTCCGGGCACTATGCCGATCAGTTTCTGCCGTTCGTCTGGACGTGCTTCTTTTACATCCTGTTCTGCAACCTGCTCGGGGCAATTCCGATGCTGGGTTCGCCGACCGGATCGCTCGCAGTGACGGGTGTGCTGGCCGTTTCGGTCTTCGGCTACAACATTCTTCAGGGCACGAAGCAGTTCGGTGTTGTCGGGTTCTGGAAAAACCAGGTACCCAATATCGGGCTGGAAGGCTTCCTGGGCCTGGTGATTACTGTCGGTCTGTGGTTCATTGAGGTTATCGGTCTTGTCATCAAACACGGCGTTCTGGCTGTGCGACTTTTTGCCAACATCATGGGCGGCCACACAGTCGTGGGAGTGATTCTTGGGTTTTGTGCGGCTCAGGGAGTTGAAGGCGTGCTCTGGATGCAGGCTCTGGTCATTCCAGCCAGCATCTTTGGCCAGATTTTCATCGGTCTGCTGGAACTGTTTGTGTCCTTCCTGCAGGCCTACGTGTTCGCGTTTCTGGCGACGATTTTTCTGTCAGCCGCGATTCATGAACACTGATTTAGCATCGAATTGTTTATTGAGAAACCAGCGGGACCGTATCCCGCTGACTGATTCACGAGAGTTTTCCGTTTCAAGAGGATCAATCAAAATGGAAATGTTGAATTCTGTATCTGCTGGTGCTGGCCTCATCCTGATTGGTGCCGGCCTGGGCATCGCCAAAATCGGTGCGGCCGCTGTCGAAAGTATGGCCCGTCAGCCTGAGAAAGCGGCCGACATTCGTGGTGCGATGATCGTTGCTGCGGCTCTGATCGAAGGTGCCGCCTTCTTCGCACTGATTGTCTGTCTCGCCAAGGGTTAATTCCGGACTGTCCGGAACTGGCATTCTTCACAGCCTTGCCTGACAGGGTGCGCTATGCACGCTCGACGAAATCTGCTTGTGGCTTTCCTACTGGGAGCCGTTTTGTTCGGTGGTACCGTCACGTCGTCCGCGTTTGCCGCGGCCGATGCAGAGGGCGATAAAGCCGGAGATGACAAAACGGCCGAGGGTGGGGAACACGGCGCGCACGACGTTTCAGCTCCACTGATTCCGGGAACCGACCTGGTGTTGATTTCGGTCATCACCTTCGGGCTGTTCCTGGTCGTGCTTCGCAAGTTCGCCTGGGGGCCACTTATTGACGGGCTCGACAATCGCGAATCGAAGTACCGGAAGCTGTTGGCGGACGCGCAGCAGGATCGGGACAGGGCAGTCGCTTTGCTTGGCGATTACGAGTCGAAACTGAAAGCCGCTCAGGCTGAAGTCGACGAAATTATTGCAGAAGCACGGCGGGATGCTGACCGGACGAAAACAGACATCGTTGCGGCCGCTCAGAAAGAGGCGGAAGTGACACGGAAACGGGCTCTCGAAGACATCGGTCGGGCACGGGACCAGGCAGTGGCCGAATTGTTTGACCACATGCGGTCCAATGTGATTGCCGCAACCGAGCAGGTGCTGAGTCGAAGTCTCAATGACGACGATCGGCTGCGTCTGGTCGATGAGGCGCTCGCACAACTTTCCAGCTCGTAACTTCGTGAAATCGCAGGCTCTGTTTCAGCAGAGACATCAAGAGACGAATCATGGCAGACTTGAAAGACGCACGAGTCAAAAGCGTACTGGATGATCCCAGCACGCTGGCGGTTTCGCGCGTTTATGCCATGGCGTTTTTGAATGCGGCCGGCGACGACGGTGCCGAGGCAGTCGAAGAATTCGACTCATTCATCGACGTGCTGGATGCTCGGGAAGATTTCCGGTCCATTTTTCTGTCGGGAATCATGAGTCGCGACGAGCAGCTTGGCGTGATTGAGCGAGTCGTTGCCCCGCGGGGCAGCGAGAAGTTCAGCAACTTTCTACGCGTGCTCGCTGAGCACGATCGGCTGTCGCTTCTTCCGGCGATTCTCGTTCTGGTGAAACTGGAACTGGAAAAGCGAAGCGGAAAACAGCGTGTCGAAGTGATCAGCGCAACCGTGCTCGACGAAGCAACGCTGGAACGTGTCCGGAAACAGATCAGCGACGCATTCGACTTCGAACCAATTATCGAACCCTCGACGGATCCCGGCCTCATCGGCGGGCTTGTCATTCGGGTGGGAAATAAAGTCTACGACGGCTCGCTCCGCAGTCGGGTAAATCAACTCGCGAAGCGGTTGCAAAAGGGAAGTCTCCATGAAATTCAAAGCGGACGAGATCGCTTCAGTACTGACTGAAGAGATTAAGCAGTTTCGCGGTCAGATTGAGACCAGCGAAGTCGGTCGAGTTCTTGAAGTCGGCGATGGTATCGCGCGCGTCTACGGCCTGCAGTCGGCCATGGCTGGCGAGATGGTCGAGTTCGAGAACGGCGTTCAGGGACTCGTCTTCAACCTCGAAGAAAACTCCGTCGGTGTCATCCTGCTGGGTGATTTCAAGGAGATCAAAGAGGGCGACGAAGTCAAAACGCTCGGCAAGCTACTATCCGTGCCGGTTGGCGACGCGATGCTCGGCCGGGTTGTCGACCCGCTCGGCAATCCGCTGGACGGGAAGGGCCCGATCGTTACGAGCGACTCTCGTCCCGTTGAAACGATCTCGCCGGGAATCGCCGGCCGGCAGCCTGTGAAGCAGCCACTGCAGACCGGTATTAAGGCCGTCGACTCGATGACACCCATCGGTCGTGGTCAGCGCGAACTGATCATCGGCGACCGAAAGACGGGCAAGACATCGGTCGCTCTCGACACGATCCTCGCCCAGAAGGGTGGAGACGTCATCTGTGTTTACGTCGGATGCGGACAGCGAGCGGCAAATGTTGCCGCCGTCGTGGAAGCTCTCGCTGAACATGGTGCCCTCGACTACACGATCGTGATCTGCGCCACCGCATCCGATCCGGCTCCGCTGCAGTACATCGCCCCTTACGCTGGTGCGGCGATGGCCGAACACTTCATGTATCAGGGCAAGCATACCCTGGTCGTTTACGATGACCTGACGAAGCAGGCTCAGGCCTACCGCGAACTGTCGCTGCTGATGCGACGTCCGCCAGGTCGCGAGGCTTACCCCGGAGACGTGTTTTACTGTCATAGCCGACTGCTCGAACGATCGGTCAAGCTGAGCGACGAACTCGGCGGCGGCTCAATGACGGCCCTGCCGATTATTGAAACGCTTGAGGGTGAAGTCTCTGCCTACATTCCGACGAACGTGATCTCGATTACCGACGGCCAGATTTACCTCGAGCCCGACCTGTTCTTCGCAGGCGTTCGACCGGCTATCAACGTTGGTATCTCGGTGTCTCGCGTCGGTGGTAACGCTCAGACGAAGGCGATGAAAAAAGTCGCCGGCTCACTGCGACTGGATCTGGCCGCGTTCCGCGAACTGGAAGCGTTTGCCCAGCTTGGTACGGAACTTGACAAGGCGACCCAGCAGCAGCTTGACCGTGGTTACCGCATGGTCGAGCTCCTGAAACAACCGCAGTTTCGGCCGCTGCACTTTGCCGATCAGGTGATCAGCATCTACGCCGGAACGCATGGAAGTTTCGATCTGGTGCCGATCAAAGAAGTGGCGGCGATCGAAATAGAACTTCTGCAGTTTATTCGGGAGCAGAAATCCGAAGTTCGCGATGCGATCATCGAGACAGGTGCTCTCGCGGACGAGCTGCTCGAGTCACTCAACGCAGCCCTCGCAGAGTTTGTCAAAACGCTCAAAGGGCGTTTCACTGAGGGATAACTGATTTCGGGATAACTGAATTCAAGGCCTGGTAAGTCGGATGCCCACATCCGAAAGGGCCGATATCCGTCGCAAAAAATTGATGTCTCAGAAATCGAAGGGGTCTGGCGGACGAGGGCGTCCGTCCTGCTTTCCTGATCAAACACAACTAGCGGACTGAGCCAGATGGCCAAAGCCAGAGCCATTATCAAACGCCTTAAAGCGGTCAAAAACATCCGGAAAATCACCCGGACAATGGAATTGATCGCGACTGCGCGCTTCAAGAAAGCGATGGACCGGGCGAGCGAGGCGGCTGCGTACACAAAGAAAATTTCGGAAATCGTCTCGGACCTGTCGAAAGCGGACCTCAGCTTTTCGCACCCGCTGCTGACTCAGCCCGAGGAACAGACAAAAAACGTGCTGCTTGTTCTGACTTCGAATCGAGGACTTTGTGGCGGATACAACGGAGCGAACCTCCGTAACGTGACCCGGCGACTCCGCGATTCGCGCGAGAGCAGTGAAGAAGTTTCCCTCGAAGTCGCCGGAAAACGCGGAATCAACTTCCTGAAATTTCAGGGATACGAGTTCGCACACACGTTTGCCAACTTCGAAGACAAGCCAACCTACGATGAAGTGGAAGCAATTGCCGACCGATACATCGACGGATTCATCGCCGGCGACATTCATCGCGTCGACGTTGCGTACACAAAATTTGTCTCGGCATCCCGGCAGACACCGGTGCTGGAGACCCTTCTGCCGATCGGAGCTCTTGGCGGTGACGACGTTGCCGCAGAATCGAGCTCTTCGGTCGAGTACGAATTTCTGCCGTCGCCGGAAGACATTCTCGAAGAGATCGTTCCGGCGGCCTTTAAAGCTCGCTTGTTCAAGTGCTTTCTCGACGCGGCCGTCAGCGAGCAGATTGCTCGAATGGTTGCGATGAAGGGAGCCACGGAGAACGCGGGCGACATGATCAGTACCCTGTCGATGCAGTACAACAGGGCTCGACAGTCACAGATCACTTCCGAGTTGAGCGAAATTATCGGCGGAGCCGCCGCACTGGATTAACCGATGGCCGAATGACCAATGACCAGCAATGTCTGGGATTGGTCCTTGGACATTTCGAAATTGGACATTTACGAGCACAGCGAGTCCCTCATGTCGACAGCGACTGCGAACAACATCGGCCACGTGACACAAATCATCGGCTCAACATTTGATGCCGAATTTGGCGAAGATTCCCTGCCGTCCATCTACAACGCTCTGATCGTGGACACGACAGCCAAAGGCATTCACGTCAAAGTGACGGGTGAGGTGCAGCAGCACCTTGGTGGCGGTCGGGTCCGCTGCGTGGCCCTCGGTTCAACCGACGGAATGGCCCGTGGGATGGAAGCGGTCGATACGGGAGCTCCCGTATGCGTGCCGGTCGGCAAAGAAACACTTGGTCGTGTCTTCAACGTGACTGGCGATCCGATCGACGGTCGTGGCGAAGTCGTCACCGCAGAAAAATGGCCAATTCATCGTTCCCCTCCGAAACTCGAGGACCTCAGTTCCAAGACCGAGATTTTTGAAACGGGCATCAAAGTCATCGATCTGCTGACACCGTTTGTTCGTGGTGGTAAGGCCGGATTGTTCGGTGGGGCGGGTCTCGGCAAGACCGTCATCCTGACAGAACTCATCGCGCGTATCGCGAGTGCTCATGGTGGCTACTCGGTCTTCGCGGGTGTCGGTGAACGAACACGCGAAGGAAACGACCTCTGGCTTGAGATGCAGGAAACAAAGATCGGCGACACTGGCCGATCGGTCATCGAGCAGACAACAATGGTCTTCGGCCAGATGAACGAGCCACCGGGTGCTCGACTTCGAGTCGCCCTGACCGGCCTCACAATGGCCGAGTGGTTCCGGGACACGACTGGTGCCGACACGCTGCTCTTCGTCGACAACATCTTTCGTTTTTCGCAGGCCGGTTCCGAAGTGTCCGCCCTTCTCGGTCGAATGCCGAGTGCGGTGGGTTATCAACCGACCCTGGCCACTGAACTGGGTGGTCTGCAGGAGCGAATTACGTCGACGAAAAAGGGAGCCATCACCTCGGTGCAGGCGGTTTACGTGCCGGCCGACGACCCGACTGACCCGGCACCCGCGACAGCGTTCAGCCACCTCGACGCGTTCATTTATCTCGAACGAAAGATCACCGAAAAGGGAATTTACCCGGCGATCGATCCTCTCGCCTCCTCCAGCCGAGTGCTCGACCCACAGTACGTTGGTCAGCGACACTACGATGTGGCTCGGCGAGTTCAGCAGACTCTGCAGCGGTACCGCGAACTGCAGGACATCATCGCGATTCTTGGCGTTGATGAACTGGCCGAAGAAGACAAGCTCATTGTGCATCGTGCCCGGCGAATCGAACGATTCCTTTCGCAGCCGTTCCTTGTGGCGGAAGTCTTCACCGGAAAAGCCGGCAAGATCACGCCGCTGGAAGACACGATCCGCAGCTTCGAAGAAATCTGCGACGGCAAGTGGGACCACCTGCCGGAATCCGCGTTCATGTACGTCGGCGACGTGAATGAAGCGGCCGAGCAGGCGGAACGAATGGCGGCGGCTGCGTCGTAAAATGGTTGCGTTTTCCTCAATCAATTGGCATCATTCGTGACTGGGAGTTATGTATCTCACTGATGAGAGGAACACGCACGATGCCAGACGCTCAGCATGATGCTCCTAGCCCTCAAGTGACGGAATTGATCAAAACTCTTCAGGATGAGATCAATGAGTTTGGCATACGGTTTGCTGAAATTCGGGCTGAAAAAAATGACTTACAGAAGCTTGTCAACGAACGAACGCGTCAATTAGAGGAGCGAGAACACTCGCTATGGAGTGAGTTCTTTGAATGGGGATTTTCTTCCTTGTGTGTGGTGACAATGGCGATTGCCATCTGCGTTTTGGCTTGGATTATTCGTGATACTCCGAGCGGTGGCAGTTGGACTTCAGCTCTTGCGGGTGTGACGGTGACGGGTGGTCTCGTTTTCCGTGTCAAAGGTAAGATCGTGGATCTCGGTGCATGGATGAAGAGCGGAGGTCAGCAGGATGACTGAATACGCTTGTGCAATTGCGGTGGTGCTCGTATGTGTAGCGGGAGTGGTCAAAGTCCACTGTTTCTTTCGCTTCCGTAACGCGCTTTCGAAAATCTTGAAAGAGTTTACGACATCTTATGGGCAGCGAATTGACTGTTCGACGGCTTCATCAGAGTTTGTGTTCGAATGCGTGGTTAAGGATCTTCGAGCTTGCGTTCGACTCTTACCGTTTGCATCAGCGCAAAGGCTAGCATCAGATTCATTCCTAGGGAATCTGGTGTTTGCTGGACGTGATTGTGCGGACAACTCATTGATTCACATGATTGAAGGTGTGAAAGACCAGGTTAAGAGCGCGGCGCTGCGTCGAAGTGGCGAGATGCAAAAACTGCGGCAACGGTTAGTCGTCCCTGTCACACTTGTAGCAGGCGGGTTTGCCTTCTGGTCGTTATTGATTTCTTCGACCGACGTCCTTGCCTCGCAGTCAACTTCTCGGCGAAGCCGAGTTGAGAATCTTCTCTTTATCACGCAGTTTGAGTGGGAGGTTGGACCGGATCATGTGGAAGCAAGGAAATGGCAAGCGAAGAGCTTGGGGTTTTGGCGGAGCGTGATCTCAAAGCGTAAAGTTTTTGCGGTAGAGCACGGGCGTACGGACATGGCTGAGAACTTTGGCCGAATCGAAATCCAATTGAGCATACTCCTGCAGCGACTTTCGGGCCCAGTTTCGAGCGACACAGAAGCAGAAGTTGACCTTTCGGATGTAAAGGAACAGTTAATTGTGCTGCACAGCGAGATTTCTGAGATGGTCTTTTTAGAACCCTTAGAGGGTACTCCACAATATGAATTGGGTGATGTTGATTCCCTTGTGGACGAAGTGATCGGGATGGCAGCTGTGCCAGTGACCTCCTTCGCTCAGTCTCTCGATCAATGCCAGAAGACAAGGTATGTAGCTCTAAGACTGATTCCTGTGTTGCCAGAATATGTCGACAAATTTGGACGAAGCAAAGTGTTTGAACTTGCTTCTGTCCTAGATCAGTTGAGCAAGCACACGGCAGATGCTTCATCGTATTGGGATGATCCAGCTGAGAGAGGTAAGCTTAGTAGTTTTTCACGCAGTATCGGTCGTCGTGCTGTGATATTACGCAGTGCGATGCGAGGTTCGTGGGCAGATGTTTTCAATTACATGCTCGAGTCTGTTCCTGAAAAAGTAGCGGCCCGACTTGCTTCAGCGGAAGCCTGATATGCTTGAACTTCAACTGGTTGTTGTGACTCCGGAAACCACGCTCGTCGATGAGCCTGTGGCCGGGCTTCGCTTCCCGCTGTTTGACGGCTCGGCCGGTGTTCTTCCGGGAAGAGCCCCGCTTGTTGGCCGCCTCGGGGCGGGGGAGCTCAACTTGACCGCCAAAGGAGGCGGGCATCGTTCGTACTTTGTCGACGGTGGCTTTGTTCAAATCACCGGTGCGACGGTAACGCTATTGACCGCACGCTGTATTCCGGCCGACAAGATCGACAAGGACGCCGCGGCCGCGGAGCTTCAGTCGGCCTTGTCCCGTGCCGCATCTTCTGATGCAGAAATCGACGCACGATTCCGGGATCAGGACCGCGCCCGACGAATGCTCTCGATGAAAAAGTAATTGGCTCGTCGCTCTCTTTATTCTGGCCGCGACAGACAAAGCTGATGTCTCATCGGGTGTTGCCGTGCGCGCATTTGCCGGGTTGAGGGACGCTGCGTCAGAACGTGCTGAATCTGCTCGGAGAGTGACACAGAGTCGACGCACTGTTCGAAAAGGGGTACCGGCCCAGGGCCAGCGCACACTTAGTCCTTGAACTGCCACGCTTTAGAGCGTTTTCGTTGTCCTCAATCGACCACT
>JAQBVJ010000049.1 GCA_027623235.1 Planctomycetota bacterium
TGTTGGTTCAGCGGACACTGATTCCCATCTGGTTGAGGAGTCTTTTCAATCACAGCGTCTCTGAGAATGCCGATTTAATTTCGCCGCCGTCCCTAACCCGAAGCGTGAGCGAGGGCGAAAGTCGAGCGGTGTCGCGACCCCGAAAGACGTACGCCCTCGCTCACGCTTCGGGTGACTTTTTCAGATCGAAACGAGAAACACGACATGCAGATTCTTCCGGCGATTGATCTTCGAGGCGGCAATTGTGTGCGGCTTCGTCAGGGTGACTACGACCAGGAAACGGTCTTCGGCAACGACCCGGTCGAGATGGCTCGCAAGTGGGCTGAGGACGGCATCGAGTGGCTGCATCTGGTCGACCTGGACGGCGCGAAGGAAGGCCGGCCGGTCAATCATGGCGTTGTGAAGGACATTGCCGAAGCGGTCGGCGTGAACTGCGAACTCGGCGGCGGCATCCGCGACGAGGACTCGATCCGACTCATGCTGGATGACTCGGGCGTCGGGCGAGTCATCATTGGCACAAAGGCACTGAAAGATCCCGGCTGGTTTCGTGAGATGGCGACGGCGTTCCCTGGCAAGCTGGTTCTGGGAATTGACGCGCGAGACTCAATGGTCGCCACCGAAGGCTGGCTCGACGTTTCGGAAACGTCGGCGATCGGCCTCGCGGAGAAATACGCAGACCTCAATCTGGCCGCGCTCATTTACACCAACATCGCCAACGACGGAATGATGCAGGGCGTCGATCAGGCCACGATCGAGGACATGCAGCAACTGGCCGGCCTGGGATTTCAGGTGATCGCGTCGGGCGGAGTCACGACGCTCGACGACGTGAAGAAACTCCGCGAGGCGAATGAAGCCGCGCCGAACCTTTCGGGCATCATCATCGGCCGGGCTCTTTATGAGGGAACGATCGCCGTCGCGGATGCCGTACGTGAAGCCCGGTGAGATCAATCCGCGAGCCCTCGTGGCGCCCCGGTCAATTCTGATTCGCTTCGTTCTGCTTCAGGATCTGCTGAAGCTGCTCAACGGATTGGTCGTTGGCCGGGAAGATGAGTGGCGGGTTGTCCGGCAGTTCCGACGGAGTGACCTCAAGCCGACCCGTGCCGGCTTTTCGCAGCGGCAGGATGTAGTCTCCGGCTGGCCAGGAAAACGGTGCAACGACGATCTCGCCTTCAGGGGCAACCCCTTTGAACACGAGGATGTGCGAAACCGTCCCGTTTTCATCCACTGAACCGACAACGACGAGCGACGACTCGCGCAGCTGAATTCGATTCAGAGTCACCGGGTTCCCGGTGATCGCAGCGAGAGAAATCAGGACGACGTACCAGGCGACGGCCAGGACAAAGACCGTGAGGCAGACTGGCTTCCGGCTTCCCGACGAAGCGGCAGACTGAGGCCCAGGCTCAGCGTCAACAGGCGTTGCGGTTGTCTGCCCGTCGGCGGCGGGATCAGGCTGGCGATTGCTGGGTCGACTCACATCATCGTCCGTGATGGCAGAATCCGAAGGACAGCGACCCTACTCGCGAAACGATTCTGACAGGTCGATGCTGTAGTTCGTGTCGAAGACTTCTTCGAAATTGTAAACGGCGAAGAAATCCGTGAGCTGATCCCGTTCGGTTTTCCTCATTGCGCCCTTCTCGATGAAGTCGAACACGATTCGTCCGAAATCGTCGGTCGAGCGGACTCCCCAGTGACGGAAAACGGGGATCGTCAACAGACCGAATTCCTGCAGCGCCAGCTCGCGAATTCCGTCGAGCAGTTCCGGGCCGGAAATGTGCGCGCGTTCTTCGTCGAGATCTTCTTCACCGGCCGGAAGACGTTCCAGACGCTGCTGCGTGAACCGCAGCGCCGAATCGACGAATCGATAGGCGTCTGTGTGGTATTTCAACCCAGTGGATTCGGTTTTGCTGAGAGTGCTCATCAGGTTACCTCGGAGTCTGACTCCACATCATCGGGCCCCCTCGGATGAGCCACAAACAATCCGGTCAATCCAGATTCTGGCGGCTCACTCCCGCCGGACGAACTCCATTCCATCCTGACAGTCTAAGGATCCTTATACAACATCACAGTGCCAAACTGAAGCCAGGATGCCGGAGCGGCACCGGACAGACCGCTACAGACGGACCTGGCCGCGACGCAGTCTTTACCGCACCCGCACGGACCTCACAGGGTGAACGTCGCGACGGGCACGCACGACCGGTCAGGCCCGTGAAGCCTGCCCGATCACATCGCCTCGTTCACCGCATCGTTGAGCATGTCGACGTACCACATCGCCACTTTGAATATGAACGTGATGATGAAACCGGCGACGCACAGCCACACCAGCCCGCTGACCACTCGGCTGAGCATCTGCAGGCTGCGGTGAGCTTCTTCTTCAAACTGCGGACTCATCCGGTGCAGTGCTTCCGGGACGGTTCCCGATTCCTCGGCGACGGAAACCATTTCGATGAACTCTTCCGGGAAGAGTGCGACCGAGTTGAGTGCCTCTGTCAGCGTGTCACCATCCATCAGTCTGATAAGAATATCGTCGCGGCGTCCGGTGAACGCTCCATTGGCGGTCGCCATCGTGCTGGCATAGATGCTGTCCTTCACGGGCATTCCCGTCTGCTGAGTCAGATAGTAAGCCCACGAAAACCGGGCGACTCCAAACGACTGCAGGCACTTGCCCAGCACGGGAAGCTTCATCAGGAATGGGTCGAGCGTCTGCTTCAATCGCTCCTGCTTCTGCACGAATTTGATTCCGAACACCAGAATGGCGAGCGATCCGAAAGTCATTGTCATCCAGGTCGCGGCTCCGCTCGCGCCGGACAGGCCGAATGTCAGGTGCGAGAGATCCTGCCCGCCACCGCTGACAATCCCAAGCACAAAGATCAACAGAGCGATCACCAGAATTGCCGCGACGAGCTGAATCACCGGCCAAGTGATCTGCTGAATCAGCTCCCGCTTCAGTCGCTCGTTGTTTTCGTAATGATCGGCCAGGTGCAGCAGCACTTCGGGCAACGCTCCCGCCTGCTCGGACATCTCAACCATGTCGACAAACAGTGCCGGAAAAAACTCGCCGTGGTCCCGCAGGCACTCGGCAATCTGACGTCCCTCTTGAACGCCGTCCGCCACGTCGCGCATTGCCGAACGCGTTCCACTGTGCATCGCCTTCTTCGTGGCGATGAGGATCGCCTTGCGCAGCGAGATTCCCGAATCCAGCATCGTGCCGAGCTGTCGGCAGAGGATGGCCAGTGTTTTCGGCGGGATTCGCTTTGTGAAAAACATCGTCGCGGATGACTCTCGTTCGAGTGGCTGCGGGACGTCGAACGTAAACCATATTGACCGCAAGTCAATCCGTCACGGAGACTGCCCGCAATTCCCGCTGTGGCTTTTCGACTGAAGTCTGTCGACAAAGTGGCATGGGCATCCTGCCCATGCGGAATTCTGATGAATCGCGGCCTGGAAGGCCGAGCCACTTTTCATTTAACCCCGCTCTGTCATCAATCCGCCATGGACCGTCGCCTCAGAGTTCTCAGCCTGATGAACAAGCTGACCGTCGGTGGTCACGAGTGCGGTCGGCTGACGCTCGCGAAGATGATCGATCAAAGCCGCTTCGATTACCGGTTCCTGACGATCACACAGACACCGGACCTGCCGGACGAAGAGCTCATCGCCGCGGCGTATCTGAAGCCGCTTTTCGAAGAAGCGGGCTTTCCCGTCGAATCGCTCGGGCTGCAGGATTCCCGCAGCGACGGGACGCGAGGCCGACTGCGTGTCCTCGGTTCGGCCTTCGGCATGCTCCGTTCGATTCGCCGTCTTGTGAAATACATTCGCGAGAACCGCATCGAGGTCATCGATGCTCACCACACCTCGGCGATGTTTGCTGCCTCGATCGCCGGCTGGCTGACTGGCGTGCCTGTCGTTCTGACTGCCTACCATCTGGCCGCCTGGCAACGACCGGCCATGAGCCTGCCTGGGCAGTTGACCTTCGGCCTTGCCGCAGCAGTGATCACAGACTCCAGGGTCCGCCGCGACGAAATGCGCATGTGGTGCTGCAGGAAGTCGCTTCCGATCGAGATCGTTCCGACCGGAATCTTTCCGCCGGCGCCCGTGACTCCGGCGGCCGAAATGCGGAAGCAGATCGGCCTCCCCGACAACGCAGACACAAAAGTCGTCGGCATGATTGCGGCCTTCATGGAGTTCAAAGGGCACGAGGATCTGCTCGACGCCGCGATTCAGGTCTGCCGCGACGAGCCCAACGTTGTGTTCCTCTGCCAGGGAGCCAGCCGCGGCCAGACCGAATACGAAAACCGGCTTCGTCGCCGCATCGCCGAGTCCGGACTGCAGGACCGATTTTTTCTGCGAACGGCGTCGGGGGAGATCGGGGATGTCTGGCAGTTGATCGACATTTTCGCTCACCCCACGCGTTTTGACTCACTTCCCTGCGTCGTCATGGAGGCGATGGCTCTCTGCAAACCGTCCGTCGTGACCGACATCGGCGGCATCCCGGAAGTCGTTGAACACGAGGCAACCGGCCTGGTCGTTTCCTCGCGAAACCCGGCGCAATTTGCCGAGTCGCTGCTCAGGCTGCTTCGTGACCCAGGCGAAGCCGAACAGTTTGCCGAGGCCGCCCGACGCCGCTACGAAGAGCACCTCGCTCCAGACCAAATGGCGAGGAGTATTGAGCGAATCTGGATTCGCGCTGTCTCTCGGGAGTCAGTTTCGACGGGGCAGACCGAGGCTGTTCGCGACGCTGCGTAGCCATTCTCTTCTGAATTGTTTGAATTGTTTTGACGCCCCAACAGCCCGCGAATACAGTGTCGGGTCGAAACCGGGCGGCTTTCTGATTCGGGCCGGTTCGAAAGGAAATCTCTTCAGGGGGTCGGAATCCTCTGAAGTCGAATGCCGCCGACGGGATGGCGGCTCTGACAGGTGAGCCACCTGTCGCGAGTCATGGAGGAAAATCATGAGTGGCCAGAACACCGCCACGCCGGGGACCGTTGAATCTCCGCAGGATCTCGCTGAGCGGATTCGCGACGACATCAACGTGTACACGAATCGGTCAATTCAAAGTCTCGACGTCAGCGTCCACGAGGGCAACGTCGTTGTTTGCGGCAGGACCTCGCGGTACTACTACAAACAGCTCACGACGCGGGCCGTGTTTGGCGTCGTGTCGGACCTCAGTCTGGACAACCGGATCGAAGTACGAGTTGATTGAGTGCCGCCGGCGCCCACTGACATGCCGAGACAGCCCAGCCTGACTAAAAGTCCCGGCTTAGCTGATAAACGGTGTACTTCCGAAAAACAGCGCGCTACTCAAAACGCTTCCCCCCGCACCGCATTGATCGACACGGCGGTCGAACCCTCCTTCCCACAGGCATGCCCCACCCATGGCCGACCCGATTGCTTTCCCCGGCGAAATTGACTCCAACACGGCCCGCGCGGTCATCGCGACTCGCGAGCCCGTGGCGCTGCGAACGTACACACCCAGCCTGGCCGTGCTGCGAAAATCAGCCGGCGTCTTTCACTGGACGGCCGAAGGTCGACGGCTTTACGACTACAGTTCCGGAGTTCTCGTCGCGAATCTCGGCCACAATCCGAAAAACTGGCTGAAGAGTTTCGCCGGCCACCTGGGCTGGACCGGAGACATCTTCGGCGGCGGCGAGGGTTACCACCAGCTCGTTCCGCTGACCGCCTACAACGCGGTGACGGAAGTCGAAACCCGCGCGGTGGACCGGCTTCTCGCCAGTGTTGGCAGCACGGAATTCGGCAAGCGACTGGGCTCGGTCATGTGGGCGGCTTCGGGATCAGAGGCGGTCATCAAGTCACTCTGGTCGTGCCTCAATCGCGATCCCTCGCGCGACATGATCATCGCAACGCGATTCGGGTTTCACGGGAAGAAGGGACTCGCCGGAGCCGTCACCGGATCGGAAAAAGATCCTCACCGCGACCCGCGAGTTCGTTTCATCAGTTTCCCGATGGAAGAAATCGCCGACTGCAGCCAGTACGCCCAGCCGATCGACCTGACAAAGTACGAAGCAGAACTGCAGGCACTGCATGACGAATTTGGCAGCCGACTCAACTGCCTCATCACGGAACCGTACCTTGGGGGAGGCGGCAGTTATCACCCGCCGAAAGAGTATCTGCAGATGCTCGAGCGGTTCTGCCGTGAGCACGACATCCTGTTCATTCTCGATGAGGTGCAATCAAACTTCGGCCGTACGGGCAGGATGTACGCGTTCGAGAAGAACGAAATCGAACCAGACTTCGTGACGCTCGGCAAAGGTCTTGGAAACGGCGTCGCCGTCAGCGGAGTGGTCGGCCGCAGCGACATCATGGCCGGGCTCAAATACGGCGAGGCCTCTGACACCTGGAGTGCGAACCCCCTGGCTTCCGCCGCGGTCCTGGCAACGCTCGACATTTTCGAATCGACAAACGTGCTGGACAATGCCGCGGGTCTGACAGGTGTCTTTTTCGAAGGGCTCAACCGCCTCAAGGAAACACGACTGATCGACAAAGTCCGTGGCGAGGGCCTGGTCTTCGGAATTGAGTGTGCCGAATTCGCCGGCAGAACCGGGGGTGAAATTGCCAACGCCATCGTCGAGACGGCTTATCTGGGCGATCCCGATCGAGGCGGCATCCATCTGCTGGGCCCATTGGCCGGCAAGGTACTTCGAGTCAGCCCACCGATGACCATGACTCAGCGCGAGGCACACGACTCGCTCGATCTGCTGTTTTCCTTCTGCCAGAAACTGGCGGGAGAACTCTCAGCGTGATTGAGATTCGCGACGTCACGAAGACGTACCTGCGCGGCGAAACTCAGGTGCATGCGTTACGCGGCGTGTCGTGCGAAATCGCCGCCGCGACGTTCAACTTCATTCTCGGCCCGTCCGGCAGCGGGAAGAGCTCGCTGCTGTACCTCATCGGTGCGCTCGATAATCCGACATCAGGCGACGTCTCAATCGACGAACGAAGCCTCACCGCAATGACCACTCCCGAGCGGGACGCGTACCGACGAAACGAAGTCGGCTTCGTTTTTCAAAGTTTCAATCTGCTCAGCAATCTCGATGCGGTCGACAATGTCCTTGTTCCGTGGCTGCCGAGTGGAGTCTCGGCGGCACTCAGGCAGCAGGCCGAGTCGCTGCTGAAGCAGGTCGGCCTCGGCGACCGCCTTGACCACCGTCCGAACCAGTTGTCCGGCGGCGAGCAGCAACGGATTGCGATCGCCCGGGCGCTGCTGAAGAAACCGCGCGTCGTTCTTGCGGATGAACCGACAGGCGAGCTCGACACAGCCACCGGCGCGGAGGTGTTTCAGTTGCTGCGCGGACTGTGTGCGGAGCAGAACACAACCGTCATCGTCGTCACTCACGACGAGAGTTTCCTGACGCCAGACGACCGCGTCCTGCGCATGCGCGACGGGAAGCTCGAGTAGCGAGCCCAGCAAGACGGATCAGGCGAGCACTCGGCAATTCAACCCGACCCGAAGAGTCCGGACCGAGGCTACGAATACAGAAACCCCTCAACGCGAGTTCCAGCCGCGTAGCCTTCTGACTGCGGCGGGACGACCACAAACGCGTTGGCTCGCGTCGTCGAACTGAGGATCGACGCACCGCTCAGCGCGAGCGGTTCGACCTTGCCGTCCGTAATGCGGACACGGCAGTAATCGACTCGGCCAACCTGCGAGACGATTTTCGAGACAAGCTCCCCTTCGACTTTCCGGTACGGCCACTCCGTCGGCAGTCCGGCGAGAATTCGAATCGCCCGCCCGGCAAAGAAGTCGTACGCACAGAGACACGAGACCGGGTTACCCGGCAGCAGAAACACGAGCCGATCGCCAATCCGCCCGATGCCGGCGGGGCTGGACGGTCGCATGGCGACGCCGTGAATCGGAAGCTCGCCGAGTTCCGCGACGAGGCCGGGCGCGTGATCCTCGCTGCCGACGCTCGAACCTCCTGAAATGAGGATGACATCCGCGCCGGGAGCCGTGATCGCATCGCGGATCGAATTTAGTGAATCGTCGCAGCGGACGCGCGATTCGATGACGCCTCCGTCACGAGGAATCAGGCCCGACACAATGTGCGAGTTCGCTTCGTAAATCTGAAACGGACCTCGCTCCGTCCCCGGCTCGGCAAGCTCGTTTCCAGTCACGATGATGCGCACGCGAGGCAGCCGGATCACAGGCACTTCTGCCAGCCCGATCGACGCCAGCAGTCCGCAGTCCTGCGGCCTCAGCCGATGGCCGGCTTCGAGCAGCGTCGCGCCGCTTCGAACATCCTCGCCCGTTCGACCGATGTGCTTCAGTGAGGGCACGGCTTCGGTGATCTCGACGATGCCGTTCTTCTCGGTCGCGAATTCCGCCGGCACGACGGCATCAGCTCCTGCCGGAATCGGTGCACCGGTCATGATCCGGACGGCCTGGCCCTTGCCCACCTCGCCGGCAAACGGGCTGCCGGGCATCGACGCACCCACGACCGAAAACGGCAGCGGGTTGTAATCGCCCGCCCCGATCGTCTCCTCGGCCCGCAGAGCGAAGCCGTCCATCGCCGACCGATCAAACGCCGGCACGTTGATCCGAGAAACGACCGGCAAAGCAAGTACCCGCCCATGAGCAGCGCTCAACGCAACCGCTTCCGGGTCGAGCGACGACACCTCCGCATCGATCCAGGCGAGCACTTCATCCACCGGCTTCCGGGACCGGAAACCACGCATGCGAACATCAGACATAAGACGACAGGTCAGTGGGGGCGAGGGCAGATTCACAAACGCAACGTGTGCCGAGTGTAAAGCCGCAACACAAAGGAACCAGTCCGCCCCGCTCATTCGCGACACGGAAATCGCATGTCAACGAGGAAATCGAATCTACCTCACGGCCGCTTCATTCACTGAAAGCCGGCTCCCACCGAACCAAACGTGTGCAACATGCTGGTCGTGCCAGATGCACATCTGCAGCACGGCCTCAACTGCCCGCAGGACGAACACGCCCCGCTGAAACCTGGCTGGCCGGAATGCGATCCCGGGGCGGCAGAAGGCTCGCCGCACGAGGCGTCGCTACTCAAGGCCACTGTCAATGAGCCGAGGAAACAATACGGGGCGAGTTTCAAATCTGGTCCTGGAGTTGAACCCGGATACTTCCCGACGAACGCTATTCTGGTGCGTTGCGAAATCGCAGTGAGTAGAGATCCGCCTCATTCATCACGAAACGAAGCTGCACGACCTGGCCAGCAATCGAACTCACGTCGGCGCTGTCCTTCCACTTCACTGTTCCGCTGATTTCGTCCCCGTAAATCGGGTTGCAGTCTTCGAGACTGAAACCTGTGACAGGTTTTCCGTCTGCGGTTTGAATTTCGACGCGCATTCTTCCGGCTCCAGCGGTCGAGTAATTCAGCTCCAGCTCGCTCCCCGAAAACTTCAATGGCTTCGTCAGGAATTCGCCAGCCTCGAACCCCGCATTCACGGAAATGAATCCGTCGAGCCTCATGACGTAGTGCCCGCCGCCGTACATGAACATGCTCATTTCGGTCGGGCTTGTCTGGACGGCATTCAGGGTGATGTAGTTGGCCCGGTTGCCCCAGCCGCGTTGACCCAGGCCGGGACGGATGAAGGCTTCTTTGAAGTGACGATGGTACAACTGACTGCCAGGCCTGGCCGCCATCAGGACGATGTCGGTAATTGCACCGGCTCGGGCCTGGAAGCGGGTGGGCAACGCGATGTAGATATGCGGAGCTCGGAAATACGGCTGCGTGACACTTGTGTAAAGGTGCTCGCCCTTCTGGTCGGCTTCCATTCCGACGGGCTCAGTCCAGTTCAGGAAGTTCTTGCTGGTGCTGCGACGGATTGAGCGCAGGCCGTCTTTGAAATATCGAAACAAGGCGACGTACTGACCTTCCGCCTCCGACCAGAAGGCGACGTTCTGCGAGTCGAAACTGCCAAGCTCCTCGTCAATAACCGGAGTCTTCTGAAGCAGCTTCCATTTGACTCCGTCCGCCGAGACAAACGCCTTGAGGCCTCCCGGCCCGTACTTTTCCCGAAGCACTTTGCGAGCGTCGGGAGTCTTCCAGCCGCCCCAGTTTTCATCAGGGTAGCGACTGCCACCGAGCGCCTTGTACCGCTGCTCCCTGGGAACTCCCGGGCGAGTGTCGATGAACGGTGTGAAATTGTGCGTGACGAGAAACGTGTCCTCGCCGACCTCCATAATGACGTTTCCCTTCGGCATCTGCGGCACATCGAACAGCCCCAGATTCGGCTCCGTCCAGTGGATGCCTCCGTCCCGACTCTCGGCATACAGAGTGACTTCGCCCTCGTGGTACTTCCCCCATCCGTCACGCCAGTGAGCACCCGGAACTTTGTCGCCTCGGTAATAAAGCCGTAGCAGGTCCTCGCCGTCGATCGAATCTTTCAGCACGGTCGCATAGTGGCCGAACGGCCGAGGCGGAACCCGCCGGAGCAACTGCGGCGAGTGCATCTTGAGTCTGGTCCCGTCGAGCTGACCAATGAGAAGGTTGTCCACAAACAGTTCACGTCGAGAATCAATATCGACGACGTCCTGCGCAGAAACGCCGTTCTGCAGAACGAGCAACAGAAGGACAAGACTGAAGAAGGTGTTTCTCATGCGGGTCTGCTCTCGCTGATTAAGTAGACGCGGAGTCCGTCGGAATACCTTGCTGGATGATGTGCCAACCTGAGGAGACGAGTTGATCGGCCACGACCACTCTGCTCAAATCAACCCGGTGATCGGTTTGCCGGAATCGAGGACGTACACCGGCCGGCCGGAGTGGTCGGTGAGCGTTGCCGCCGGGTCAATGCCGAGATGGCGGTAGACTGTCGCGAGCAGGTCCTGCGGGGTGTGAGGTGACTCGGCCGGGTATTCGGCTTTGCTGTTGGTGGCTCCGACGACCTGGCCCATGCGGAGGCCTCCGCCGGAGACCAGGGCCGAGCAGGCCTGAGGCCAGTGGTTGCGGCCGGTGCCGCCGGAGTTTGCACTCAAACGCGGGGTGCGGCCGAACTCGCCGACGACGACGATCAGAATCTTTTTGTCGAGGCCTCGCTCAAAAATGTCTTCGATCAGTGTCGCCAGGGCCTGATCCATGAACGGCAGGCGGACTCGCATGTACTTGCCGAAGTGGCCGGGCCGGCCGGCGTTGCCGATGTGGTCGTCCCAGTTCGTGAACTCCTGGCCGCTCTTTGGTGTGTTGAAGTAAATGTTGATTGCCGCCGTTCCGTGCTCGGCCAGTCGCCGCGCGAGCAGACACGCCTGACCCCACTCGTTGCGGCCGTAGCGGTCGCGAAGCTCGTCCGGTTCCTGTTCGATGGCGAACGCCTTGCCGACGTGCGGGCTGGTCATCAGGTCGAAGGCGAGGTCCCGGAACCGGTCGACTCCTTCGAGCTGACCTCGCGTGTCCAGATCGCTGCGAAGCCGGTCAAAATCCTTGATGAGCGATCGACGGTTGCTCAGGAATTCTCCGTCGCGTCCGGCGGCCAGCTTCACCTGCGGAGGCTGGTAGCTCTTCGAGTTCGCATCGCCGGCCTCAAACCCGCTGTGGTGCAGACCGAGGTACGTCGGGCGAGTCATGTACGGGTTGCGGGGGATCGTCACGTAAGGCGGCATTGCCTTCTCGCCGATCCCCTTCAGGAAACTGGTGACCGAACCGAAGTCCGGATGATCGCTCTTCGACTGCGACGTCGGGTCCTGGATCAGCGGCGGCTTGCCGGTCAGCGTGATGATGCCGCCGTCGCTGTGGCTGCTGACGTCGTGGTGGAGCGACCGGATGAGCGAGAACTTGTCGGCGATCACCGCCTGCCTGGGAAACAGCTCGCAGATATCCATCCCGGGCACGTTGGTCGGAATCGGATTGAACACGCTGCGATAATCCAGCGGCGCGTCCGGTTTTAAATCGTACGTCTCAAGCTGAGAAGCGCCACCGTGCTGGTAGAGCATGATCACGGACGTGTCGGAGCTTCCCGTTCCGGAAGCTTCCCGCGCGGCGAGGATCTCCGGCAACGTGACTCCCCCCAGAGCCAGTGCTCCGATCTGCATGAAGCCTCGTCGAGAGATCACGTCAGTCATGGTGTTGTTTCAAAGTCGCGAGGGGTTTGTGGTTACTTTCGATTGAGCGTAAGTGGGACTCAGCAAAAGCCGCGAAGCGGCGACAGCAGTCATCCATGGTGCTCGTCCTCGAACAGGTATTCCATCCGAAATTCAATCCCGTGCCGTTTCAGAAATGCGATGTACTCGTCACGAAAGGTCAGAGTCTTGTGGTGCTCTTCCTGATTTCGGATGTAATCCGAAACGGTCTCGATCTGAGAGTAACTCACGGTGAAAGCGCCGTAGCCCTTCTGCCACTCAAACGTGTCCCGAACCTCTTCAAGTTCGTTCATCCATTTCGAAGAGTTTGCTTTGACGTCACGGACGACATCGGAGACCGCAAGCAGAGGTGACAGTCGGGCGAGGATATGAATATGGTCCGACACGCCACCGATTTCGATCAGCTCGCTTCTCTTCGCCCGAAGCGTGCCACCGATGTATTCGTAGAGTCGCTCCTGAATCGTTTTCGTGATGGTTGGCCGCCGGTATTTCGTGGCAAAGACAATGTGATAGTTGAGTTGTGTGCAACTGCCCACGGGTTGACTCGACTGCTGTCGCCGCTTCGCGGCTGGATTCACTATTTCGCCTGATATTGATCGTTCAGTGAACCCTTAGCCGCGTCTTATTCTTCTTGCGCTTACAGCAGCTCCGGGATCGGGCGACCGCCTTCCTGGACGATCGGGATCGGGCGGCCTCGCTGGTTGACCCATTCGGCGTTCAGGTCGATTCCCAGGTGCTGGAAGGTTGTCGCTGCCAGGTCCTGCGGACGGACGAGACCGCTTTTGATGTCGCCGCCTCGGCGGTCGCTGCTGCCGATGACCTGGCCGGTGGGCATGCCGCCGCCTGCTGTGATCATCGACATGACTCGCAGCCAGTGATCGCGACCGGCGTTTTTGTTGATGACGGGGCCTCGCCCGAACTCACCCATCATCATGACGAAGGTGCTGTCGAGGAGGCCTCGCGTTTCCAGGTCTTTTATCAGAGCAAACATGGCCTGGTCGACTCGTGGCGAGAGCGGCTTGAGGCCTTTTTCGATTCCGCCCCAGCGGACTTCGTCGCCGTGGTGATCGAAGTAGCCCCAGGCTCCGCTGACCAGAACGAACGTCACACCGGACTCGACCAGTCGTCGCGCCAGCAGCGCTTTCTGGCCGACGCTGTGAGTTCCGTACAGATCGCGCGTTGACTGCGATTCGTCGTCCATGTTGAACGCTTTTTGAACCCGGCCGGAGGCGACCATCTCGAAGGCCTTCCGCGAGTATTGATCGGCTCGGGCGAGCGTTGTGCCCTGGTCGAGGTCTCGGCGGAACTGATCGAACTGGCTTCGCAGCGAGTTGCGATCGCCCAGGCGGCTTAGTTCAACGCCGCTCGGCAGATTGAATTTGCCGGCCAGTTCCAGGCCTTTGACCGGTTCAAATTCTGGACCCATGTTTCCGGATCCGTAGACATCCGCCGTCCAGGAGTTGGCGAGGCCGACGAAGCCCGGCAGGTCTGGATCGTTGGAGCCGCGAAACTTTGCCGCGACGGATCCCATCGAGGGGAAGCCGCCACCGTCTTTGCCGTCGTTGCTCCGCTTTGCCAGCGGGTTGCCACACTGCATCGTGATGGGCGTGTGGTTGCTGGCGCTGCAGTCGACCGAGCGGATGATCGACAGCTTGTCCGCGATCGAAGCCTGCAGCGGCAGGTGCTCGGAAAACCGAACTCCCGGCAGAGCGGTTTCGATCGAGTTGAACGGGCCGCGAATTTCGCTCGGCGCGTCCGGTTTTGGATCCCACATGTCAATCTGCGAAGGTCCGCCAGACAGCCAGAACAGGATCACCGATTTTTTATTCTCACTTGTAGCTTCGTGCCCTGACTGGTCTCTCGCTTTGAGAATCTGAGGCATCGACAGCCCGGCAAGGCCTCCAATTCCCGCCTGCAGAAACCAGCGTCGCGAGCGGACTCGCAGCAGATCCTTCGCGATCCGCGGGGAAAAAAGCGAGCTGGCGTGCGAGTGTTCGGTGCCGTGCTGACTGTTTGCCATGAGTCGTTTCCGTTGAGTTGCAGTTCGCTGAGGGGAACCCGCCGCCGCGATTCGGGGTCGGTGAAGATGGCTCCCGCGAAGCCGTACAGAATACCATTCGGCGCGGCGAGGCCCCATGCCTCATCCCATCCTTCGCAGCCCTCACCATCCCTCCACCTGGAGATCAAATGTCGCCGGCCACGTTTCGTCTTGTGCTGCTCGTGTCGCTGGCGCACGCGATGGTCCACACGTTTGAGCATTCGCTGCCCGCTGTCGAGCAGATGATTGGCGACGACTTCGAAGTCGGCAAAGAACGCACCGGCGGGCTGGGCACGATCTGGCGATTACCGTTTGGGCTCGGGGCACTTTTCGCCGGATACCTTGCGGATCGATTCGGGTCGAAGCGGCTGCTGGTCGTTTATTTGCTGGGTTGTTCGGCAACGGCCGTCGCTGCCTGGTGGGCTCCGTCGCTGTCGGCTCTGTTCGGAGTCATGTTCGCGATGGGCTGTTTTGCGAGCATTTATCACCCGGCGGGTCTCTCGCTGATCTCTCGCGAGACAACGGCCGAGACGCGTGGAGCGGCGCTCGGCTGGCACGGCATCTTCGGCTCGCTGGGTATCGCCGGTGCGCCGTTTCTTGCCGCGCTGATCTTTTCGACCGGGAGCGTCGACTGGCGAAGCTACTACCTGCTGCTCACCCTGCCCGCGCTGCTGATTGCGGGGTTGATGACGGCGTCACTGCTGCGAGACGGCGACACGACCGCCGCATCGCGAAAGGCAGCGGCTGACGCTGACGCGCTCGACCTTTCGAAGCCCGCCGCGGAGGTAGAGAAGCCGATTCCGTGGCGAGCGTTCCTGATTCTCGTCGCGGCGGGAGCTCTCTCCGGATTCGTCTACGCGGCGTTTCTTCACTTTCTCCCGAGATACCTCGACGAGGCGGGACTTCGCCCGGACGACTGGTCTCCAGAGAGTTTTCGCAACGCGCTCACGACGATCGCCCTGCTGTGCGCGGCGGTCGGCCAGGGAGTCGCAGGACGACTCGCCAGACCGGGTCGGCTTGAAAAGCTGCTGGTCCTGGTCCTGCTTGGCAACGTGCCTCCGTTATTGTGGATGGCCTTCGCGGACGGAACGCAGCGGTTCATAGCGGCGTGCCTTCTCGCCTTCATCCACTTTATGAACCAGCCCGTCTACAACAGCCTGATCGCTCAGATGATTCCCGCCTCGCGTCGCAGCACGGGCTACGGCTTCAGCAATTTCCTGTGCTTCGGCATCGGAGCCTTTGGTCCGATGACGCTGGGCCTGATCGCCGACGACCGAGTGGCGTATGGAGTTCTGGCCGGTCTCGCAGCGGCATCGGGGCTTCTTGCGATGCTGCTGCTTTGCGGCGATGGACGAGATTCTCAGTCGGCAGAACTGGCTTAAACCTGGCCCTGGTCGTTGTGTTATCATGAGACTTTCCACTCGCGAAGAATCGCCATGACCACCGCACCTCGAACGCTGCCCGTGCAGATCCTGCCGCGGTACGACCCGGACGAGAGCTACCGTTGGAATTACGACCACGGGCCCGAGCCGGTTTCGATCGACGTCCCGCCCGTCGACGGCGACTGGACATTTTGCGGGCTCAAGGCCGCCTCGCCGCTGGGAATGCCGGCCGGGCCGCTGCTCAATGGCAAGTGGATCCTGTACTACGCGTCGCTTGGCTTCGACGTGCTCACGTATAAAACCGTGCGAAGCGGCTTTCGTGAGTGCTACGACCTGCCGAATCTTGTCCCTGTCGAGACCGGCTCGCTGAACGGGAGCGAGGAGCGGCTCTCAGAAACAGCCTCGATGAACGGAAGCTGGGCGGTCAGTTTCGGCATGCCCTCGATGCGGCCCGACGAGTGGCGGCGCGATGTCGAGTGGACTCGCGAGAATCTTTCCGAAGACAAGCTGCTGTCCGTTTCCGTTGTCGGCACTGTTCAGCCTGACTGGTCGATCGCCGACCTTGCCGAGGACTACGCTCAGTGCGTCCGCTGGGCGGTTGAATCCGGTGCCGAAACGGTTGAGATGAATTTCTCGTGCCCCAACGTCGCGACGTGTGACGGACAGCTTTTCCAGCAGCCAGATGATGCGGCAACGGTCGCTCGCGCCGTGCGTGAAGCCGCCGGATCCAAGCCGGTCATCGTCAAGATCGGCCACGTGACTGAACGCAAATCTGCGACGGCTTTGCTGGACGCACTGGCGGGATCGGTCGATGCCCTCGCCATGACAAACAGCGTCGCAGCGACCGTCGAATCGTCCGGGCGACTTCTGTTTGGCGGCCAGAAACGAGGCATCTGCGGCGCCGCCACGCGCGAGGCCTCGACAGCTCAGACGCGACTCTTCGCTGAGCTGATTCGCGAACGTGGCGAGTCCACGCGGCTCATTGGAGTCGGCGGCGCCGCCACCACCGACGACGTCCGAGCCTACCTCGAAGCCGGGGCCGAGTGCGTACACATCGCCACGGCCGCGATGGTCGATCCACTGACCGGAATCCGCATTCGCCAGGGGCTGGCAAGATGACGACACGACAAACCGCCGGGTGGGCCGAACGGAGCGAGCCTCACCGTTGCTGTCCGAAATTACGCGATCAGTGGGGCTCGCTTCGCTCGACCCATTCTGCGGTGATGTTCGCGGCGGTGGTTCTGCTTGTCTCAGCAGTTTTGGCACTCGCCCCGAACGCGACTGCTCAGGACACACCTGCGACGCCATTACCGACCAGTGATCCTCTCGTCCGCGTTCGACTGCGTGACGCAGCCGACCAGGAGACGACAGTCGATGGCCGACTTCTGGTTCGGGCCAAAGACGGCGGACTTCTCGTCGAGGCCCGATCTGGCCGGCTTTGGACGGTGACGCCCGATCGTCTCGTTGAGGAGACGGCCGTCGAAGGAAAGTTGTTCTCTCCTCTCACGAAGGAAGAACTCGGCGAGCACTTGATCGAGGAACTACGCGAGGCCGGAAACAAAAGCGATTTTCTGATTCACACCACCGACCACTACGTCGTCTGCACGGACACGAGCCAGGCGTACGCTGAGTGGTGCGGTGGTCTGCTGGAGCGGTTGCACAAGGCCTTTGGCGTATTCTGGACGGCCAGAGATTTGGAAGTCCGAGAGCCGGAATTTCCGCTGCCTGTCGTGATCCTCAAAACGCAAACGGAATTCGCCGAGCTGGCAGCATTCGATCGAACTCCCGGATCGGCGAAAGGGGCCGGCTACTTTCTGATCACCGGCAACCGAATCGTGCTCTACGACCTCACCGCGACCGAGCAACAGACACCTGCGAAAACGGTCTCTGACGTTTTCCGCCGAGTTCAATCGGTCCCGGGAAGTGTGGCGACCGTCGTTCACGAAGCGACTCATCAGATTGCGTTTAATTCGGGCCTCCACACTCGCTATGCGGACAACCCCATCTGGATGACCGAGGGAATGGCCATGTACTTCGAGACGCCAGACCTGAAGAGCCAACGCGGCTGGCAGACAATCGGCCGCCTGAACCGCCATCGTAAATCGCAATTTCTGGACTTCGTTGCGAAACGCCGCAAGGCAGATTCTCTGGAAAGCCTCATCGGCAGCGACGCGAGGTTCCGCGAGCCGGACACCCAACTCGACGCGTACGGCGAGGCGTGGGCGCTCAGCTACTTTCTGATCCGCACAAAACCGCGTCAGTACTCGGCGTGGCTCAAGCTGATTGCTGAGAAACCCCCGTTGCAGTTCGACTCGCCCGAGGAACGGTTGTCACTTTTTCTAAGTGAGTTCGGTGACGATCTTCCCGGACTCGACAAGCAGATGCTGGCGTGGATCCGCCGACAGAGATGAGTGACTCGGTGTTCCCCGGAAATCCAGGACACCTTGATCAGCGTGTTGAGCGACAAAGTCCTGCACATTCCGGAACGTCATTCATCCCAGGAATTCGATCGTCGAAAGTTGTCCCGTCGAACACGAACTCAGTGATCAGTGTGACGCCGGAATCTGCCAGATTCCCATTCGCGTGACTGCCACGTTTCCCGAATAACAGACGTGGACATCGTTGCCTGGTGATCCTGGGCGAGCGTGATAATCACCGCAGTACTTCACTCCGGCTTCGTGCTCTTCAAACTCCATGTGGAGGTGCCCGGCCGCCGCGTCGCAGTCGATGAACTCTGGACGACGTTGCGACTCCGCCGGATTTGGCAGATTCACATTCCAGTACTCGCCTTCGTCGAGCTGCCGGGCGAGAAGCTGCTCCATCAATTCTGCTGAGAGAACACCAGCGCCAGACCAGTCGAACTCGCCGCCGGCTCGACGGTAATGGGAGATTGCAATCCCGGGTCGACCAAAGAGCGCTCCTTCACGAACAGCGGCGACGGTCCCTGACATGAAGACGTCGACTCCCAGATTTGCTCCGGCATTGATCCCGGCGAAAACCCAGTCGGCATCTGGAATGAGGCGAGACAGACCAACCCGCACACAATCTGCTGGAGTGCCGCCAATCGCCCAGCGCTGTGGTTCGGTTTTTCGGACGGAGATAATTCCGTCACTTGTCACCTGGTGACCGCAACCGGAATGGGCTTCCTCGGGAGCAACGACATAGACGTCTCCAAACTTCGCTGCAACGCGAGCCAGCTCGGCGATGCCAGGAGCTTCAATTCCGTCGTCGTTCGTTACCAGAATCTTCATGGGTCACCTATGAAAAAAGCAGCGACCCGTGACCGGGCCGCTGCTTCGAAGATTACGCAATCTGCAGGCTACTTTCCTGCACTCGCCTGGGCTTCCTCCGGAACCGGGGGAGCGAAACTGTGCATCACTTGCCCGTTGGCTCCATTCCAGATTCGGACGACTCCGTCTTCACCCCCTGCCACGACAATGGTTTGATCCCGATTGGCGTCGGCCGAGTACATGAAGTCTGTTCCACCGGCAAAGCTGCGGAAGTTTGAGCCATTCGCCGCCGTGTGGAATTTAACCGTCTTGTCTCCTCCGCAACTGATGCAGTTGTCGGAGAGTCCAACGTAGTGAATCGAAGTGACCTGCTTCTGGTAATTCGCGATCGTGCGAATCTGCTCGCCCGTCTCCACATTCCAGACTTTGATCGCGTTGTCGGCTCCGGCACTGACCAGTTGGCTGCCGTCTGCCTTCCAGGAAACGTCGAGGACGTGGTGAGTGTGGCCTTCAAACGACTTCACATGCTTGCCAGTGGCCACTTCATGAACCTTCACAAATTTGTCAGCGGCTCCAGAGACGATCTTCGTGCCGTCCTGCGAGAACTGCAGGCCGAAAATCGTATCGCTGTGAGCGTCCTCAATCGTCTTAACGATCGTTCGCTTTTCGACGTCCCAGATGTGCAGCTCGCCACTTCGAGACGGCTCACCGCCGCCCGTTGCCAGCTGCTTGCCATCTGGACTGAAGGCGAGCGAAAGAACTCGGAATTCAAACGGCGACATCCTGACGTCAAGCGGATCTTCGCCGGCGCCAAGTCGGGCAACAAGTTTCCACTCCGGGTTTGAGTCCCAGATGATCGCTTCCTGACCGTCGCTCGTACTGAGCAGCAGTCGGGCGTCCAGGAACGTCAGTGTTCGGACCGAGCTGCCGGCTCCGGCGAGCGTGTCGATCGCCTGTCCTGCGGTACCGTCCCAGATTTGGATTGTGCCATCGTCAGTCGAAGTCGCGATTCGTTTGCCGTCTGTCGAAAAGGCAACCGCTGTGATGGGTTTCTCGGCAGCCTTCGTTCCCTCCTGGGCTTTCTTGAGGGCTTCTTCCATTGCCTTCTGGTGAGCCTGTGCAGCTTCAAGCTTCTTTTTTGCTTCCTCAAGGTCGACTTTGGCTTTCTCATCGGACTTCTTTGCGAGGTCAACACTTCGCACCGCCGACTTCTGAGCTTCTTCCTGCTTCTTGAGATCGTCGGTTGGCTTTGTCAGCGTATTGTCGGAATCGGTATCGACTTTCGTCTTTGCATCCGTAGCGGCCTTCACCTTGGCGAGAGCATCCACGTTGGCCTTCTCGGCAGCAGCGGCAGCTGATGTGGCAGCCGTTGTCGCTGCCTGACTGTCGGTCAGGACTTTCGCGGCTGCCGTCTGAGCGACGATTGCCTTGGCGAGAACATCGTCCGCCGCCTTCTTCGCTGCTTCCGCCTCGGTTGCCTGCTTCGCGAGATCGGCGTTCGTTTTGTCTGCATCGGCCGCCTTCTTCGCAGCATCGAGAGCCGCTTGAGCCTGCGTGACCGCCGCCGTCGCATCTGTCACGACTTTGTCAGCAGCGGTCTTCGCATCTGTTGCGGCTTTCTCTGCGGCCTGAGACTCAGTGAGTTTCTTCTTCGCTTGATCCGTTGCAGTCTGAGTCGCCTGCTGAGCAGTCGTCGCATCCGTCACAACTTTTGCCGCCGCCGCTTTTGCATCGTCCGCTTTTTTCTTCGCATCGTCGAATGCTTTTTTCGCTTTGACAACTTCCTCGTCAGCTTTTTTCTTATCTTCTTCAGCCTTCTTGACAGCTTCGGTCCGCTCCTTGTCATTTTTGTCGGCTGCCTTCTGAGCGGCATCAGCCAGAGCAGCCAGCTGCTTGGCGAGATCCTGATCTTCGAGTGCCAGCTTTTCGGCTCGCTGACTCTCAACGTGGCCGCGAAGCTCGGCGAGCTGTTTGCCCGCTGCGTCCCACAGCTTCGCCGTGTTGTTGGAACTGCCCGTCAGAAACGCCAGGCCATCCGCGCGGCATGCGACCGAAACGACCGGTCCGCCGTGGGCGAGGGCCCGAATGGCACTGCCATTGTCAAGATTCCAGATGCGAGCGTTGCTGTCCGTTCCACCTGAGACGATCTGATTGGCCGTCGGCGTGGTACAGAGACAGGTCACTCCGGCGTGAGCAATTTCGTGAACCGGCTTCTCGCCACCTTCTGGTGTTTCTCCCTCTGGTGCGGCAAACGTCCAGACTCGAACCTTCGCGTCCGCGTGAGCTGACACAATCTGGGTTCCGTCGATTCTCAGTAGAACATCCGTGACAGGGGCCGCGGTTGTGATCTGCCGAACGGCCTGGCCGCTTTCGACCGACCACACCCGAACCGTCTTATCTTCCGAGCCGGAGACGACGTGTTTCCCGTCAGTCGAGAAGCCAACGCCGGTGACAGCGGCCGTGTGTCCGTCGAGCGTCTTCACGACCGTGCCGTCAGCGGCTTTGCGAATCTGAATCTGGTTGGTCTTTGTGCCGACCGCAATCAGTCCGCTTGCGGCGTGAACAGCCGATGAGGCCGCGACGGCTCCCAGACCGATTTTCTGAGTCTGCACGTTGGCTGCCTGCTCCCAGAGCTTGACGACTCGGAAACCGGCCGATGCCAGCATTCGCTTCTGCGGGTGAAACGCGAGCGAGTGCACGAAGTCGCGATGAGCGGCTCCGTCGGGATACATCTTTTTTCCTTCGAACTCAATGTCATTCAGGCTGGGGTCGATCAGCCGGATTTCTTCACCGCTGTGAACGTTAAAGACGAGAATCTGATTGGCTCGTCCAGCGGCAACCCGCTCACCCCATGGCGACAGCACGATGTCATAAATCGCGTTCATGCCTTTGGGGATTGGCTGCCAGTTGACGGTAATTCCACCCGTGTCTTCGGCACCTTTGGCGCCTTCTTCGATCCAGAGCCGCAGGACGCCAAGTTCCTTCGGGGTCAGCGCTGACGCTTCCACCTTGTTCGGCAGCGGCGGCATGTGGGGCGCCTTCTGCCGGGAGGCGACCTGGTAAAGCAGGCTGTCATCCGGTTTGCCTGGGACGATGGCCGGGCCACGTTTGCCGCCCTTGAGCATTTCCTCAGCGCTTTCAAGACTGAGTTTGCTCTCTTTGATCGCGTCGTTGTGACAGGCGATGCAGTTGATGTCGAGAATGTCAGCAATGTCCTCGGCATAGCTCACAGGCCGGCCCAGATTGACCTTCTCAGGTTCAATCGGCTTCCCGCCTTTGTTGTCCTGTGCGGAGACGAATGAAACGCTCATGAGCGAAACGAGTGTCAGAAGAGAAATTCGACGAGTCATCGGATACCTCAAAATCGCTTTCTGCCAACCGGTCTTCAGGTCAGCATCGGCAGGTTGAATTCGAGCAGCGTATTGTGCTGCTGGAGTCAGTTGTTAAATCGGGTCAGTTGTCAAATCGAGCCACAAACTTACCTGGCGACATTATTACTTGGCGACAGTAATCGTGACTGGCTGGTCAGCGGAAGTTGGACCATCCCAGTCGGCCGTTCCATGCACGACGGCGTACTGAATCGCTCCCTCGGTCGCATCGCCGCCGGCATTGACGACAAGCGTCGCCTCATTCTGATCGGCAGGAATCGTGACAGGTGCGGCTGTCAGTCCGGTCGCTGCCGGTGGGAGTCCCAGATTGACGGTTACGGGACCAGTGAATCCGTTGATCCTCGTCACGGTGACTTTGACTTCGAGCTTGGCGCCTCGCTTGAGTGCACCTCCGCCTGCCGGAGCCGCCGCCAGGGTAAAGGCACCCTTCTTAACCGTCACGATGATCGGTGTTGAGGGCGGAAAGTAATTCAGATTTGCGGCCTTGGCGGCTGCGGTGGCCGCAGTGAACTCGGCGTCAGCGGCCGTCTTTGCCGCTGTCACTGCTTTCAAATTATCGTCAGCTGTTTTCTTGTCGGCATCGGCCTTCGTTTTTGCATCGGTCGCGACTTTAACGGCTGCCAGGGCGTCTTCGTTCGCCTTCGTCGCGACCGCAGCGGCATCGGTCGCGGCTTTCGTGGCTGCCTGGGCGTCGGTCAGGACTTTTGTTGCGGCTGTCTGCGCGGCTACTGCCGTGGTGAGGGCGGTGTCCGCTGCCTTCTTCGCGGCGTCTGCATCAGTCGCTTTCTTTGCGAGGTCCTGATTCGTCGCGTCGGCATCGGCGGCCTTCTTTGCCTCGTCGAGAGCCTTCTGAGCCGCGTCAGCTGCCGTTTTCGCATCTGTCGCTGCTTTGTCGGCTGCTGCCTTTGCATCGGCTGCGGTCTTCTCTGCGGCCTGACTGTCCGTGACCTTTTTCTGTGCCGCCGTGAGGGCCGTGAGAGTTGCCTTTTGAGCATTCATCGCATCGGTCAGTCCTTTGGCGCCGGCGGTCGCTGCCGTTGCGGACGTCTTCGCGGTTTCCGTCGCGACAGCAAGTGCCTTCACGGCCTCCTCCTGAGCCGTTTTTGCCCGGTCAACCCGCTCCGGATTCCTCGAATACGAGACCTGACCCTGACACTGCAGAAAGATGGTGTAGCTGCCCTCGGCGACGTTATTCGGCATGAACAGTCGCAACAGAGCAGTGTCCTGCCCCTTCTCAATATCCTGCTTCTGGAACTGAGCATTCTTTGGCAGGTTCTGCACGTTGAGCGTGATCTTGTTGTCAAACCCGTTTCGTTTAGTGAGCTTCACAGGAATCAGCAGCTGCCCGTTGTGATTCAGAACTTCTCGATGAACGTCCGTCGTCACCTGGTACGGAGCCGCTTCGTCCATGACCGAAACCGCCAGCCCGCGAGTCAACCGTGACACAGCAGACTGCTGGGCCGTCCCGTTCCAGACGATCGTCGCGGTCCGAGCGTCACGAGTCACGTTTTTCGCTGCGGCATCACGAGCTTTCCTCGCGGTGGCAACTTCCGAATTCTTAGTTGCGACGAGGGCGTCGCCATCGGTTTTCGCTTTCGTTGCCGCGTTGAACGCGGCCAGGGCTTTGTCGTCTTCCGCCACAGCAGTCTTCTGTGCGGCTTCGGACTGCTTGAACGTTGCGGTCGCCTGAGCAAGCGTCTGAACCGTCTTCGCCTGCTCGACCGTCGCTTTCTGAGTTGCCTGGGCGGCCGCGGTCGAGGTTTGATCCGCCGCCGTCTTCGCATCCGCGGCGGTCTTGACGTTCACCAGAGCTGCGGCATTTGCCTTCTCGGCGGCGGCGGCCGCGGTTGTGGCAGCGACTGTCGCGGCCTGACTATCCGTGAAGACCTTTACGGCTGCAGTCTGAGCAACCGTCGCCGTCGCGAGGACATCGTCGGCCGCCTTCTTTGCTGCTTCCGCTTCGGTTGCCTTCTTCGCGAGGTCGGCGTTGTCCTTGTCTGCTTCGGCTGCTTTCTTCGCCGCATCAAGTGCCGCTTGAGCCTGAGTGGCTGCTGCCTGCGCATCTGCCGCAGCCTTGTCGGCTGCCGTCTTTGCGTCGGCTGCGACTTTTTCTGCAGACTGGGCGTCAGTCAGATTCTTCTTCGCCGCGTCTGTTGCCGCCTGCGTCACCTTCTGGGCATTCGTTATATCCGTCACGGCTTTGTCCGCAGCGGCTTTCGCGTCGTCTGCTTTTTTCTGAGCAGCCTGAGCATCGGCGACCACTTTGTCTGCCTCAGTTTTCGCATCCGTCGCCGTCTTGACAATGGCTGCATCCGCAGTGGCTTTGTCGTCGGCAACCTTGCGGGCTGCGGCCGCTTTGTCTTTCGGGTCGACTGTCTTCTGCAGAGCGTCGGCCAGCTTCGGCACGTTCGCGACGAGGGCTACGATCTGTTTGTCGAGATCGTCCACCGCTTTGACCTTTGCGAGGTCCTCGATCCGAGCCGCGCCCGTAATTTGAACCGACTGCTGGACGACCGGTTTGGAATCCTCTGCAGCCGTGAATACGAGCCACGCGTTGTTCTCGCCGGGGCCAATGCTGGCTCCCTTGCAGCTGATGCCAGTCGGAAGACCCGTCGCAGTGACATCGATCGTCCCGTCGAAACCGTGCCGCCGGATGGCCGCGACCTGAACGTGCAGGTTGTCCCCGCGACGAAGGCTGAGTGACCACGTCTGATACCCGGCTGCCACGTTCTGCAGTGGTGCGGGCGGAATCACAACGAGACGGAAGTCCTGAGTTTCTTCACGGATCGCAAGATGATAGTAGAGGTCGTCTGAGCCGCGTGCTTCGAAGTACCGGTCTCGAAGAGTGATGCGATAGGTCGCGTCGGCGGGAACGGCAAAGCGATAAGAAATGTCGTCGTGGTTCGTGTCGAACAGGTTGGCGTCGAGAGCGTTCACCACCGTGTCGTCCACTGTGGCTCGACGAGTCAGCGTTTCTGTGCCGTCGTCCTTCTTCGTGACCTGATCAATCATCAGGTAAGGATCGGCCCGACTGCCGAGCTGCTGAGCAAACACGTCTACCCAGAGGACCTGCCCGGCTTTGGCTTCAAACTCGAAGCGGTCCAGGTCGGCCGTCTTTGAAAATATTCCGGCGAGCTCTCCGGGAACCGTGATCTTCTGAGATGTTGCGGGGTCATCATTTGGCTCAACTTCCGCTGCAGGTGCTGTCGGAGCGTAGCCAATAGTCACTGCGTTCGAGGTACCGTTCGCACCTTTGAAAACGTAAGAGGCTCCATCAATTCCCGCCTCGCGATCGAAGAGTGTTCTGTCGGCGTCGAGAATTTCAGGAGTGTTGGGGAGTGTGATTTCGACATTGAGTTTCTGAAGATGCCGCCCGTCAGCGGATTTGCCGGCGGGCTGTCCACCCGGAAGATTGCGGCCAACGATCGTGTATTGCGCCTTTGATCCGGGAACTCCAGCAGGCGGCAGGACAAAGTCAATATGCGGCCCCGCATGAATCTTCAATCGGTAGCCGTAGTCCGCTCCGCCGCCGTAGAGAAAGTCGGCAACTCGCACGAAGTAGTCGCCGTCGGCCGGGATCGTGAAGTCCAGCAAAGGGTCGAAGCGATTGGACTGGGCGATGGTCCGGACGAGTCGGCGTCCCGTCGAGGAATAAAGGCTCAGTTCTCCCTGCAGTTTGCTGTCAATTCGCAGTGACGCGCAGTCGACCAGAATCCTCTGCCCTTTCTTTGCCGTGACTTTGTAAAAGTCAACGTCCGCTCCACCGTCAGACTTGCCGTTAACCACCGTGCCAATCTCGACGGGCTTGGCGAGCTCCATCGTCGCGTTGTTGTTGTCCTCGAGGATTTCCGGCAGTGTGTCCACTACGAAAGTTCTCGGATTGCTCGTTCCGTAAAGACCGTGAGCCCGTGCTTCGTAAATCCCCGGCGGGACGGCGGCATCAACTGTCACGGCAAAGGTGTTGCCGGTCTTGTGAGTCGCCTTGATTCCGGGATGACTGAAGACAAGCTGATTCAGTTCCTCCAGGTCCACTCCGTTTGTCACTGTGACGTCGACAGTCGAGCCGACCTGTGCTCCCTGCGGGAACACAGAATAGATTCGTGTCGAAGGGAGCTGGGCCTGAGCTGAGGTCGCGACCAGTGCGACAACGGCGACGATACCTGAAATAGAAAAGCAGCGGCGCATGGCGAGGCGATGCATGACAAACCCCTGGAAAGACCTCACGGACAGCGTGTCTGAAAAATGACACTTTGCGGCGAGATACAGTACGGGAAAGCGGATACGGACTAATGGGAAAGGCAGCAGACGCGATTGCGTCGAAAGCTGTGGAGTGAGCAGCGAAGGACGACTCCTCCGTTGAGTCAGCCTCACAGCTTAATAAGGCAGAAAAATCGATAGAACGACGACGGGATGTCGCTCGCCCTGAATACAGAAAAGCCGCTGCGGCCAAGGTGACCGCAGCGGCAGAGCGATCGATTAGTGGTTAAACAGAAATTCTTTCGTATTGATCAGAGCCCAGATAATGTCCTCGTAGGCAACCTTCACATTGGCTTCGTGCTTTTTGAGGTGGGCCAGAGCGATCTGAAGCTCGTCCGCATTCGGCTCACGAGCGTAAGCCCAGCGGTAGAGTTCTTTCACGCGTTCATCGTGAGATCGCTCTTTGTCATTCGTCAGCAGTTGGGCTCGACCAGAGCCGCCTGAAATTTTGGTCTGAACTTCCGAGCTGTTCAGCAAGTGGAGGCTCTGAGCCAGGTTGGCTTCCTGAGACCGCTCACACTCGCAGGCCGTATCGCCCTGCGGCTGACCGAACACCTTCAGGAAGTACGGACCGATCGACGGGTCGGCAAGCTGAGTGGCTCGGGTGCCGCCGGGCAGTCCGCTGTAGGCCTGCGTCGAATTGGTGACCTGATGGAAGGCGTCGTATAGAACTTCCGCAGTCAGCCGTTTCGGGTAGTACCGGGAGAAATTCTGCTTGTCCTTCAGATTGTAGTCGTTCGGAAGAGCACTCAACTGGTAGGTCTTCGACAGACAGATTGTTCGGACAAGCCACTTCATGTCGAAACCGTTTTCAATGAAGTTGTGGGCGAGTGCCTGAATCAGCTCCGGATTGGACGGCGGGTTGGTTTCCCGCATGTCGTCTTCCGGTTCAACAATGCCGCGATCGAAAAAGTGCTTCCAGTAGCGATTCACCAGAGCGGGAGCGAAGAACGTGTTGTCCTTGCGCGCCATCCAGTCGGCGAGGTGGACTCGCGGGTCACGATCCGCCGGAATTTCGAGAGCATCGCTGCCGAGTCCGGCAGGCTTCAGATTCTCTTTCGTCCGCGGATTCTGCGACTGAGCGACCCGGTCATTGTGGAAGATTCGCCGGTCCCGCTGAGTTCTCAACGCACCGGGAGTCGTTTTGTTTCCGACCGTCGTGAAAAACGCGGCGAAGCCGTAGTAGTCGTTCTGGCTCCACTTCTCGAACGGGTGGTGGTGGCATCGGGCACACTGAATGCGGAGGCCGAGGAATAACTGGGCAGTGTCCTCAACCTGCTCATTGACCTCGTTGACTTCGCGATACCAGACGACCGCCGGGTTGCTGGTTGCTTCTCCAGAGGCCGAGACGATCTCTCGCACGAACTGGTCGTAAGGCTTGTTCTCGTAGAGGCTTTCCCAGATCCAGCGGTAAAACGCGTAGGTTCCGTAAAGGTCGTCTGCCTGTCGCTTCTTGTTGCGGAGAACCAGGTTCCATTTATTGGCGAAGTAGTCGGCGTAGGCTTCGGTGTCGAGAAGTCGGTCGACCAGTTGCTCGCGTTTGTCCGGAGCCGGATCAGCCAGGAATTTCCGGACTTCCTCTTCGGTAGGAACAGTTCCCGTAATGTCGATGGAAACTCGACGCAGGAAGGTCGCATCGTCAGCCAGCTGTGACGGCGGAATACCGAGCAGTTTCAGCTTCGCAAACACTGCTTCATCGATGAAGTTGGCCGGAGCCGGAATCGATGAGGTATCGGCACCCAGCGGGATCGTGGCGCGGAACGTTGAAACCTGGCCCTGGTAGCGAGCCATGATCGCGACTTCGCCTGCCAGGTCGAGCGTCTTGATCAGGCCTTCCTCGGTGGACTCGGCCATTTCCGGATCGTTGGCTTCGTACAAAGCCATCCGGGTGACATCTTCCGTTGTGCCGTCGCTGTAACGGGCGAGAACTGTGATCTGCTGATCCGAGCCGCGGTCCATGAGCCGCTGCTTCGGAAGACACTCAATCCCGACAACGTAAGCGTCGTCCGGGTTTCCGTAGGGCATACCCTGCTCGACCCAGCGATAGATCATGCGGTATTCGTAGCTGCCAGCTTCCATGCGCTTTCCGCCGCCGTGCGGGGATTTGCCAGTCGCTTTGAGCAGCAGCAGACTCTCTGCAGGAGACGACGGAAACAGGCGTCGGCCGCGACCTTCCTTGACGAGGTACTCAAAGTCCTCGTCCGGATAAAAACCAAGAAGGGAAAGCTTAAACCCGTTCTGGCCGCTCGCCTTGCCGTGGCAGCCTCCTGAGTTGCACCCGAGCTTCGTGAAGATCGGAGCGATCTGGTTTTTGAAGTTGATCGGAATCTGATGGGCGACACCCTCGACGTGCACGACGACCGAAGCCTCTTTGCCGTTCAGGGTCGCTTTGACGGTGACGTCACCATCCTTCAAAGGAGTCACCAGACCGTCTTTGGCAATCTCGATGATGTCGGCCGGTGTCGCTGCGAATGTGACCCCGTGGGTGTGGTCGCGGAGCTGCCCGGACGAGTACTTACCCGTCACGATGAGCTGTTGCCGGGCGTCGCGACCACGGATGGTCAGCTTGCCGTTCTCGGCCTCAACCTGAAGGGAATCCAGCACTCCGGGGTCGCCAAGACCCTTGGGTTCGGGAGCGGCGAGTCCAACGGACGCAGTGGTGACTGCAAGAGCAACAGCTGCATAGAACAGTTGCGAGCGCTTCATGGGAAGCTCCTGTGAGGATCGTATCCGTATTGGATTCGGGCAGGATGTCATGCCGGGTTCACCGCAAAGCGACAAAGTACGGCAGGAGTGATTTACGGGGGAAAACGGAGTGGTTCACTTCGAACCGAGGTGACCAGCAGGTAAGGGTGGGGAAGTTTGCGGGTCGAGAGAGAGATTATGGCCGAACAGTCGACTACAAAACAACATATCGGTGCCCGTTTGTTTGTCAAGATGCGGATCAGGCCGCCGAGCAACTCATAGCAAAGGTGGGAACGGAATGTTTCAGAATCGAGTCAAGAAGTGCTTCACAGAGAACCGGGTCGCTGTCGGAACCGCTGTCCCGGACGCGTCCGACATCATGGCCAAGCTGGCAATCAACTGCGACATCGACTTTCTCTGGATCGACCTGGAGCACCGTCCGTACGGAACTCACGAGGTGCGGTGGATGCCGATCCTCTGCCGCCAGGCGGGCTGTTCGGCGATGATCCGCGTGCCCGGCCTGGATCCCATGTGGATCAAAAAGGCGCTCGACATCGGAGCGAACACGATCATGGTCCCGCAAATCAACAACGCGGACGAAGCCAAGCGGGCGGTCGAATACGCGAAGTATCCGCCGCGGGGTTCGCGCGGAATCTCGCCCGGATGGACGCTGATGATGGATGTTGCCTGGGACGACTACCTCCCGGTGGCGAATGAAGAGACCGGAATCGTTCTGCAGATTGAATCGCCCGAGGGGATGGCCAACCTCGACGAGATCGCGGCAGTCGAGGGAGTCGACGTCGTCTTCGCCGGACCGGCCGATCTGTCCGCCTCACTGGGAGTCATCGGGCAGTTTGGTCACCCGAAGCTGCAGAAGTACCTCGCAGACTTCCCGAAGCGGGTCGCCGAGCACGGCAAACCGGCCGGCATCACCTTCGGAACGCTCGCCCCGTGTCTGAAGGCGTTCTCGCAGGGGTATCGATTCATCAATCTGAGCTCTATCGCTCACCTGGGAATCGAGGGTCTGACAGCCGGCCTCGATCAGATTCGAAAGTTGAACCCAACGATTTGAAGGGATGTTGTCGCAACGGGCGACAAAAAAACCGCATTAAGTCGAAATGCACAAACTCGGCACGGGTATTTGTCATATGTTGAAATACGAGTGACCATTTTACTCTCGACCCGGACTCAACATGTCGACCGCTCCGATTGACTGGAAAGCGATCAAGACGCTCGCTTTCGAGCTCGATCCCTTTGACGGAATCCCGCTTGATATCGAGCTACCTGCACTGCCCGCCGCCGTCACTCGATTTATTGAACGATCTGAGGATCCAGAAGCGACGGCCAGTGAACTGGCAACAATCGTTGAAACCGATTCCGGCATGACCGCCGAACTGCTCAAGCATGTGAATTCCGCTCGTTTGAATTTGCTGAGAACGATCACCAGTGTCGCGCAGGCGATCGCTTATCTCGGAATTGAAACGACCAAAGTCTTCGTCATGACCGCAGGAGCTCGTGCATCGCTCCGTTCCTTCAATTGCCGACTGATCAGTCCCTCCTGCTTTTGGAATGAGTCGCTTCAACGAGCTGTCTTTAGCCGAGAAATTTCAAACAGGCTTGTTGGTAATAGCGATTTGGCATTTGCCGCAGCCTTGCTCCAGGATTTTATCCTCCCCGTACTCACAAACGCGTATCCAGAAAAATACAAGGAGTACCAGCGTCAGGAAGGGCAGTGGAAATCAATTTGTGATTTCGAGCGGGCAACATTTGGCTGGGACCACGCTCAGGCAGCTGCATTCGTCGCTGACCAGTGGATTTTCCCTGACGAACTGGTCTGCTGCATTTTTCATCACCACCACATTCGCGCCATACTGAAGCACCCTGTTCTGTCCAATTCCGTTGTCATGCCGGTCGCGCTGTCTGGACTGCTTCCCTCGCAGCTTGAACAGGTTTGGAGCGGGCCAGAGACTCTCGCCAGGCTCAACACATCCTCGGGTTTCGATTTGCTGGAGGTCTCAGCCATCGTTGATGCACAATTGGAGCAGGCAGCCCAGGGTAAGAGTCTCGGTTTTTCACTGACCGAACAGCTGGCACCGATCGTCGCCAGAAGCATTGAGCAGAACCAGGCAACCGCCACAGTCATCACGTGATAATTTCACAAGTGTGAAGACGACTTCTTTGAGCTGAGTCAATGGGGCGAGACCTCAAACACGGCCAGCACTGGTCGATGATCGGAAGCGATCTCGTCGGCGATGACCTCAGCGTGAGTCAGCTTCAGATGCGGAGCGGCTCGATAAAAAATGTAGTCAATGCGCGATTTCGGGTTGATTGACGGCGCACTCGGGGCGGCTGGCTCGTCCGTCGCGTTCGACCAGCGAGTCAGCAGTGTCTTGATCGGCTCGGAATCCGGAGTCGCGTTCATGTCGCCGGCCAGGATCGTCGGCATCGCATCGTCCTCACCCGCAAAGTGCTCGTTGATCGCTTTTGCCTCGGCCAGCCGATCCTCGGCGATGTTGTGCTGAAAGTGCGTGCTGACAAATCGAAACGGCTTCCCATCATGCCCCTTCAGCGTCACTGCGATCGCTCCGCGCGGGTACGTCACTTTTTCGGGAGTCGCCTCGGTATAAGGAAGCGGCTGAATGTGAACGTCGAGGATCGGCAGCTTTGTGAGCACCGCGTTGCCGAACAGACCGCCCTCATAATGCTGAGTTGGTCCGAACCGAACAGCCATCCCGGTCAGCTCGGCAAGCCGCCGCGCTTCATGAACCCGCCCGGACCGCTTGACCCCGACGTCGACTTCCTGAAGAGCCACCAGGTCCGGCTTCTGTTTAAGAATGACCTTTGCCAGGCGAGCCACGTCGTACTCCCCGTCGGTCCCCTGCCCGTAGTGGATGTTGTAGCAGAGGACCCGAAGCGTCTGCGGCTCGGCACCCCAGGCGGGACGGCTCAGCAGAGTCCCGGCGAGAGCCAGGGCTGGCAGCAGGGCGAATTGGAATCTCATCGGGTCTCTCCAGCGTGGCGGCATTGAACTTCGCAGCTTCTCATCATCGCTGGTGAGTCCGTTCCGAAAAACTGATAACCTTCGGCCCGGTGTTGGCTTTGCTCCGATGAGACACCTGCCGAGGTTCCTAATGATTGCCGCCGACGAATCCGCCACGCAAACCGTTTCGCTGACGATCGATGGTAAGTCGATTGAAGTGCCGCTTGGAACGAGCATCATTGACGCGGCCCGCGAGGCTGGGATCGAGATCCCCGTGCTCTGTCATTCCGATCGGATGGACCCGGTTGGCGTCTGCCGGATGTGCGTCGTCGATGTGGGCGAGCGAGTCCTTGCCGCGTCCTGCGTGCGCGAGTGTGCCGACGGGATGACCGTCGAAACCGCCTCGCCGAAAGTCGAAAAGCACCGACGAGTCCTCACCGAGTTGCTGCTTGCCGAACACCCAGTGCCCTGCGCGCGGGAACGCACGTCGCAGGACTGTGAGCTGGAGGCGCTGGGGCGTCAGTACGGGCTGCTGCCGGACGAGGGGCGGTTTTCTGAAGAAGGCGAGACGTTGCTGACCGAGCCGCTTCGTTTTCCGGCAAGCTCCGCCGCGCTGCATGAGCACGACGACCGATCCGGCTGGCGGGCTCTCGACGAAACTTCGCCGGTCATCGGAGTCGACCATCAGGCGTGCATCTTGTGTGACCGCTGCATCCGGGCCTGCGACGACCTCCAGTCGAACAACGTCATCGGACGAACCGGAAAGGGCTTTTCGTCGCAGATCAGCTTCGACCTGAACTCACCGATGGGAAACAGCACGTGCGTGTCGTGCGGCGAGTGTGTCGCGTCGTGCCCGACGGGCGCGCTGACTCAGCAGATGATCTCGCTGCCGGTCGTGCCGCGCGAAGAACTCAACGCGGTCGACTCGGTCTGCCCTTACTGTGGAGTCGGCTGCGCGATCACGTTTTACGAGCAGGACAATCGGATCGTCTTTGCCGAGGGTCGCGAGAGTCCCGTCAACGACGGGCGTCTGTGCGTCAAGGGCCGCTACGGCTGGGACTACACCTCGCACCCGCAGCGACTCACAAAGCCGCTGATCAGGCGAGAGGAGTCGTATCCGAAAGGCCCTTTGTCGAGCGAAGTCAAAGAGTCTGTCAGCCGTCGCGCCGGAGGCCTGGTCGACTACGGCGAGGTGCTCCCCGCGTTTCGAGAAGCGACGTGGGACGAGGCGCTCGACCTGATCGGTGAGAAACTCTCGTCGATTAAGAACGAGTCCGGTGGCTCCGCGCTGGCCGGGTTTGGCTCGGCGAAATGCTCGAACGAGGAAGCGTACCTCTTTCAGAAACTCATCCGCGGCGGCTTCGGCACGAACAACGTCGACCACTGCACTCGGCTGTGCCACGCGTCTTCGGTTGCGGCTCTGATGGAGACGATCGGTTCCGGAGCGGTCACAAACGTCTTTGCGGACGTCGCGCGAGCCGACGTGTGTCTGGTCACCGGCAGCAACGCGACGGCGAATCACCCCGTCGCGGCAACGTTTATCAAGGCGGCCGCGAAAGCCGGCACGAAGCTGATTATCGTCGACGTCCGACGACACGACCTGGCCGACTTCGCGACGCACTTCGCGCAGATCAAACCGGGAACCGACGTCGCGTTTTACAACGGCGTGATGCACGTTCTGATTTCGGAAGGCCTCATCGACCAGGCCTACATCGCCCAGCACACCGAGGACTTTGAGAAACTCAAAGAGCTGCTCCTCGCGGAATATTCGCCGGAAACTGCCTCGCTGATCTGCGGAGTCTCCGCGGAAGACATCACCGCGATCGCACGCACGATCGGTGGCGGCGGGGTTGAGGGACGAGGGTTGAGGGTCGAGCGAAAAGACAGCCAGGATCCCTCGCCCCTCAGCCCTCGCCCCTCCCCCCTCCCAGCAATGCTCGTGTTCTGGGGAATGGGCATCTCCCAGCACACGACGGGAACTGACAACGCGCGGTGTCTGATTTCGCTGTGCCTGATGACTGGCAACGTTGGCAAGCCGGGCACGGGGCTGCATCCGCTGCGAGGCCAGAACAACGTGCAGGGGGCGAGCGATTCCGGGCTCATCCCGATGGTCTATCCCGATTACCAGTCGGTCGCCGCGCCGGAAGTTCGAGCGAAGTTCGAAGCCGCGTGGGGCCGCGAGCTCGACCCGAATCCCGGCCTGACCGTCGTGGAGATCATGAAGGCCGCCCTCGCCGGCTCGATCCGCGGCATGTACATCCTCGGCGAGAACCCGTTCATTTCCGACCCGAACAGCAACAAGGTGAGGAAGGCGCTGTCGGCTCTCGACTTCCTCGTCGTGCAGGACATTTTCCTCACAGAGACCGCCGAATTTGCAGACGTCATCCTGCCCGCCAGCAGCTACTTCGAAAAATCCGGCACGTACACAAACACCGATCGGCGAGTGCAGCTCGGCCACCCGGTGCTCGCCTCACCGGGTGAGGCGCGGCAGGACTGGCAGATCATCTGCGAGATCGCCGGCCGACTCGGCTTCCCGATGGAGTACGAATCGCCGGCGGAAGTCTTCGCCGAATTTGCCGGCCTCACGACAAGCTACAACGGCCTTTCGCATGACAACCTCGGCCCGACCGGCAAGCTGTGGCCGTGCCCCGATCCGGAAACCGGCGACGGAATTCAGATTCTCTTTGGCGAGGGTTTTCCCACGGCGTCCGGCAGAGGCCGCTTCGTCCCCTGCCCGTACCTGCCGGCCGACGAACTGCCCGACGAGGAATTTCCGTTCGTCCTGAACACCGGCCGGGTCCTCGAGCACTGGCACACCGGCAGCATGACCCGCCGCAGCTTCGCGCTGAACTCGATCGAGCCTTCCGCCTTCGCCGCGATGAGTCCGCGCGACCTGGACGAGCTCAACATCGAGACTGGTGATTTGATCGAGGTCGAAAGTCGACGCGGCGCGATTCAGCTCGCCGTGAGATCCGACGACTCCATCGAGCCGGGCTGCGTCTTCGTCCCGTTCCATTTTCGAGAAGCCGCCGCCAACGTGCTCACCACGGACGCCCTCGACCCGTACGGCAAGATCCCCGAATTCAAGTTTTGTGCGGTACGGGTCAGCAAAGCCGGGGCGGTCTCGAATCAGACTTGATTCAGGAAGTCCTCAGCGCGAAGACGCAAAGGGGTCGCAAAGAAAGTGAATGTCGAGTTTTTAACAAGGAACTCCCCAGGAAGAATGACTGTGCTGAACTTCGCCTCTCGAAATTCCTTGTTGGATATTTGACATTCAACCGTCACCACAATTTCCCATGGAATTCCTTTGCGAATCTTCGCGTCTCTGCGTCTTTGCGCTGCAAAATCAAGCACAACTGCCGACAAGCCGCTTTACCTCATAGCGCTCTCACCCAATAATCCGCCCCAGCCTGAGTGGGCTGAGTGATCGCGGCGACAATCCTTCGGGAGACGTCGTCGAGGAAAGTCCGGGCTCCGCAGGACAAGGGTGGTCGGTAACTCCGACCGACCGTGAGGCCAGGGAAAGTGCCACAGAAAATAAACCGCCGATGGCCGAGGTTCGCCTCGGATCAGGTAAGGGTGAAATGGTGCGGTAAGAGCGCACCGCGGTTCGAGGTGACTCGACCGGCAAGGTAAACCCCACCCGGAGCAAGGCCAAGCAGAAGGAAGTCGCGGTTCGCCGCGGCACGGGCTTGTCCGGCCCGTTATACCTTCGGGTAGGCTGCTGGAGAGGCCGGGCAACCGTCCTCGCAGAGAAATGATCGCTCTCGACAAGACCCGGCTTACAGGCCCACTCAGGTCTTTTTATTCGCGTGGAACGATGGGTTGAGCTCGTCGCGGATCGACTCGCCGTGCGGGTCGATGAGCGGTCTTCAGGACTGGCCTCGCCTCCCCGCTTCAATCTGACTCTGGTGACGCGAAGCGGCTGTGAGTTTTTCAGTAGGCCGGATCCAGCGCAGCGCCGCTCCGGCAGCCTGTCATGAACGGTTCCAATTGCCGGAACGGCGCTGCGCTGGGTCCGGCTCTCGGATTGAAAACCCACAACCTGGAAGCGGCCGCGTTACGCGATCCAGTCAGAGATCACGTTGCCGGCGACGTCGGTCAGGCGGAAGTCACGACCCTGGAACCGGTGGGTCAGGCGGATGTGGTCCAGGCCGAACTGGTGCAGCATCGTCGCGTGCATGTCGTTTGCGTGGACGGGCTTGTCGGCGATGCCCCAGCCGACCTCGTCCGAGTCGCCGTAAATCGTGCCGCCTTTGAGACCGCCACCGGACAGGAGCGCGGTGTACGAATACGGGTGATGGTCGCGACCCGTGTTGGCGTTTCGGCCGCCTCGGTTTTCGCCGAGGGGCGTGCGACCGAATTCGGACGCGAAGACGACCATCGTGGAATCGTGCAGGCCTCGCTGTTTGAGGTCTTTGATCAGAGCCGCGACGGGCTGGTCGACGACCTCAGCGTTGTAGGCCAGCTCTTTGTCGAGATTGCTGTGGTGGTCCCACGAGGCGTAAATCAGATTCACAAAGCGGACTCCCCGCTCAACCATCCGCCGCGCGAGAAGACAGTTCCGCGAGAAGCTGGCTCGCGTGCCTCCGAACTGGCCTCGACCACCACCGCCTGGTTCCTGTGTTCGGTCGACGCCGTAAGACTCGAGTGTCTGCTTCGACTCGCTGGAAAGATCAATCAGCTCCGGAGCCGCCGTCTGCATGCGGAAAGCGAGCTCGTAGCTGGCGATGCGGCTGGCAATTTCCGGGTCGAGCTTCTGTTCGAGCTGCCCACCGTTAACGATCTTTAAAACGTCGAGTCCTTTGCGCTGCAGCTCGGGAGGCAGTCCGGCGGGATTGGTGAGGTTGAGAACGGGCTCGCCCTGGTTCCGAAACAGAACTCCGGAATAGGTCGAAGGGAGAAAACCGCTTTGCCAGAGCGTCGACCCGCCGCTTGATCCGCGACCGCTGGTGAGGACGACGTAGCCAGGCAGATTTTTCGACTCGCTGCCCAGTCCGTACGCCATCCAGGAACCCATCGCCGGCAGCCCGAACGTCGCGCGGCCGCACTGCATCAGCAGCTGACCCGGGTGATGGTTGAACTGCTCGGAATGCAGCGAGCGGACCATGACCAGATCGTCGGCCACCGATCCCAGATGCGGCACGAGGTCGGAAAAGTCCATCCCGCTCTCACCAAACTTCGTGAACTTCCTGCTTGTGCCCAGCAGCGTTGCCGTTTCTTTCTTGATAAAGGCAAACCGGACTTCTTCCAGCAGCGACTTCGGCAGCGGCTTACCCGACAGCTCGTTGAGTTTTGGTTTTGGATTGAACAGGTCGAGATGCGACGGTGCTCCGGCATTAAAGATGAAGATGCAGGACTTCGCCGGGCCATCAAAATGCGGCTTCTTCGGAGCCAGCGGATTGCTCGCGTCGAGTGCTTCCGCTGAGCTGGCTTCCGAAATAAGGCCGTCGCCACTGAGCATCGCGCCGAGCGCGGCCGCTCCGATTCCGCTGGCGGATGTGGTGAGGAAATTGCGGCGAGTCAGTTCGGCAAGTCGATTTTCAAACGGGCTCACAGATCGGCTCCCGGGTGTGTCATAGCGGCAGGACGTGTAGCGCGAGACCGATTCTGAGTCCCGCACTGTCGGAGACAGATCTTACGCGCTGAGTGAATGAACGCGAAGCAGGGACGCCCTGGTGACTGGTCGGGCGGACCTTATATCCGGCCGAATTCAATCCGCCGCCGGCTTTTCGTCGGGCTCAGTGACCGGGTGGAGGAATGATTCCACGTTGACAAGATCGTCCAGTTCACCGCGGAGCCGGCTGATGACGCGACTTCTGGCTTTGTAGACCGTCCACACCGAGACGCCCAGATCCTCGGCCACGTCGTTTGGTTCGTCGCCTTCGACCGCTGTTCGCCAGAACGCCAGCCAGGTGTTGTCAGCCGTGCGACCCTGAACGACCGCGATGGCTCGCCGCACAACCCCGGCAAGCTCACGAACGCCTTCGGCAGAATCGTCGGGTTCCGGCTGCTCCGGCAGGTCGGGAACATTCATGATCCGATGGTGGGCCGTCGAGCCACCATGGCCCCCGGGATGCAGCTTCTTCTCGCGGTAGTGGTCGAGAATCCGGTATCGGCACACGGTCCACAGCCAGACTCGAAAACTCTGGTCCGGAGTGTCGCGGCGGAATTCGTCGATCTTTGTGGCAACGTATTGAAAGACGTTCTGAGCGATGTCTGCCGCGTCGCTCTCCTGCACGTTCATCCGACGAATCCATCGATGAACCAGCGGCCCGTACATTTCCATCATCCGCTTCCAGGCGTCTTCGTCACGATTGCGAACACGCTGCAGAAGGCTGTTGGAGATCGTCGAGTCGTTCCCGCTCTGCTTTGAAGATTCAGTCGGTTTGGCCATAAAGGAGGCTGTCTCACACTCACGGAGAGGCGCGTTGCGGGAGAGTATTCAGTATGAAGTGAGGTTCTCAGTTGTCCGCCGGCGGCCACTTACTATATCGAGGGCAATGCGGGCATTCGACACGGCAGGACAATTGGGAACAGGAAATCCCCAGAGCTGGAATTGAAAAGTCACGTCCAGGTGATGACAGTTCTCGCGACAGCCTCACCTGGCTAACATCGCCGTGGGCAGACGTTTTCAGCGGGCAAGCTGTGTCTCTCATCGCAGTCGAGTATTTTTTCAGAATCCCCGCCTCGTTATGCCGACCTCATGCCTCAGTCATTCCCTGAATACATCGACTGGCTCGACAATCGGAACGATCTGATCTGGCCGAAGCCGCCGAAACTGCAGCCGATCAACGCCCGGCCACATGCTAAGCCGATGGCCGGCATCCGAGCCGTGCTGTGGAATCTGTACGGCACGCTGCTGCGCGTGACCGATGGCGAGCCGCTGCTGTACCACCACACGGCGCTGCGAATGCAGGTGGCTCTGGAAAAGACGATCACGGAATTCAAGATGTGGAACAGCATGAAGCGGACTCCCGGAGCTCCGTGGGAGTACATGCTGCAGAAATATCGTGGCGTGCTTGAGGATCTCGAACTGCGAACTCCCGTCGCGTCAGGCGATTTTCCGCAGGTGATCTCGTCGCGCATCTGGAGACAGCTGATCGAGCTGCTCGAACAGAAAGAGTACACCTACGACGTCGGTTTTTACGGTGGCCCGGACGACTTCGCCGAGAAAGTGGCCTACTTTTTCCAGGCCTGCCTGCAGGGGGTTGAGGCCTCACCCCATGCGCTGTCGACTCTTGTCGAGTGTGCGAAAGCTCGCCTGACGCAGGGAATTCTCGCCGACACACAGCCCTACTCGCTGCCGCAGATGCTGCGGGCGCTTCGGAGTCAGGGGAACGTTCCGCCACCCGGTCAACTGTTTGACGTGAACCTGCTGTCTCTCTCACACGAGACGGGAGTTCGAAGACCGTCGCAGACTTTCTTCGGCACAGCCGTTGCGAAGCTGGCTCAGCGCGAGATCGCTCCGCAGGAAACCCTCTACGTGAGCAGCCGGATCCAGGGCGATCTCGCAGTCGCTAAACAGTACGGATTTCGCACCGTGCTGTACGCCGGCGACAAATCCAGTTTCAAAGCGTCGCCTCAGGAGCTCAGTCATGCCGACATCCGGCCGCGCCGACTGATCACCGACCTCCGGCAGATTCGACAGCTCGTCAGCATTGAGTAGCCGCCGTCGAGTCTCCACACTGCCTGCTCTGCATTGAGCGATCCGTTGACCACAGATCCGGATGCTCTTTTCACCTGGACAGTATTCTTGAGGCCACAATGCGACCGCAGGCGATCTTCGATCTCGACGAACTGGACCTGAACTTCGATCAGCCACTTTACGGCATCGACGAGATTCGCGCCGTCAATCCTCAACGGTTCGAAATGGAACAGCTCACCGGCGTCGTTCACGTCGACGAGGAAGGTCAGCGACTGATCGGCTTTAAAGAGATCACTGAGGATGAATTCTGGATTCGCGGCCACATGCCCGGGTTTCCTCTGATGCCCGGTGTCATCATGTGTGAGTGTGCCGCCCAGTTGGGTGGTTTCTACGCGAGGAAGTTTGACCTGCTCAAAGGAGATTTCCTCGGCTTCGGTGGAATGGACAATGTGAAATTTCGAGCCCCGGTTCAGATCGGCGACCGGCTGGTGCTGATGGCACGAGTCGCCAGCGTCCGGGCTGGCGGCCGCCGCATCGAATTTGAATTTCAGGGCTACGTCGATGGCCAGCTCACTTTCAGCGGCACGACGATCGGCGTCCCGATTCAAAAGGGATAATCGACCGGACGCAGCGAGCCGTTATTCCGCAGGATGCCTCCGATCCTGTTCGAAACTGGCCACATGCGGGGTCCTCATTCCGTAACCGCCGCGCACGAAAAAACCCGGAAACAGCAGGTCCCAGGGGGGCGAAGGACTCCAGCTGCTTCCGGGCGGCGATTGTCAGGTCGACGGGCGGGAAGGTACGCGCGAACGCGAAATTGAGTCAACACGGATTTGAACGCCCCAAACTGCCTGTTTTCCCTGCTCCGGGTCGCGAGCCGCGTCCCCGACGGGAAAGCAAACGAACCACGGTTACACCCGCGGCTTCTGCATCAGCACGACGAACTCGTGTACCTTGTTGACGCGAAAAACGGCCGGGTAGCCCAGCGGACGCAGGTTGTTGTACTCGCTCTGCCGGTTCCAGATGATCAGGTCGTCGAACAGAAATCCGACGTCCTGCAGCCGCGCGGCGAGGTCCGAGTGAAACGGGAAAAAGCGGTTCTTTTTCCGCAGGTCCATCACGATCACGCAGCAGTAGGCTCCCGGGCGAAGCGTCACGAACACGTCCGCGAAAACCTTCGTCAGCTCGGTGAGGAAGTCGCCGTAATCCTCAATCGTGCCCAGGTCGCCGTCGAGGTTTCCGTAATGCCGCACCTCTTTGTAGTCCGCCGTGCGGCGCTGGTTGAGAATGTTCCAGTAGGGCGGCGAGGTGATGCACAGGTCAACGGATTCCGGTTCGAGCTTCGTCAGAATCTCGAACGACGAGGCCTGATGGATCGTCGATCGAGGTACCGCGCCGTCCGCCGTTTCTTTGAGCCGCGTCGTCGCCAGCTCAACGTACTCGGGTGAGAGTTCGAACCCGACGCCTGTTTTTCCAAGCCGCTCGGCCGCGACGACCGTGCTGCCGGACCCGCAGAACGGGTCAAGGATCACGCTGGCCTCGGGCCGCAAAAAGGACGCGATCAACCGCTCGACAAGCATGCCGGGAAACATGGCCGGATGTTTCAGCCGGCCTTCTTCGGTCGTCTTTCGAATGTCGCTCCACACGCTGATCGAGTTCTGAATCCAGCGTTTTCCGTCGAGCTCGTTGCAGTGCGGAACCGGTTTGCGAGCCGTTGTCTTTGCACCGGATGTTTTCTTTGAGGCCGCATTCTTTCCCGCAGCCTTCTTAGCGCGAACGGGCTTTTTGCTGGCCGCGTCTGACGTTGAAGCTTTTTTCTTGCGGGCGTTCACAGAGGCTCACCGTCTTCGGGCATCCGTACCAGCCGCGCCGGACAAGACGCGAAGCGAGGCGACTGTCGCGAGGGCAGCCTGCATTTTCAAGCGAGAGCTGTGGCTCGCAAATCAGCGAGGATCAAAGACCGACGGCACCCGCGCCGCTCTTCGGATCGTTGACCGGCTGCGCAGGAGCGGCCTGCTGCTGCTGCGACGGCAGGTTAAACGTCCCTTCAGCAAAGACCTGCCGCCGGGTTGCGTAGCGGATCGGGAACGAGGGCCAGACGGTGTTGGCGTTTTCTCCATCGATAAAATCGGCGACGGCTCCGTCAAAGACCCGCGGTGCCGGGCCAGTCACAAACAGCGACTCGCTCACGTATTGCGTAAAGCCAAGCCACTGCCGGTCCGGCGCGAGCATGTCAAACAGGTTACTTCGCTCCGGCTTGAACCCGATGAACTCGCGGGGAAGCGGGGCGGTGTGCAGGGCCGTCAATAGAAACGCCATCATGACGTAACCCGTCAGGAGCCCGAAGCCCCATCGACCGATTTCGTTGGCTCGCCCGCCCATCTGATGGTAGAGCGGTGCGACCCATTCCAGGGCGTATCGCAGAATGCAGATAAAAATCGTGAACAGCCCCAGCAGAGCAACGATGTCCCAGCGGTACTGCCAGGTGAAGCCGGTCAGAATGCTCTGACCGATTTCCGAAACCGGCTCGAACAAGTTCATCGCAAGCAGGCCGGAGACGATCACCGTCAGGCACGTAATGCCCGCGTTAAAGGCGCCGTCGCTGGCGACGAACCAGGTGACGCCAAGCCAGATCACGAGCAGCAGGATGTCGATAATCACAGGAAACTCCGGCGGAGCAGATTTCAATTCCGCGTTGCGAGTCGCAGATCAAGTGAGCCGCTTGCTCGCAACCAGTTCATTAATTCTTCTGACAAATTCGTCGATCGTCGGCGTCGGTCCCGCGCCGTGGCTGACGTAAGACTCGTCGGCCATCCATTCTCCCAGTACGGTCGGGATATCATCCCGTTGTTGATCGACGATCTCTCCGTGTTCAAGAGTGATGAATCTCAAAGAGGTTTCCGGAGCCTGCTGCTCCCGACTGGTCACGTCGACAGTCAGGATGAGGGCTACAAAAAACACTTCCGTTGGAAATTTCGGCGTCGGCATCTCGATGAGCGTGCATGGAAACGGGCCGATTCTCAGTTTATGAATCAGAAGATCGTCAGGAGTCATCGTGACCGGGAAATCAAACTCCTGGCACGCCTGAACCACCTCTTCAAAAAGTTTCGCGACGTAATCCGCCGCGTCTGCAGACGCGAGCGTCGTGACGCACTCGGTCGGATCACCAAACGCGGCTTCTCTCAAAACAGTGTGTGGAAATGTGTAATGATCGTTGCGGGCCTCGTTTCCCGGCGAGTCTTCCTGCCTGCCGCGTCGAGAAAAAAAGTCCAGCAGTCCCATAGGGTGTCTCAGTCTTTTCGGAAAAGCTACTTGACGACCCGCAGCAGTTCGTCAATCGACGTGAGCCCTTTGACGACCAGCCGCAAACCTTCTTCCTGCATGTAGAGCATCCCGTTTTTGCGGGCCTCTGACTTCAACTGCTGGACGCCGGCTTTCTCGCGAACCATCTCGCGCAGCTTGTCGTTGATCTCCAGAAACTCAAACACGCCGACCCGACCTCGATAACCAAGCCCGCCGCACGCCGGACATTCGTCCTCAGCGTCCTTCGGCGGCCTGTAAAATTTCTCAATCCGGTCGACGGGAAGGCTGGCCTGTTTGAGGAATTCCGCCTTCGGTCGATAAGGCACTTTGCACTTCGGACACAGTCGCCGCGCGAGCCGCTGGGCGAGGATTCCCGAAATCGAACTGGCGAACAGGAACGGCTCCACGCCGAGATCCAGCATTCGATACAGAGCCGTAATCGAGTCGTTGGCGTGAACGGTCGAGAACACCATGTGACCGGTATTGGCTGCCGAGCAGGCGATCTCTGCGGTCTCACCGTCGCGAATTTCGCCGATCATGATCACGTCGGGATCCTGTCGCAGGATACTTCGCAGCGAGCTGGCAAACGTCTGCTGCGCTTTCGTGTTGATCTCGATCTGCGTGATATTGTTCATGTGATATTCGACCGGGTCCTCGACGGTGATGATGTTGTGCGTGTAGGCATCGATCGTTTTCAGGCAGCCGTACAGCGTCGTCGATTTGCCGGCACCGGTCGGTCCACAGACCACCATCAGACCGTGAGGCTGGTGGACGATTTTCAGGATCTGATCCTCAAGCTTCTTGCGGAAGCCGAGGTCTTTCATCGTCCCCACACCCTGCGACTGGTCAAGAATTCGCAGGCTCATTTTCTCACCGCCGCGCGTGCCCTGAGTCGCGACGCGGAAGTCGATGTCGCGGCCTTCGCTGACCGCGCGGAAGCTGCCGTCGAGCGAACGACGCTTCTCGGTGATGTCCATCGCACCGAGCACTTTGAAAATGTTGACGACCGCATCGCCCAGCGCCCGGTCGAACGGCTCGGCCGGGTACATGACGCCGTCGATCCTCATTCGCACATTCATCGAATCTTCGCGCGGCTCAAGATGAATGTCCGTCGCGCGTCGGATCAGCGCGTCGTAAACCAGTTCTTTGGCGGCCATGAACCCGCGGGAGTTCTCGACCTGACTCGTCCGCGAGGTGTCCAGTTTGCCCGTTGAGGTCCGTCCGACGAATCGAATGTCCGGTCCGCTCGATTCGGTGCTTTCATTCTTACCGCCGATGTGGATGCCGATCAGAGCCAGCTTGCGGATGATGACGCTGCGAATGTGCTGCGGAGTCAGCACGCGCGCGTTCGCGGGGACGGCCGCATTCCGCTCGCGGATGTAAAGCCCGAGCGGCGTGCCAGTCGACGCGGTGATCGCACAGAACGCGAGGGCGAACGAGGGAATTCCCAGCGACAACAGAAGCCCGGCTCCGCCTCCGCCCATCATCAAAGCGTTCCAGTGATCCCGGCGGACTTTCAAAGCCGTGCTGTCATTATTAACCCACTGCGAGGACCAGACCCAGAACCACAGCAGGAACACGAAAAACCCGACTTTGAACAGGCTGAGGTACCAGCCGCGAAGAGGCACCGACAGAGTTTCCGCGTTCGGCGCGTGGCTGCCGCGATGAAACGGAAGCGGGTACGGGGGGTAGGTTCCAACTGAAACCGTCGGGGCCACGCTGGGGGCATTTGCTGCCGGCTGAGTCTGCTCCGTTGCCGCATCGCCCGCCGGGGCGGCCGGATCCTGAGCGACAAGAGACGACGTGGCCAGGACAAGCAGGCACAGGGTCGCGGCGGTGAGAAATCTGGAAAGCACGGCGAACTCGGATCAGGAAGGCAGGATGAGGATTCATCGTAATTGCCTCACCCGGCCATTTCTACTTGTGCCCCGTTCCGCAGTTCAGGCTCGGCCTGGCAAGATCCAGTGATCGCGTGGCAGAGGATCGATAAGACGCTGCGGCGAACTTCGTCAGGCACAGCCTGACCTACCGGACCAGTGCTTCCGGCGTGCCGCTGAGGGTCGCGATGAACTCGTCAACCTTGAGGATGACCGACACCGGCGTCGGATCGTTGTGTCCCAGACCTTCGAGCTTCAGAAACCGTTTCGGCGCGTTCGCCGCTTTGAACAGCCGGCTGCCGGACTCAAAGGAGATCACCCGGTCGTTCGTGCCGTGACACTGCAGCAGCGAGCCTTTGAATTTCGTGATCGTCTCGGCCGAATTCAGCCGATCCTTTCCGACCATCCAGGCGAGCTTTGGAAAATGTTCTGCGGCCACTTCTTTGAGCGACGAAAACGAACTCTGCACGATGATCCCGCGTGGCTGAGTCTGCGCGGCAAGCTGAACCGCCAGTGCTCCGCCGAGTGAACGACCCCACACGATGAGGTCCTTCTCTTCCCTGTCGGTCCGCGACGCGAGTTCGCGACTGGCTGCCCGGACGTCGGCGATCGCACCCTCGATCGTCGGCTTGCCCTCGCTCTTGCCATAGCCGCGGTAGTCGACGATCAGTGAGGCCACGTTCAATTCTTTCTGCAGAACTTTCATGAACTCCGCACGGTGAGCCAGGTGGCCAGCGTTTCCGTGCAGGAACAACACGCTGGCCCGCGCGTTCTCGCAGGGGCAGAACCAGGCATGCAGCTTCGTGCCGTCTGACGATTTCAGTGCGACGTCTTCAAACTCGAGCCCCGCAGGCTGCCAGGCTCCTTCCGGATATTTTGCCGGCTGAAAGAGGATCAACTCGTCGAGTTTTCTCACGGTGTTTCGGGATTTCGCAGCCTCAAAGGCAGTGAGCTGGACGGGCGAGGATCGTGAACTGGCCTCAGCATCGGCAATGTCCTCGCCGGAAGAAATTGCGAGTCTGGAAGAAAGATCGGCAACGCGAGGGCTCGTTCCGCAACCCGGCAGAGCCAGGACGCAAAGGATCCCCGCCCCGATCGGAATGATTCTGCCAGGTCTCATCGCGCGCCTCGACGATTTTTGAAAACAACCACTCGTGGAACAGATCTGCAAAGACGTTCTAAACAGCAGTCTCCGCAAATGTCGCGATTATGGGTGAGATCGACTTGTTGAGGCGAGACCGCTTCAAGGGCGAGGCTCGGGCGGATTCAGCGGCAGTTCCGGCGGCTGAGTCCAGTCCCAGTCGCTTTTGTATTTCACATCGAGATACGGCGTCTCAATCAGCTTTCCGCCGTCGCGCTTCGAGATCATGATCGCGTCCAGCACGCCACTTGTGACGAGCGTCCGCTCGACCGGCCACGTCGGTTTGCCGGTCTCCATCATTTTCTCGACGCCCTTTAAGAGATACGTGAAGTGGTGGTACGGGCGGCCGTCCATGAAGCGAAAGCACGTCGCGTCTGTTGAGCCGTCCTCGTAACTCCAGGCGGCAGCCCATTCCGAAACTGCACCGTTCAGGATGAGCATGCTCGCCCGCAGACCGTCCCGGTAATTAACGACAAAGAGGACCGGCTCTTTGACAACCTCGCGGACCGTCTTCTTCTGCTTCTCCCAGCGACGGCGGCTAAGCGTCGACAGAGTTTTCTCAAGCAGACCCTGGTCATAAAGAAAGAGCTTCGCGGCCCTGCCCGTCTTGAGATCCTCGGTCGTGATCGCCTTCGGCTTTCCATCATTAGCCGCTTCCCACACCGCATCACCGGTCAGGCAAAGAACACTTGAGACGCCGGTCTCTCCGCCGGCCCTCCGCTCGGCGAGCGACTGAACCATCTCCAGCCCGTGAAAACCGTAAGCCTCGATTCCGCCGTACGAGACCGCGACGATCTCTTTGAGCTTCGCGCCGCGCTTCACGTCCGTCGGCGGATCCCGCCAGGCACTGGGAATCGACGAGCCCGCCATCATCGGAATTTTTAGCTCCTGCGCCCGGTCGTAAATCCACTTCGCGTCTTTCCAGTTGTCAGACAGATGTTTGTCACTGAAGACGGGCACGCTGCGTCCGCTCTTTTCAAAAACGTCGGCCACCTGCTCGAACAGCCGCCGTTTGGGGAACTGCTTCGCTCCGGTTTCGGATTTTCCATAATCGCCGTGCTCGATCACGAAGAGCACACCATCCACCGCGAGCTTGTCGCCACCCAGCGTGAGTGCTTCCCGGACGGAATCGTAAATCGGGAAACCGTACTTCTTCGACGCCTCACGGCTGATGTCGTTCTTCGGAACCTGATCGGTAAACAGAGACATCAGCTGCAGGTTCGGGCGAGGCTCCTGATCGAGCAGCGAGTAACCTCGCAGAGTCCGGCCGACAATCACGTCGGCGTGCGAGTTGTAGTGGTAAACACTGACCACGCCGGCAACCTTCGTCGCCGGCTTCGCATCCTGAGCCGCAGCCGTCAGAAAAGGACCCGCTGCAAGCAGCCCGGACAAAAGAAGTGACCTGAGCATCGTCAACCTCCTGGTGAGTTGGCGGAACCAGCAATCCCGCAGGATCGTCGAACGCCGGGCGGGTGTCATCCCAGACGACCTCGTTGGACATTCGGAAGAGTCCATTTCATAGTCAGTTGTGCGACAAAAGATTCACGGACACCCCCCAGGAGATTCCACGATGACTCAGAATATTCCGCGCCGAGACTTTCTTGCCGGCTCAATCGCAGCCGCCGCGGCGCTGTCGACAAGCGACACTTCTCCGGTCTCCGCAGCCGACCCGGCAGCAAAGCAGGAATTCTACGAGCTGCGTACTTACCGCAACGGTGACGCTGCCAAACAGAAGGTCGTGCTCAACTTTGTTGAGACCGCACTTCGACCAGCATTGAATCGCCAGGGCATTGATCGGATCGGCATTTTTCAGAACGTCGACGAGAAAGACGCGTCGGTCTTCGTCGTGATCCCGTACGCCTCGCTGGACCAGTTGGCGATGCAGAACGACAAGCTCGAACAGGACGAGGCCTACCACAAAGCTGCGGCCGATTACTTTGCTCTGCCGGTAAAAGACGCGGCCTTCACCCGGATCGAAAGCCGCCTGCTGCGAGCCTTCAAAGGAATGCCGGTCCTCGCAGCCCCGTCAACGGAAAGCGCCTCGCGGCTTGTCGAACTGCGAATCTACGAGAGCCACAACGAGCACCTGGCAAAGCTCAAAGTCGAAATGTTCAACGAAGGCGAGATCGCCATCATGAAAGATGTGAAACTCGCCCCCGTGTTTTTTGGCGAGACACTGATCTCCGGCGACGTCCCGAACCTGACCTACATGCTCTCCGCCGACAGTCCGGAAGCTCACGATGAGCACTGGGTTGGATTCCGCAAGCACCCCGAGTGGGACCGCATGAAGAACCTGGCCCGTTACCAGGGAACGGTGAGCAAGATCGTCAGCATCAAAATGACACCGACCGCTGGGTCACAGATCTGAGCGTCACCCGGCAGGCCACTGAAAAAGTCCAAACCCTGTAGCGGAGCAAGCCGCCCGGTTTTGCATGTCAAACCGCGCTCTGACCGGACGGCGTGTGCCGTGCCGCTAACCTATTCAATGGGCAGTCAGGTCACCTCAATGGCTCGCAAGGCTTCCAGGAAATCGGCGAAGGTCTCAAAGAAGGATGCTGCCGAGCCGGTCACTGCGGAACCGAAGCTCCTCTCCGGCGGTAATCCTCAGATCCCCAAAGCCGACGGCGACGCGCCCGTTCAGGCCTACATCGCGGCCATGCCAGGCTGGAAAGGGGACGTCGGGCGCCACCTCGACGCGATCATCGAGCGCTCCGTGCCCGACGTCCGAAAGGCTGTGAGGTGGAACACACCCTTCTACGGCGTCGAGGATCAAGGCTGGTTCCTCGCCTTTCACTGCATCACGAAGTACGTCAAGGTGGCTTTCCTGAACGGCACGTCTCTGCATCCACTTCCGCCTGTCGAATCCAAAACAAAGAGTACTCGCTACTTCCACATCCACGAGGACGACGAGTTCGACGAGGAACTCGTCGCAAGCTGGATCCGGCAGGCATCGGAACTGCCCGGCGACACCTGCTTCTAAATTAGATTCACAATCAAACTGTGGGCTGCTACCAGGAGACGCGAGCTCGATGACGGAAACACCAATCATCCTCGGATCGCGATCTCCGCGCCGGCTGGAATTGCTCAGCCATCTCGTGTCACGGGAGCGGATTCACGTTTGCTCGCCCGACTCGTTAGTCGAGGCCGGGTTCGACGACCTCACAACACGGGACCAGTTTGACGAACGCATCGTCGAGGTTGCCCGGGCCAAACTGGCGGATGTGTTGAGGCAGTTCGAGGCGGACTCATCGTTGATTCCTGGTGGAGCGAAGGACGTCCTCATTCTCACGGGAGACACAACAGTCGTCGCAACCGGCCCGGATGGCAGACATTTGTCGCTCGGACAACCGCCGGAAGAATCGCTCGATGAAACGGTGCGGCTCTGGTTTCAAAATTACTTCGCGGGGAAGACACACGAAGTCCTCAGCGGAGTCTGCCTTGCCCGCGTGCCGATTCAGGATGGCCGACCAAACCACGAGAACCTGCGAGTCCTCACACGTGTCTGCTCAACGAAAGTCACGATGAGGCCAGACGCGGACCGTCTGCTCGACTGGTATCTGAAAACCGGCGAGTCCCGCGGGAAGGCGGGCGGCTACGCGATCCAGGGAGCCGCGAGCGTTTTCGTCACGCGGGTCGAAGGCAGCCTCAGCAACGTCGTCGGGCTGCCCCTGGAAGAAACGATCGCCATGCTGAGGATCGTGTCCCACGAATAAGGGTTCGTAATTGGGAGGGCGAGGCTCCTGCCGAGCCGCA
>JAQBVJ010000188.1 GCA_027623235.1 Planctomycetota bacterium
CGACACCCATGCCTCCTGTGGCAGTTTCCTCCAGAATTTCGAAGTCGCCGACGTAGCGAAGCTTTGTAACGTGGTCCTGATGGTGCGATGTGGCCATGCTGAGTGGGCGGGCGGCCTTGCGAAAACGATCGCGGTCACGGAAGAACTGACGCAGGTCCGTCTCCAGGTCGGGATGCTGAGCCATGAGCGTTTCCCGATCGATCGACGCACCGGCATCTTCACTGCTGATGTACTCCGCAATCACTTCATCGATCAGCGTCGACTCATCGTCGATGTCAGGGCGTGTCATGAACAGACCTTTGATTCGGGTTCGTCAAGAAGTTCGCGCAACCGGCTCAGTCCACGACGCAGCAGACCGGCGATGGCTGGTGTGGTGCAGTCCAGTTGCCCGGCGGTTTCAGCCAGTGACAACCCATGGAGGTGGTGCAGTTCGACCGCCATCCGCTGCGTTTCTGGAAGCTGCTCCATCGCCCATGCCAGTCGGACAATCTGTTCGTCGCGTGAGACTCGTCCGCTGGGGGATGTCTGGACGGCTTCGATCCAGGCTTCCAGCCGCGAGCATGTTTCATCCAGACTCGCATCGAGCGACTGTTCACGAGCCACGTTGCGTTTCTGGCGTCCCTGGGCACGTAGCAGATCCTGGACGTTGAACGACAGCATCTTCCGCAACCACGCTGCCATTTCTGCTTCCGTGGAACCACGGAACTGATCGAGTTTGCGATGTGCTTCCAGCAGTGTCTGCTGCACGATGTCAGACACGTCCACCCGAGACTGCAATTGCGGCCCGAGATGTGCACGAGCCAGCAGTGTGAGGAACTGCTGAAAGTCCTCCAGCCGCGGGCGAGATTCATCGACTGATGGAGAGATGGCGTGGGTTCCTCAGCAGCGACTCTGGTGCAACGTAAGTTTGTGGTTCGTGGGCGAAAACATCCATCAGATTGCAGGCTACCTGCGGCGAACCGCCACGGCCTGCGCCTTTCAACCGCTCGTCACATATACGTTGAGAACGCTCTGGAAAACTCTCTGACAGCGGTGGCCGGTCGGTCGGCTTCGGTACGACCGCTCAACGGATGCCCGTCCACAACTCGCCGACCGTCTCTTCGTGCGGCCACTGCATGGCCCGATTCCACACTGCGGGTGGCAAGCTCAGCTTCGAGCCGCCGCTGTAGAAACGAGCGAAAAGCCCGATTTTCAGGATTGTGGTCATCGTGTTTCCCCCGGCCTGGACTGTGAATTGAAATGGTCCAAATGACTTCCAACAGTCTTATAGCCGCCGCCGCAACGGCGATTGAGCGCGCAAAACCAGAAAAATGCAGAATCCGTGTAGCGAATGACACACTCCGACGCTGATCTTGTCTCCGGCCGAATAGGCAGCTTGTCATCCAGACTCAGCGAGTCCATGCGCGCGGTGGTGAGGTCCACGTCCACAGCGGCCAATCTGATTCGCGAAGTCTGCGGATCTGCATCGGATTACGCAGTCAAAGTGATACAGCCACGATTTCGCTTCGTGCGCCCGGTCTGCGCGACCGGGGCAGGAAACGAACGTATCCGAATTCGCATCAATTTTGATGTCAGGATTTGAGCAAAATCGAATGTTGAATTGGAGGGCGGATCAGAACCTTAGCAGTTTGACTCGATTGTCGTGGCGGACTCTCTGCAGGCGTCAAGGATCGAACGTGCGAGGCCAAAGATTTCGCCCTGATACATGAAAATTGCAATCACGATCGCTGTTCGCGAATCAAAAAACGCAATCAAGGTTTCGTGCGCGCCCTCTGATGAAGATGTGCGGTAAACCTTAATCAGATTGCGAGTCGTAAGCTGCTACCCAGCCAAGCGTTAGGGGATTCCTGATTTTGAGCGACCGCTACAAACCTCGGCTAAAAGGCCGTGGACCCGCGAGTTTCATGGCTGACAGCCGAATTACAACAGAAGATTTCCGGACTACAGGTCACAGTTTACTTGTGACAACTTCGCCGACTTGAGCAAGCAAAATGACATCACTTCGGCGTATTAAAACATGCGTTTGAGTGCCAACGGACACGACCATAATGACGTTTCTTTTGGTCTTTTGTCCAGACGTTACACGGTGTCCCGTTTTGACCAGTTCAGATTGCCCAATCGCCGATCGAGTAACCTTGCCTCAACAAACGGGACACTGTGCGACGACAACCCAGATCACGTTTCCACTGATGAAGTGGAGCAAGATCAGCGGCCCAGGGCGAGACCAGTTTCACTAGCAGCTTGCCTGACAGCACGGCCCCTGCTCCATCATTCTATTTGGCGTAGCAGATACTGTCCGATATCTAAAAAAAAGGCTGTGTCGTCGGGGCAACAGCCCCGACAACACTGCCCCGTACGTCGTCTCGACTTTTCCACAGCGGGGTGTGAATGCTGAATTCGTTAATTGCTTCAGTCCCGTTCACATTCGTTCCTCGGATGACGTAACTCTGAGACTTCAGGTTCTAACACAAGTTCGTCCGCCGGAAGTCGAGACTGGTTTGCGTTGTGTTCCATCCTAAACCGTGTGATGACTTCGCGTGCCCACAGGTTTAACAGGCGAAGTGTCGACGTATTGCTTTCAACTTTTCTTGGCATAGGCCAGTCCTCAATAAAAAAACCTCCGCAACGTTTGGCTGCAGAGGTCAATGGAAGTTTGGTTGGAAGATGGAGTCTGGCTTTATTGGCTGTCAGTGTCCTCCGGAAATCGTGGTGTGAAGCCCTTCATCGGTTTGAATTGATGGCGTGGGTTCTTAAGTCGTTTGAAGTAGACGATGGCGTCAGCTTCAGTTCGAACAGGAGCCCACGGATCCGTAATTGCAAGCGAATCCATCAGCCTCTGCAGCTTTGCTGCATATTGTGCAGCGGGCATCGTGATACCCAATTCGGCCGCAATGTTTCGGAAACTCATGCCGTTTCTTCGCAGGCTCGTTACCCGCGACATAAATTCAACTCGTTGCGGTGACTTCGTGAGATCGACGTGGCAGCTTGTCTGCAACTGGCTCACATCATTCGGCATTTGAATCTCATCCAGAAAGCTGAGGTTCAGCGTAAATCGGCAGCGAGGCTCAATGTGCCCTCCGTCGATCAGGCGGTAGGGCAACACGAACAGGTCGCTGACAACCTCACGCATGACATCGCCGAATTCTCGCGATTCGACAGCCAAGTTGAGAAACGTTGAATCACAGATCTCGCGGATCTGATCTGCCGTTGGAATGACAATTGTTTCCTGCATCTGGCTCTCGGTTTCCTGACAGGCATCTGTCAACAAACGCACACGACTCTCTGTCTCGCTCAATAGTCTGAACAGCGCTTCACTGGAACTTCCGTTGGCAATCGCCTTCGCGAGATTCTCAACTTCGCGGATCTTCTTGTCTCGATCCTTTTGAAGTTGCTCCAGCTTCGTGGCTTTACTGCAGGACAGCCTGCTGGCTTCAATTCGCAGCTGTTCTTCCCAGTTGGCATCAAACTCCGGCAGTTCCACGATCTCACGACGAACTCGATCCGCTATCGCCATGGCGAGATCGGGGCGGTCAATCGTCATCGCGTTCCAGCACTGATAGCGGCGAGCACCGTCACACATCATGCGATCTTTGCGTCCGTGCCCTCCCAATACGAAATTTCGCCCACAGATTCCGCACCGCAATTGTTGAGCGGGCCAGCGCGTATCCTTTCGCGTTCGTCCGGTCAAGCTGTTGTTGGCCTTTGCAATTCCATTCACATACTTGGAATTACGTTCCTTCACTTTTCTAAGAATTCTGTCGTACCGAGTCGGCTCAATGAAGGCCAAGTGCGGCACTTCACGCTCTTGAATCTTGTCGTCATCCGCTTTGACGGATTTTCGGCGGCCCGTCCGATTGTTTCTCTCTGATACCAGCTTGTTCCGGATCCGCAACCCCTTGAGTAACGGGTTCCGAGTAACCTGCCCGACCAGAGTGCCGTTCCAATCAGCTTTCCGAACATTTGGGCCCACAGGAAATTGAATCTCATTCAGCCAGTCAGCAATCTGCGCGAAGGACTGACCGCGATCCAGCCGATCAAACCATTCGTCATATATAGCAATGGCTTCTGGCTTTTTGTGACAATTCTCTTCCAGGCAACCGGGGCCATCAGACTCATAGCCCGCAATCAACCTTAGCGGGAGTTTGCCGGTTGCAAATCGCCCCTTGAGACTCCGCCGAATTCGGAAGGACGTATCTTCGTTATAGGACTCATGCCGCATCGAGGCGAACATAGCGTTCTGCTTCCACCCACTGACGAAGGTGTCGACACGATCATTAATGGCGACGATTCTGGTTCGGGAGTCTTCCCCCGCCTCACACAGCAACACGGCATGTATACGGCGAGCAATACGTCCCAGGTCTTCTGTCACAACGCAGTCGTACCGACCTGACTCAATTCGCTCAGTGACATCCAAAAACTCAGCGCGATCGAGTGCCTCGCCACTGTCTCGGCTGGAAATCTCTTCCATTTCATATCCGTCTGGGTATTCTTTTTTTGCCCATTCGTCATAAAGAGCCAGCTGATCGCCGAGACTCATCTCATTTTGACGTTCAGTGCTAATACGGCACACGCCGAGCAACAGGTGCTGGCCGCCACTTTTCGGCGGAGGAAGTTCAACATTTCGAAAACTCTTCATCACATTGCTCCATCGCTGGAGCAACGTCCCGGAACCGCTGTCACACTGTGACAAAATCATGACTAACGTTGATCACCCCTGACCAAACCTGACAACAGCTGAAAACCCATAACTCCTTGCAAACGCATGGTTTAATGCTGTAACGTGCTACACAGCAATACGTTGCAAAACTGCCGAGTTAGGAACACGGAAAACCGGACGCTAACGCGTGCCGGCTGATTCAATTGCCGGTTTAATTTTCGGGCCGTGACTTACGGTCCGTACTGGGCTTTCAGGTACTCGTAGTAGTGCCCGAGATGGTGCTGCCAGAAGAAGTCGAACTGACCGTTGTCGTCCGGGTTGGCTCCGGGAACGCCGAAGATCGGCACAGTGGCTCCGGCGGTCACGTAGTTGAGCGACGGCAGCAGACGGGTCAGCATGGAGCCGACGAATTCTTTGAAGTCGGCGACGGCCGTTGGTGACGGCTGGCCATGCGGATCGAGGAGATGCAGCGACTCATCGGCAATCTTGTCCTGGACCTTTCCGAGGATGTGTTCCAGTCCGCGTTGAACCGCTTTCTCCGCGTCATCGACAAGGTCGATCAGTTTGCGGAGCAGGAAAGGAATTTCCGGATTGGGATCCCCGTTGAATTCGTGCACGGGATTCGGCTGATTCATCGCCTTCAGGCCTTGAAGGGTCAGCGCGGTTTGCGGAACCCAGTCCTGGGAATTGATGACTGAGAAGCAAAGTCCCTTCACGCTCAGATTCTGATCCAGGTCGTAGGAATAGTGATCGTTGCCGGGTTTTGACGGAGCAAAGACGTAGGCCTTTGTGGGAATCTGTGAGAAGTGCGGGCTGTGATAAATGAACGAGTTCAGCAGCAGCGCGACGGATGCCCCCTGACTGTGACCGGTAATAAACAGTTCGGCATCGGGATCTTTTGCGATCTGGGTCAACACGGCAGTGAGTGGTTTGTCCGTAGTGCCCAGCATCAGAACCGCGCTTAATGCGAACCCTGCATGAACTCCGGCAACGACCGGGCTATCGGGTTCGGCCCGGGCAAAGTTCATTTCAGCCGGGCCAATCTGCATGCGGGCAGGCAGCATCGGCAGCAGCACGTCGGTCAGGATGCTGGGGGCTGCGCCCACCGTTCCTCGAACGGCGACGGCATACTGTTTTGGATTGTCGCTGTTCTGCCAGACCTTCCAGAAATTATCGAGCAGCGTCGTGTTCGTCGGAGTGAGGTCGCTCCGCAGCTTCCAGTTGGCAGGCGGATCGGGGACCGGCGGAAGCCCCTTTGTCGTTGAGTCGGGCTGGCCGGGCGCGTCGATATTGCTCTGCTGAGCCAGTTCCAGCATCGTGACGGCTTCGTCGTAGTTGAATCCCGGCGTGATTGATGCCCCGCTTGACATGCTGGCTCCTGTGGCCCGGCCACTGTGAATCAAGTTGCGAATCCTGGTGGCAGTTTACGAATGTGGGCACTCGTCGACTGCCATTCATGGCCACTCTGGCCGTGAAAGCAAGCTGTCGTCAAGCGTCGAGCCAGCTCGACGCGATTCTCACAAAGTGGCATCGGACGGACCTGAAAACGGCAGTGGAAAACGTTGGAAGTTTCCGTCAGTTCCAATGGACTGGGTTGATGAGGCCTCTCGCGAGCGCGCCGCCGAAAAGTGCTCCGACTCCAAAGACTGCTCGAACGACCCACCGAGCCCGGCGGTCGCCAAATCGCTCCACGATGCGTTGCCCCTTACGAGTTCTGGTCAGCAGCCACCGTTCATTGGCGATGGCCACAACGCAAAGCGTGGCGATGGCGAGCCCCATGAATATCTGTGGTTCGATCAAGGCATCATCCCGTTTCGATCGGCGTTGAAAAACAGTTCTGGTTCGCTTTGAAATGTCTTACGACGACGTAAATTCCGGTGCGGAGACCAGTTCCGGAAACGCTCCGACTGCGCGAGAGACTTCGTTGCGGATTCGTTGGTCCGACAGGCGCGAGGTGTCCTGAGTTCGCAGGATCCGGTCCACGTACAGCCGCAGCAGGCACTCGCCGGTGAGGATCGGCTCGCAGTGCGGCGGGTTGAGGTCGCTGACGCCGACTGAGGACAGCGGCCACTGCTCGCACCAGCCGGTCAGAGCCGCCAACAAAGGGTCCTCGGGCGAGCCGCTTCGCGCGAGCTTCACGAGATCCGGTAGAAAGCGAAACACGAGATCGACCGAATAATGAGCCTCGGCCGTCGCTCCGCGCGGCGGATCGTCCGCAAACCGCTCAGCGAGTTTCGTCGTGCCGAGATGCCGGTAAACCTGGAACTGGCACGCCTGGTAAAAAGTGACGAGTGCCCATCGCAGCGCGCCCTCGTCAACGTCCGGCGGAGATCCTGGCAGGTCGAGCCGCAGTGACTGCTCGAACTCCACGACTCTGGTGAGGCCATCAGCGATGTCGTCTTCGGTCGGGGGCTCGTCTGTTGACAGACGGACTCGTCCCGTGACGAAGAGTTCCTCAACGAAGGTCAGCAGCGGATTCGTCATCAGTGAGATCCGGTCGCAGCCGGCAGCGGCCCTGCGGCCACCAGTTTTTTGCCGCTTGAGTCAACCATCAGGTTCAGACCTTCAAGCGACCGTGCCCCGAGAAGCAGGAGGTCTCCATCTTCAGCAAATACGACCTCATCGACCGTAAATGTTCCGGCCACCTGGACGATTGCAAATCCAACGCTCCGGGTGATCTGCACGCCATTGGCCATGACGAATGTCAGGTCTTTTTTCTCGCGGCCGATCTCAAGCGTCTCAAGCGCCTGACCCGGAGCCCACGTGTATTCGCTCCCGGTGTCAACGAGGAATGGGCCAAGCTCAGCTTCGAGGTCTCGCTTAACGACGTTCCGAATCGTGACTGGAGTCGAGAATGTGCCCATTAAGGATTCCTCACACCAGCTCAGCGAGCGGCTGGCCGTTTTCTTCGACGGTGTATCGCGGGCGGCCTCGTTCGTCGTCGTAGGTCAGGTCGAGCGGCACGCCCATGTGGTGATAAATCGTCGCCGCGAGATCCGCCGGTGTGACCGGGCGGTCCTTGATGCGGGCTCCGTCGTTTTCGCTGGCTCCGATGACCTGACCGTGACGGAAGCCGCCGCCGGCCATGCTCATCGACATGACCACTGGCCAGTGGTTGCGGCCGTCGGTGCTGCCCTGCGTGCCCATGTTCGGCGTCCGTCCGAACTCGCCCATCGCGATGACCAGGCACTCGTCCAGAAGGCCTCGTTCGTCCAGGTCGCTGACGAGCGTTGTGAGAAGATGATCGAAAGTCGGCAGCAGCGGTTTGAGGCCCTTTGAAATCCCACCGTAAACGCCGCCGGGAATTCCGTGGTTGTCCCACGTGCCCGAGGCGGTGTGGTAACTCAGGTCGAGCGTCACGAAGCTGACACCGGCCTCGACAAGTCGCCGCGCAAGCAGCGTCTGCTGGCACCACAGGTGGTCTCCGTAGCGGGCCCGGACGGATTCCGGCTCTCGGTTCAGGTCGAACGCCTGCTGAGCTTTCCGGCCGAGCACCATGTCGAACGCCTGCTGACCGTAATGATCCAGCGCGTCCATCGAACCACCCTGGTCCAGGCCAGTTCGGATTTGGTCAAAGTCCTGCATGAGGGCTCGCCGGTCGCCGAGCCGGTCGAAACTCAACTCGGAAGGCAGCCGGAAAACGTCGGCGCCGGAATTCCGGTTGAGCGATTTTCCCAGCAGATCGAGTTCCGGCAGCACGGCCGCCTTGTTGCCGACAAACGGGTCGTACTGCCGACCGAGCCAGCCGCCCCACGCGACGTGCGAGGTGTGTTTGAAGAAGGCGACCGAAGGTGGCATTGCGGGATCGTTGGCTCCACAGTGTTTCGCGATGATCGACGCGATGGCCGGATACTTGTCGCCCTTCGGATTCGACCGAGGGGCCGCCTCGCGATTGCCCGTCTGCATCACCTGGTTGGGCTGATGGCTGCTCTTCCGGCAGTCAACCGAACGAATGATCGAAAACTTGTCGAGCATCGCTGCCTGCTTCGGCAGATGCTCGCAAATGAACGTGCCTGGCTGAGCTGTCTGGATCGGGCTGAACGGGCCACGATTATTAAACGGCCGATGCGGTTTTGGATCCCACGTGTCAATGTGCGACGGTCCGCCGGCCATCCAGAGAAGGATCACGCTCTTGTGGCTGATCGGTTTTCCGGACTCGGCCGCGATGGCCCGATGACGGAGCAGTTCAGGCACGCTCAGCCCGGCCATCCCGGCCAGACCGGCCTTCAACATGTTCCGCCGGCTGAGCAGCGTGAGCCCTTCCCGCACAAGGGGGTTGTAATTCTCAAAGGCATGGCCGAGGTGGGACATTCATCTCATCCAGAGAGGCGGAAGATTCGTCATTGAATGGAAATCGTCATGGCGGAGCAGTCCGCGCCAGCCGATCCAATCACTTTGCCGAATGAAAACGGAAGCGGCAATCCCAAACGCTACTCCAGCACGGCCGCAAGCAACTCGCGGAGTTCTGGAATGTGAACGGACACGATTTCCCACAGGATATCCGTGTCCACATGGATGTAGTCATGAACGATTCGATGTCGGGTGCCGATGATCTGCTTCCACGGGATCTGTGAGAGCCGGTCGCGTTCATCGGAAGCCACGCGAGACGCCGCCTCGCCGATGACTTGAACGAGATGTGTGAAGACGATCTACCGATCCTCATCCGCGTCGTAATCCGCTTTTGCGAGTGTCGCGGTTCGGACAAGAATCTTGTCGACGGCCTCCAGCATGTCTCGCAGATAGCCCTCATCTAGCCCCAGAACAAGCGACCGTTTTGGCACAAGTTTGTGAAACACCCGAAATCCCTGCTGAATTCCGCGTATTGAGCGTTGTCAGGACAA
>JAQBVJ010000050.1 GCA_027623235.1 Planctomycetota bacterium
TCGTTGAGCCAGCTCCAGGTGCAGAAGTCAATCCGTTCGCCACCAACCCGTTCGCCACGAAGTCAACGGCAACGGCAACGGCAACGGCAACGGCAACGGCAACGGCGGCGGCACCCAGACTGGAATCGCTTCCGCAGGACTCGGCTAACGAAGCAAAAAAGCGAGCGTTGGAACTCGTTGCCGCGGCGCGACGTGCTGTCGATGCGGGCGAACTCGACACGGGGCGCGAACTGGCCAACGCGGCACTCGAGCTTCCCGTCAAATACAGCCCGCTGGACGATCGTCCGGAAACCGTGCTGAAAGAAATCGATCAGCTCATGAAGTTTCGCAATCTGCCAGTCGAGTCGGCCGTCGCGGAAAGTCCCGGCTCGCTGCCTGATTCTGGTGAGCCTCAGAAGGAGCCCGGGGAACTGATCCTGACCAGCGGTCAACTCGAAGACAAACCATTTGGTAGTGATCCGTTTCAGCCAATCCCGGAAACGGGGACACCGAGCGGCCCGCCACTTCTCGGTGGTGATGCAGAACTCGGAGGCAACGATACCGAGCTTTTCCCGACTGAGCCTGCGAACCCGTTTGCTATCAAGGAATCGGCGGCGGAGCCTGCAATCGGTGCCGCATCGGAGCCGTTGGAGTCGCTCCCCTTTGGAGCAACCGAAGCTGAGCCTGTCAGGACGACGGTTCGGACAGAAGCGTCGGGGGCCCTTGTGACGAACGTCACTGGCGATGCGACGATTCCGCCGAACGGACCGCTCCCGGCTTTGAGGCCGGAACTGACGATTGAAAAAGTCGCTCCCGAGGAAGCACTGCTCGACCAACCGATGGTCTACTCGGTCAACGTGACGAATCGCGGCAACGCGACGGCGGATCAACTGGTCGTCGAGGATCACATTCCAAAAGGTTGCAAGCTCATTGGGACTCGCCCGCAGGCGGTCATGGTCGGCACGAAACTGATCTGGCGTCTCGGAAAACTTCCGGCCGGTGAGTCAACGAGCATCCTCGTGAAAGTCATTCCGATCTCCGAAGGGGAAATCGGGAGTGTCGCAACTGTGAGTTTCGTGACGGAAGTGGCCGCAAGAACGGAAGTTCGAACGGCTCCGAAATCGCCCTTGACGCTGACCGTCGAAACTCCCGCGAAGGCTTCATCTGGTGAAACGGTTGTTCTGAAATTCCGCGTAACCAACAACAGTCAGCAGGACGCGTTGAATGTCAGACTGCAGGACATTATTCCGGCTGGTCTTGAACACGAGACCGGCCCCGACCTGACGTACGATGTGGGTACGATCGAGGCGGGCCGGACGTTTGCCGCCGACCTGGAACTGAAGGCCGTGAAGGCTGGAACTTTCACGAATCGAGCGACGATTACGGCCGACGGCGGTTTGAAATCCGAGGCCAGTTCAGTGATTGAGATTGCTGGTGCTGCGGGTCTGTCTCTGAAATCGGTTCCGGGGAAACAGGTTCTCGTTGGTCAGAAGGCAGTCCACTCAGTCAGTGTTGCGAATGCGTCCGGCACGGCTTCAACGCCGGGTGCCATTGTGACGAGTCGGCTGCCAGCGGAAGTTCAGTTTCTCAGTGCAACAAATAACGGTCGCTACGATGCAACCTCGCACTCAGTGAAGTGGCAATTGCCCAGCGTGGCGGCCGGAGCGAACCTGACGCTTCAGGCGTCGCTGATGGCAAAGACATTTGGAACGCACACGACGCTGACTCAGTTGAGCGGGCCAGGCCAGCCGGCGAGCAAAGTTGAGTCGGAAATCTCGGTCCGGGGAATCGCGGCGTTGTCGATCAACCTCGACAATGTACCGGCGACGGTCCTCGCGAACGACGAGTTCACTGTGGATGCGACGATTCTGAATCGGGGAACAGGCCCGGATTCGAACGTGCAACTGTCGCTGATCCTTCCGGAAGGGTTTGAGTTTGTCACCGCTCGCGGTCCGGTGCGGCTGCAGCGGCAGCCGATTACGCTGACAGCGACCGGACAGGAGCCGATCGTTGCTTCAGCTCCGATTCCTGAGATCGGCGAGAAAGCGTCCGTCGATTTTCAGATCACGCTTCGAGCTCGCAAGGCGGGCCGTCCAAAGATTCGCATGGAAGTGACGTCGTCGCAGCTCGGAGGGCCGGTGGCGACCGAAGCGGCGATCGTCGTGATTGACGACGCTCCGTAGGAAAAAGCGTTCTCGCAGACGATTCAAGAGCCCGGCCTCGATGAGGCTCGGGCTTCTTTTATTGATGATGCGCGATCTGTTGTGAGCTTCCGTCGGCGCAAAAGAAAACCCGACTCCCCTTACGGAGAGCCGGGCGAAGTCTCGTCAGCGATTGTGCTGCACGAGGAGGTGGTGTCGAAACCACCCGCCGGTGGCCTCAACGGACCGCACCTCGCTGGCTGGATAAATCACATATCACTCGACCACCTCCTTTCTTATGAATTCCTGAGTTGACCGCGGTCGGGGCCAGCCCGGACCGCACGGTGCTCGGTACCCACTCGTGCTGCGTCAGCACGAACTTCATCAATCATTTCTGGAATCTTGAAATCTGGCAACCCCGAATTCGCGGCGTTCTGGTGATTGTCGTGAAGGCTGCGAGAAGCAACTTGACTGGCGACCTCGCCAGTACCGAGTGGCTTGCGCCGTGCCGCTTTCCTAATTCAACGGGCTGCTGAGCGAAGGCGGAAATAAAAAAGCCCCGAGGCCAGACGGCACTCGGGGCATTCATTCAAGCTGGCGTCCGCGATTCGGCTATTTGGCGAGTTCGTCGTCTTTGACTTCGAATTTCGCGACGTCGACTTTGACTTCCTTCAGCTTGGTGTCGCCATCGATCACGACCTTCATGGCTTTGTCGATGTAGCCGACTCTTTCGTGCCAGACGATGAATTCGTATTCACCAGCCGGCATTTTGGGAATGGTGAACTTGCCGTCTTTATCCGTGATGGCTGCGTAAGGGTGGTCAAGGATCAGCCACCGGGCACTCATCCATCCGTGAATGTCGCACTTCACTTCGATCGGCAGTCGCTCTTTGATCGTGAACTTTGGCATCTTGATACCAACCCGATCATTGGCAGCGACGATGAAGTTTTCGCCCTTATTGAAAATCGGAATGGTATGAGTGTTGTGAGGAATGTTGTCGCCTGACTTGACGACGACCTGCTGATCAGTTCGCACGAGAAGCGAGTGTGGTGTGAACTGACATCCCTTCTGGTCAAACTCGACTTCCTTCTTTTTCGATGCTTTGAGTTCCGGGTGGATCTGGCTCGAGCTGATCGATTTCAGATAAATGAAAATGTGCTGAATGCCTTTGTTGTCCTTGTTCACGACCAGCGTGTCGTTGGAAACGTCCTGAACCGAACAGCACTGAGGATCGCGGACCTTCGCGTCTCCCTTCATAACTTTCGGTGCCAGCTTCGGAATGGCTCCATCGAGCACGAACTGGCCGGTCAGGTCGCCATATTCGGCGGCCTGGGCACCAGTCGCGATGGCCAGTACGGCCAGGGCACAGGCCCATTGTTTGAGACTCAGCGTGAGATTACGCATCGGTTGACTCCTCAAAAGTTCGGCCCGGTCATGCACCAGGCTGTGTTCAGGTTCTGTGGGAGAGCGGAGAAATCCAGCCAGGTCGCGAGCCGGGAGGCACCCGCTCAACGTTCACAAATTGAGTACGACTGGATTGAGGCTCTCGCCAAAAGGAAACAGGGAAAGCTTTCGCCGGGAACGTGGTGAAAGCCGGATTCTGGTGGGGAGACAGTCAGCGGAGGGACGCCGCCCGCAGGCGACAGGGTACGAGACTACCGATTCAAAATGGCAATTGCGAGTCTTCGCCCTGAGAACCGCCGGGACCGGAATCTGTGGCGGAAATCGGCCGATTTGTCACGCTGATTGCCGAATCAGTCCCCGATTCGTCAGAATGCGGTTTGACCAGCGGTTTCCCTCTCAGGGCAAAAAAAATGTCCATCCGTTTCGCGACGACTGGTGTCTTTCTCGGCGGCCTCGCTGCTGTGGTATTCGCTCAAGCTGGGGTTTTCGGTCAAACCGGGCAAACACAACCGGCCGACGCGAAAGCTCCGAATCAGAGTGCCGAAGGGCTGGCTTTGTTTAAGAAGGAAGTGCGAGGGCTTCTTCACGAAAAATGCCTGAAGTGTCACGGCGGCGGTTCGGTCAAAGGCGACTTCGATCTGTCGAGCCGCGAGAAGCTCATTGAAAGCGGCTACGTCGAGGCGACTGCAAAGGACTCGCACCTAGTCAAGCTGATCGAACATGCCGAAGAGCCGCACATGCCGTTCAAGGCTCCAAAGCTGCCGCCGAATTCAATCGCTGCGATCCGAAAATGGATCGACCTGGGAGCTCCCTACGACAAGCCGCTTGTGGAGCAGACCGCCACTCGCCCGCCGATGAGGGTCACCGACGAGGATCGGCAGTTCTGGTCGTTCCGCCCGCTTCAGGTGGACTCGCCTCCGAATACGGATCTCGATTCGTGGACGCAAACTCCGATCGACCGATTCATCGCGGCAAAGCTGATCGAGAATGCCCTCACCCCGAATGAAACCGCCGCGCGGCGTGTGCTGATCCGCCGAGCTTCCTTCAACCTGCTCGGCCTGCCACCGACTCCCGAGGAAGTAACCGCGTTTGAGAGCGACAAGGATCCGCAAGCCTGGCCGAAGTTGATCGACCGGCTGCTCGAATCGTCGCACTACGGCGAGCGATGGGCGCGGCACTGGATGGACGTCGCGCGGTTTGGGGAGTCGTTCGGTGGCGAGCACGATTACTACCGGCCGAACGCCTACCACTACCGCGACTTCCTCATCAAGGCCTTCAACCAGGACATGCCGTACGATCAGTTTGCCCGCTGGCAGCTGGCCGGCGATGAGCTCGCGCCGGACAACCCGTTGGCGAATACCGCAACCGGATTTCTGTCGGCCGGAACGTTTCCGACTCAGCTGACGGAAGTCGAATTCGAATCGGCCCGGTACGACGAACTCGACGACATGGTGACGACGACGGGCGTCGCGTTCCTCGGCCTGTCGATCGGCTGTGCCCGCTGTCACGATCACAAATACGACCCGATCCCGACTCGCGACTACTACCGCATCGTCGCGGCGTTCGGCAAGGCGATCCGCTGTGAAACGGAGCTCAACCTTGAGCCCGAAGAAAATCTCAAACGCAAAGCCGCGTGGGAGATCGAGCTGGCTCGTCTGGAAAAGCAGGCTGCCGACTTTGAGAAAACCGACCTGGCGACGAAGTTCCTGGACTGGCTGAAGGACTACAAACCGGGCGAGGGTCTGAGTGCCTGGGAAGATCTGAAGATCGAGTCCGTGACCTCAACGGCCGGCACAAAGTTCGAGCGACAGCCCGACGGCTCGTACCTGTCAACCGGAAACGCGCCGGACAAAGAGGTCATCACAGTCGTCGCGACGACGAAGCGACTGAACCTGCGGGCGATCCGGCTTGAGGCGCTGAAGCACGACTCGCTGCCGCAAAAAGGCCCGGGCCGAGCCGCCAACGGCAATTTCGCATTGGGCAACTTTCAAGTGACTGCTCAGCCGCAGTCTCCCGGCAGCTCTGGCACCGTCGCGATTTTGAAAGCCGCGCGGGCAACTCATCAGCAGAACGCCGGGGCTCTCTCTGTCGCGGCATCGATCGATCAGGACCCGATCAGCGGCTGGGCTGTCGACGTGGGAGGAATCGGCAAGGACCAGGCGGCCGTCTTCGATTTTGCCTCGCCAGTCGGCAACGAAGGCGGAACGCGGCTCACCATCGAACTGCGGTTCAACCATCCCAATACGAAACACACGATCGGCCGCTTTCGGCTGGGAGTGACGGACCGGGAATCTCCGACAGCGGAGCTCGGAAACGCAGGCCCGAGTGCAGAAATTGTGAGTGCTCTGAATTTGCTAAAGAAGGAAGAGGCGATCAAACAGGATTCTGCTGAATGGAAAACAGCGCTCGCCTGGTTTGCCACAACGGTTCCCGACGCGAAGAAGTTGCAGGAGGCCATTGCTGAGCACAGGAAAAAGGGACCTCAGCAGAAGCTGACGAAAATCATGCTGGCCAGTGAAGGCCTGCCGAAACCAGATCACCACGCCAACGGGCGCGGCTACCCGCACTTCTACGAGCAGACGTTTCTGCTGAACCGCGGCGACGCCAACCAGAAAGGCGACGTCAGTCAGCCAGGTTTCCTGCAGGTTCTTTCGCCATCGGGGCGAGACCTCGATCACTTTCGAATCGCTCCGCCGGAAGGCTGGAAACGGTCGAACTTCGAGCGGGCTTCCTTTGCCAACTGGATGACCGACGCGAAAGAGGGCGCTGGCCAGCTGGTCGCGCGAGTCATCGTTAACCGGATCTGGCATCACCACTTCGGTCAAGGCATCGTCGCGACGCCGAATGATTTCGGCTTTCCGGGCGACCGACCGACACATCCGAAGCTACTGGACTGGCTGGCCGATGACCTCATTAGAAACGGCTGGAAACTGAAGCGGCTGCACAAGCTGATCCTGACCAGTGCTGTCTTCATGCAGAGCAGTCAGTTCGACGAGGCTCGTGCGAAGATCGATCCCGAGAACAATTTCCTCTGGCGACGAACGCCGCGCCGCCTCGAAGCCGAGGCGATTCGAGACGCGATGCTCGCGGTGTCGGGTCAGTTGGACGAAACGATGTTCGGCCCAGGCACACTCGACCAGAACTCAAAACGCCGCAGCGTTTACTTCACGGTGAAACGCAGCGAGCTGATTCCGATGATGATGCTGTTCGACTGGCCCGAACACATGGTGAGCATCGGCCTCCGCTCGACGACAACAATCGCACCACAGGCTCTGATGTTCATGAACAGTCCGCAGGGCCGAGCCTACGCCCAGACAACGGCCACGCGAGTCCGTCAGGATGGGCTCGCCGAATCGATCGCCGCGGCCTACCAGACAACGCTGGCGAGAACTCCGGGCGCTGACGAAGCGGCCCTCGCGCTGAAGTTTGTCGAGACCCAGAAAACCCTTTACGGAAACGAGCGGAACGCCGCGGATCGGGCCCTGGCCGATCTCTGCCAGATGCTTCTCGCGTCCAGCGAGTTTGTTTTTATCGACTGACCGCGCGAGGTCACCCGAAGAGGTTGTGAGTTTTTCAGTAAGCCGGGCCAGACGCAGGGGCGCTCCGGCAGTCTTGCTTCCATGAGCCGTTCATCTTCAAAGCAGCTCGCTGGCGGACGTAACCCACCATTGGATCGAGGCTTGCTGCACGCACTCTGTGACTGGCGGCACGCCTCGACTGTCGGGACAGTTCGTCTTCCGGTATCCTCGCCGCTTCTCTCCTGCGTCTCATCTGGGAGCAAGCATGAGCCCTTTCCGACAGGCACTGTCTGCCATCACCTTCACGTTGCTGATCTTCGCCGTCTCGCAGCAGCAGTCGACCGCCGCTGAAGAAGTCGCGAGTGAAGTTGCCGAGCGACCAATCACCGCCGAAGACCGCGAACACTGGTCTTACCAGCCGGTCCGAAATCCCAAGCCGCCTGCCGTCACAAACGAAGCCTGGGTTCGCACGCCGATCGACCGCTTTATCCTGGCCCGACTCGAAGCTGCGGGGCTGTCTCCGGCCGTTCCCGCCCGGCCGCGCGATCTGCAACGGCGGCTCTATCTCGATCTCATCGGTCTTCCACCGACGATCGCTGAGCAGGATGCTTTTCTCGCCGACCCGACTGCAGAGAATCTCGACCGGGAAGCAGCGAGGCTCCTGAAGCGACCTGGCTACGGCGAGCGATGGGCCCGGCACTGGCTTGATCTGGTCCGCTACGCCGACACAAACGGTTACGAGCGGGACGGCATCAAGCCCGCCGGCTGGCGGTACCGCGACTGGGTCATCGGCTCGCTCAATAAAGACAAACCGTACGACCGCTTCGTGCTGGAGCAACTGGCTGGTGATGAACTCGACGATGCCAGCACTGAGACGATTCTAGCGACCGGCTTCTACCGTCTCGGCCCGTGGGATGACGAGCCAGCCGAACCCGCGCAGGATCTGCACGACCAGCGCGACGACATGATTCGCACGATTTCGCAGGTGTTCGTCGGCCTGACACTCGGCTGCGCGAGGTGTCACGATCACAAATTCGACGCGCTGTCGATGCACGATTATTACCGTCTGTCCGCGATCCTCGCCCCGCTCGAACGCCCGCGTGGCGGTCGGACTGAACTGACCCGCCCGGCCGGATCACTCGCACAGCGGCTGGCACTCGATGAGAGAAACCGCCGCGTCTCGCAGTTCGAGGCCGAAGCGGCATCGGTTCGCGCCTCGGCTGAAAAACGCGTCCTCGCCGACGAGAATTCCGGACTCGCTGGAGATGTCGTCACCGCATTTCGAACGCCCGCCGACAAACGAAACGCCGAACAGAAACAACTCGTCGAGCAGAATCAAAAACAGCTCGATGAGAAAGCGACCCAGGCGTTGACCGATGCCGAGCGAAAAACAATCGCCGACGGGCAGGAGGCCATCGCCAGGCTGCGGGTCAGCGTTCCGGATCTTCCCGATGGCTATTTTCTCTTCGAGCCTGACCGTGCTGCTCCCACGACAAATCTTCTTCTGCGAGGCCGCGCGGCAACGCCAGGTCCGACAATCGCGCCGGGCCTGCCGGCCATCCTCGTTTCACAGCAACCGACGTTTGAGAAAACTCTTGAGAAGACAACCGGCCGGCGACTCGCACTGGCAAACTGGATTCTCGATCCGGCAAACCCGCTCACCGCGCGGGTCATTGTCAACCGCGTCTGGCAGTACCACTTTGGCGAGGGCCTTGTGCGGACGCCGAGCGATTTCGGATTGCTCGGCCTGGAACCGACTCACCCCGAGTTGCTGGACTGGCTCGCGCACTGGTTCGTCCATGAGGCCGACTGGTCGCTGAAGAAACTCCACACGCTGATCATCCGCAGCCAGACGTACCGGATGAGCAAAGCACTGCGTCCCGCGGAAGCGGAAAGAGATCCGCTGAATCTGCTGCTGTGGAGATTCCCCTATCGCCGGCTGCAGGTTGAGGCGCTGCGCGATTCGATGCTCGCCGCGTCGGGACAGCTCAACCGGAAAATGTACGGACCAGGGACGTACCTCCATATTCCCTCGCAGGCCCTGGAAGGGCACGCCGACCGAGCGTCCATCTGGAAACCGTTCGACGAGAAAGAAGCCTCTCGCCGCACCGTTTACGCTCTCGTCAAACGATCTCTGCTCGTGCCGATGCTGGAAGTTCTCGATCTGTGCGACACGACCCGCTCGACCGAAGTCCGCAACATCACGAGCGTCCCGACTCAGGCACTGACTTTGTTTAACGGAGACTTCGTCAACCGGCAGGCTGCTCACCTGGCCGACCGAGCCGTTCGGGAAGCCGGGTCCGATCCAGGGAAACAGATCACGCAGATCTGGAGGCTCGCCCTTTGCCGGCCGCCCGAGGCGGAAGAACTGTCCGCGATGAAAAACTGGCTGGCGGATGAAGCGGATAGCGGCGATGACTCAAAGCGGGACGAAGCAGAACGCCTCGCGCTGATTCAGCTCTGCCGGGTCGTGTTGAATCTCAACGAGTTCGCTTATCCCAACTGATCGCGGTTCGCTCATTCAGTTCGGCAGTCGGCGCAAATCTAAGCAATCGGAATAATCGTTAAAGTTTGACATTCCAGATGCCGATTCAGACAGAACGCCGGGTGTGCGCCAATCCCGGCTCAGCCGAGCCCACTTTCCCGAGATGACAATGCCCCGCTTTGTTCTGTGCCTGGTGCTTCTGCTGCCTTTTTCAGCGACGGCGGTCTCTGGGCAGGACCACTTGCTTCACCCCGACCGGCTGAATATCGATCGGCTTTACGATCCGAATTTTCTGGACGAAGTTTTCGCTCCGATCCACCACACGCACTTCAGCGGGAACGGTACTCCCTACGTCCATCCGTTTACTTTCGAGCCGCCGCAGATTCACCAGGACGTTTTCTTCATTTTCAAATATGCCGAAAACACGATCGAGGGAACCGACGAGTACGAATCGGAATTCCACATCGACTGGGCATTGACGAAGCGGCTGGGCATCCTGTTCGCCGTCCCGATGGTGGGGAATCATCAGCCGGGCGGGATTCAGAATGTCGGCATCGGCGATCTGGAAATCGGCCCGCGTGTCATGTGGATTGAGAGTGACACGTTCATCCTGGCGTCCAATTTCCTGATCACGGCACCGACCGGTGACGAGACACGCGACCTCGGTGCTGGCGAGGCGACCTTCAGCCCGCTGATCACCACCTGGCACGACCTCGGAAACTGGAATTCGCTGCTGTTCAATTTCGGCCCTGAGTTCGGGACGCGAAGCGGCGACAAGTCGATGATCTACGGCTTCTCGCTCGCCCACACCTGGATCGGCAGTTCCATTCTCGACGACGAGTCCCACGACGATCACGACCACGCGGAACACGATGGCCACGCGGCCCACTTCGCTCCTGGTATGAGGACCGTCTATCTCGAGCTCAATGGAGAAACGCAGCTCGACGGTGCCGAGCAGACGATGATCGAACTGCTCCCCGGGTTCAGCTACGTCCTGGCCAAAAGCGCTGAACTGCGTTTCGGAGTGCTGCTGCCCGTGTCCGAAACAAAGCGGTTTGACCGTCAGTATTTTGCGTCGTTCACGTGGATTTATTGAGGCAGTCTTCGCTCACACTCTGCCGGCGCCCGTTGAAAAGTAGCGGCGCGGCGTACGCCTGCGGGTCCGGGGGGGCTTTCCCTGCGAAAACCGGGCGGCTCGCTCCGCTATATTGATTCGATTTTTTCCAACGGGATGCGGGCGGCCCATCGCTCACGTTTCACGCCGGATTGAGTTGACGTTTCCTGGTGGCGAGGGCCGTTGCCTGGCATGGCAGAGGAACAGGAATTATCGTTGCTTCGTCTGTTCTCAACGATTTCCTCTCTCGCAATCACGGAACTGCTCCATGCCTCGAAACCAAACCTCCCGTCGTGACTTTCTGAAGACGTCGACCCTGCTCGCCGCTGGAACGGCCGTGCCGTACTTCGCGTGGAGCACGCCAGCCTTCTCGAACCAGTCGGCCAACGATCGCCCGAACATCGGCTGCATCGGTGTCGGCAGCATGGGCACCGGCGACGCTCGCGGCCACGCGGGATTCGGTAACGTCATCGCTGTCTGCGACGTCGACGAGAATCACGCCAACCGGGCTAAGAACGACGACAACATCGGAAAAGGCAAAGCGGACGTCTACGGCGACTATCGCAAAGTGCTCGACCGGGACGACATCCAGGTCGTCAGCGTCGTCACGCCGGATCACTGGCACATCAAGATCGCCATCGAGGCTCTCGAAGCCGGCAAGCATGTTTTCTGCCAGAAGCCTCTGACCCTGACGCTGGAAGAAAACCAGCTCATCCGAGCCGCCGCGAAGAAGCACAACAAGCAGGCGTTCCTGATCGGAACTCAGCAGCGGTCTGACCGAGGCAAATTCATGCGGGCCGTCAACATGGTCCAGAAGGGTCTGCTTGGCGACATCACAAAGATGACCGTCGGCATCAACGGCAGCCCGACCGGCGGGCCGTTCGAGGTCGCCGAAGTTCCCGCAAACCTCAACTGGGACATGTGGCTCGGTCAGGCACCGAAGGTCGACTACCGCGAAAAACGCTGCCACTACGAATTCCGCTGGTGGTACGAGTACTCGGGCGGCAAGTTCACCGACTGGGGTGCCCATCATGTGGACATCGCCACCTGGGCGATTAACCAGGACAAAGAAGGTCAGGGTCCGATCGAGATCGACGGTACCGACGCCAAACATCCGGTTCCGTACGAAGCTGGCTACGCGACAAAGGACGACAGCTACAACACGTCTCACGACTTCAACGTGATCAGCAAGTTCGAAAACGGGACCGAACTGCACCTCACCAGTCGAGGTGACAACGGCATCCTGTTCGAAGGTACGAAGGGACGGCTGTTTGTGAATCGCGGCAAGATCACCGGGACGCCGATCGACGAAGAATGGGACAAGGATCAGTACACCGTCGAAGACCAGACGCGTCTCTACAAAGGTAAGCCGCCGGAAGGTCACAAGAACAACTTCTACCGCTGCATCCAGGAAGGCGGCCTGACGCTGTCTGACGTGGACTCACATGTCCAGGCGATGAATACCTGCCATCTGTCCGCCATCGCCGCAAGGCTTGGTCGGGCGATCAAGTGGGATCCGAAGAAGGAAGAGATTACCGGCGACTCCGAAGCCGCCTCATTCTTCGCCCGAACGCCACGCAAGGGTTTTGAGATTCACCGCGTTTGAGAATTGCCTCGTGGAACAACTCCGAGCCCTCGACTGCCGACGCAGCCGAGGGCTTTTTCATGAGACACGACTCACTTCCGGAGAAAACACGATGCACCAATTTCGTTCAGCGTGCGTGGCGGTCGCGTCTGCGGCCGCCTTATCAGGTGCTTTGACGTCGGAATCGATTGCTCAGCAGAAGCCGCTTAAACCGCTCCACGGAGTCAGCGGCACGTTTTCCATCGTCGCCGTCGATCCGGAAACCGGCGAGGTCGGAGCCGCCGTTGCCAGCAGATATCCAGCCGTCGGCAAAGTCGTGCCGTACGTCCGGGCCGGCGTTGGAGCCTTCTGCACTCAGCACTGGCACAACCCGAAGTGGGGTGAGCAGGCTCTCGATCTGCTCGAAGCGGGACACGGATCGGAAGAGGTCCTGGGAATCCTGCTCAAAGAGGACGAGCGAAAAGACAAACGCCAGCTGGCGATCATCGACATTGCCGGCCGAGCCGCCAATCGAAATCCCTCGAACGCCGATCCGTCCGGGATCTACTGGGGAGCCATGAGCGGCCGCTTCTACGCCTGCCAGGGAAACACGCTCGCCGGCCGCAAAGTCATCGTGGCAATGGCGGAAGCTTATGAGGAAACCAAAGGCAGCTTGACCGACCGCCTGATGGCCGCGCTCGTCGCCGCCGACTGTGCTGGAGGCGACCACCGAGGCCGCCTGGCCGCTGGCATCCGAGTCGCAAAGAAAGGCACCGACGGAATCTGGTTCGAGCTCTATGTCGACAAGAGTGACGACGCCGTCGTCGACCTGCTGAAGAAGTACGTCGAATCAGATCACCCTGCGAAAGGACCGTGGAATCCAGACGTCAAGATTCCGTGCAGCGGCTCGTCCGCCACGAAGAAAGATGCAAAGTAGTCAGATAAGACATTCTTCGATGACTGCGATCGCGTTCGGATGATCCGTGGCCGCCGGCTCCGGACCAGCACACCACCTGGAGTCTGCATGGTTGGCCAGTGCACTGGCGGAGCTGGCCAGCCGCAGAACCCGGTTCAGTCACCCACTTCACGGGGTCGTGTGACGGCATCATCTCTGAGAATTCGTTGACATCTCCTGATTGAAGTACCAGGGAGGACTCATGTCTGACAACGAAAACGCATTTTACGAAAGCTCCGTCGGCTTCGACTCGAACCGAATTCGCGCGGCGGCCGTGTACTGCAGCGACGGGCGGTTTGGGGAGCAGTTTGACGATCTGCTGCACAACAAGCTGCAGTTGCCTCGGTACGATCGGCTGGCCGTGCCCGGTGGAGCGGCTTGTCTGGCCGGGCACTTTGCGACCTATCGGGAAGACGAAGGCGTTTTTGAGCAGCTGCGTTTTCTGGTCAATGTTCACGGCCTGGAACAGGTCGTGCTGATCGCTCACGATGGCTGTGCCTTTTACTCTGAGCGGCTGCACATCTCGCCGCTGCAACTGGAAACGCAGCAACGCGACGACATGAGAAAAGCTGTTCGGCGGGTTCGAACGCTCTCTTCCTCACTCGAGGTTCGCTCATTCTTTGCCCGGAAATACCGGAAAGGGATGATCCGGTTCGAAACCGTCGATCTGTAGGAGAGATGCCGCGACGGTTACCTGCCGATGCAGTAAAGGTGCAGGTGGGTTCGCAGAAATATCTCGCCATTCGACGGAGCCAGCGCGGCGTAGGTTGGCTCGCCGGTTGAGTTCGTTGCGATGAGCTCAAACTTCGGCGCGGCTTTCACGACGAACGTGTCGCCTTCCAGACTGCTCACGTAGAGCTTTCCGTCAGCCAGGAGAATCGATCCCCACAGGTTGCCACCAAGCCGCTCGCGAAAAATGACCTCACCCGAATCCGCATTGAGGCACTGCAGAATCCCGGTCGCATCGGCCAGAAACAGCAACCCGTCGTGGATGACTCCGGTGCCGACTCGCTGAGGATTCTTCGTTTCGGTTCGCCACAAAGTATGCGTGGTTGTGGAGTCACCGGTGCCGCCCGGTCGGATCGCCATCGTCGGTCCGTTGTGACCGGAGATGCCCACAATGATCCTGCCGCCGGAACCGACGATCGGCATGGCGTAGACCTCGTTGCCGAGCCCCTCAATCTGCCAGAGAGATTTTCCGCTGGCAGGGTCATAGCCTTTGAAAAAGCCTGGGCCGCCGATCTTTCCGCCGGGCAACGGCATCACCAGCTCGTCGCGATCGCCGGCTCGCACGATGGCGGGAGTACTCCACGAGCCAAAGATCGGACTGTTGATTGCGGTTTCCGTCGACGTCCAGACGGTCGTGCCGGTCTTGCGGTCGAGCCCGTAGAGAATCGAGGGAGTGCCCGGTCCGTGAAACACGATCAACAGATCCCCGTAAAGAACCGGGCTGCCGCCGTTCCCCCATCGACTGAGAACTGGTCCCAGTTCGCGGTGCCAGAGCCGTTTGCCATCCAGAGAGCAGGCGAGAATTCCGCCCGACGCGAAGTTCGCGTAAACAACCTTACCATCCGTTATCGGCGACGCGCTGCACGGCGGATTCTGTTTATGAGTCGTCTCGGTGACGTCACAGGAAACTTCCTCCTGCCAGAGATGACTTCCGGTCTTCCGGTCGAGGGCGATCAGTGCCCGGCGTTTTCCTCCGTCCAGACCTTGAGTCAGAAACACCTGGTCGCCCCAGACGATTGGTGTCGAGTTACACGCTTCAGGAAGAGGAATCCTCCAGCGAATGTTGTCCGTGCTGCTCCACTGGACGGGCAGATTCTTTTCGTGACTGATCCCGCTTCCGTCCGCACCTCGCCACGCTGGCCAGTTTTCGGCCTGAGCAGGAAAAGCCGTCGCCGTGAGCACACACAGAACCAGAATTCGAACGATCATCTTTCGCCTCCGGAGTCTCGTGAGTCTAGAAAAGGCCCGACTGCAATCAAGCAGCCGGGCCTTCTCAGTTTGAAAACTGCGATGTCGCTCAAAAGGAATCAGCGTCCGCGATTCTCCAGAGCCCGCTGAATTTTCTGCAACTGTTCGGCCAGTTCCTTGACCTGGTTCGAAAGCTGCTTGACTTGATCGTCATCGTCACGCTCGCGACGTTCGCCTTCGCCATGTTCGCCTTCGCCATGTTCGCCTTCGTGCTCACCGCGTTCGCCTTCGCCGCGTTTGCCGCCGAGCTCACCGCGTTTCACGTGTCCAGCCAGTTTTTCGGCATGCTCACGAACAAACGCGGCCTGGTCACCAAGTCCGGCGGCTTGAAGATGTTCGGCGGCCTGGAAGAGGTTTTGCAGCGCCGCGTGAGCGTGCTCCATCCGCTGTCCGTGCCCCGGTTCGCCTTTCTCACCACCCTCGCGGTTCGGACGGAGTGATTTCTCAAATGCCTGTGAGTTTTCCTTCAGCTGCCGTTCAAGCTGTTCGGCCTTCTCACGCTGTCCGGCTTCCTGCAACTCCGCGATCTGCCGTTTTGTCCGCTCAACGTACTTACGAAACTCGGCCAGGTGAGCGTCTCGATTGCGAAGGCCACCCCGCTCGCCGATTTGCTCCCGGTCGCCACGTTCTTCGCGCTCGCCCTCACGTCGAGGCTGATCCGGCTGGCCTTCCCGACGAGGCTGATCGCCCTCGCGTCGAGGCTGATCGCGCTCGCCCTCACGTCGAGGCTGATCGCGCTCGCCCTCACGTCGAGGCTGGTCGCCTTCACGTCGAGGCTGGTCGCCCTCTCTACGAGGCTGGTCCGGCTCGGCACGTTTCCGGTCACCGTCGCCTTCGCGTTTCGGCTGTTCCCGTTGCGGCTGATCCCGTGCAGGTTTTTCGTCTTCTTCTGCGGCCAGTGCGTCCAGCGCGGCCGCCAGATCTGTCGCGGCCTCTTGATCGCTTTTCGGCTTATCTTTGGGCTCGTCCGCCGTCAATAAAGCGGTTCCGAAACCAACCATCGCGACTGCCGCCAGCGCCATTGCAAATCGCTTCATTGCATTCCACCTGTGTCCATTGGGTTGAATCAGACGGCGAGTTCGGCCCGCCTTTAACTGCCACACCAAACGCGGCGGAATCTTACATTGAATCCTGGCAATCCGGCAAACAGGCTTTCGAATTCTGTCAGCAACGAGCCGCAGCATAGGCCAGTTCCATCACGCGGTTCACGTCGCGGCCCTGTTCGCCGGGGACGCTCGGAGTTCTGTCTTCAAGGATGGCCGTCACGAAATCCGCGATCAGCGGAGTGTTGAAGTTCACGCTGGGAGGGTGCTGTTCGACGCTGGTTTCTGATCCTTTCTCGATGCGCAACTCGCCACCGTTCAAAGGGCGGCTGACAAGGCGACCCTTCGTGCCGAGGATCGCAAATTCGTCAGGGTCGACGATCGACCCGAAGTAGCATTGCAGCGAGCCGTGGACGCCCGACTCAAACTGCACGATGACGTGGGCGAGGTCGTCTGAGTCGTAATCCGCCGCCACCGTCCCGCAGAACGCCTTGACTCCGGAGCTATTGCCATCCGGACCGGCTCCGACGATCGGTCCAAACAGCGTCAGGAACAGATCGATCCGGTGGCTGCCGATGTCCATCAACGCTCCGCCGCCGCCGAGCTCCGGGATCACTCGCCAGTACCCGTCCTCGTCGGGGTTGATGGCAAACGGTGTTGCGGTCACGGCTGACACGGACAGGACGCTGCCAATCCCGCCGGTCTCAACAAGCTCGCGCATTCGACGAATCACGGGGTAAAACGGGCGATAAAACGCGACACCGAGCTTCACGTTGTGTTCGCGACAGGTGGCGATCATTTCATCACACTCGGCCGTCGACATCGCCATTGGCTTTTCGACAAGCACATGCTTGCCGGCCTGCGCGGCCGCGATTGTCTGAAGTCGATGCAGACTGACCGGCGTCGCAATGTAAACGGCGTCGATGTCCGGCGAGGCAATCAGTTCTTCAGCCGAGGTGGTTCCGCGCGGCACAGAAAACTCGGCCACGAATTCGTCGAGCTTCGTCTGATCCCGACGGCAGACCGAGACCAGCTCACTACGTGGTTCATTCTGAATCGCCCCGGCGACGCGCTTTCGAGCGACGTCGCCGCAACCAATAATTCCCCAACGAACGGGCATCGTTTGTTCTCCGATTGTCATGAACGCACAGCAGGCGAGAGCGTCGTCGTTACCGCGAGCGAACCGGCACGAGCTGAATGTCCGTTGTCATTGATGAGGAGTGAAATCCCAGTCATGAAGTCTGCTGAATGAGCTCTTCGCTCCACAACTTATTCGGCTGCCAGCCAAGAACTTCTCTCGCCCTGGAAATGTCCGCGACGATTGCCGCAGCCTCGCCTTCGCCGCGCGGGCCGACTTTTGTTGAGATGGTCTGCCCGACCGCGCCTTCGACCGCGAGAAGGACTTCGCGTAACGAAGTGCCGATGCCACTTCCAATGTTGACCGTCTGAACTTGCCCGGGGGACACGACGGTCAAAGCCAGTTCAACGCCGCGGCAGGCATCTTCGATGTGGACGTAGTCGCGCACGGGAGTCCCGTCCGGTGTTGGCCAGTCGGTGCCTCGAATGAGAATTGACGAGCCAGGATCGCGTGCCGCTCGAACTGCCGCTGGGATCAGTCGCGTGGCTGCGGAAAAACGTTCGATCGATGCCCCGGAATTTCCGCCGGCAATATTGAAAAACCGCAGGTTGACGGCACCAAAGTCGGGAGTTGATTTTCCAGAAACAGCGATCTCCGCCTCGGCCGCGAGCTTCGTTTCCGCGTACGGGCTTTCCGGATTCCCCGGCGAGTTCTCATCAACCGGGTAGTTCTCCGGCGAGCCGTAAACGGCACACGATGATGCGAAAACGAGATGCCTCACTCCGGCAGTGTGCATGGCTTCCAGAAGAGTCCGTGTCCCTTCGAGGTTGATCGAGCGGCACTCGTCCGGCTGCTCGATGGACTCGCCGGGAAACGTCATGGCAGCGAGATGAACCACAGCGTCGACCGGACGCGCAGCGAAGCACTCGGCCATCGCTGACGCGTCTCGAATATCGATCTGGTAGAACTCGACCGAAGCTGGCAGCTCAACGTCCAGCGACCGCCGCAGGCTGTCAACGATCGTGACGTCGTGCCCGTTGCCGACCAGACGCGGAACCAGATGAGTTCCCAGGTAGCCTCGCCCGCCTGTCACGAGAATTCGCATTGGCTCTACTCGCGGGAGAAATCCGACTTAAGGTAACCCGACGTGTCAGCGAGGGACGGAAGCCTCGCTGACGCGTCGAGTCACCAATCGTCATGCAAAAAAAGCAGTGGCGTTTCGAGATTCCGTGCTTCGACACGGGCACGCGCATTCTTGCAGTTTGAAGTCCTTCACAAAACCTGCCAGAGTCTGCTGTATCGGTTTCGGAATTTGGCAGGGATTAACGGCAACCCTTCGTCATGAGTCTTCGCGTCTGCATCGTCTCTCTGAATGCGTACCCGGCCGTGGACCCTGCATCTGGTGCAGCGGTCGGCGGAATCGAAACCGGAGCCTGGACAATCGCACGTGGACTGGCCGCTCAGCCCGACGTCGATGTGCACTTCGTCGTTCGCCACACAGCCGGCATTAAGAACCGGATCGTCGATGGGGTCCACATCGAGCCGATCGTGGAGCGACTGCGTCACGTACGGCGTTCCGTCTCGGAGGCGGTTGAGGCCTGCGGAGGATTCCCGGGATTTCGCATTCGCCGCTGGTCCCCGGCTCTGATCTGGCAGCTTCCCTTGCTTGCTCTGGCCAGGCCGTTTCATCGCCGGAGACCTCTTGAGGAAACGCTCACGTCACTGCTCAACAGAATTGACGCAGACGTTTTTTTGACGCTCGGTAACAGTGGAGTCTCGGCTTTCGTCATGCAGGCTGCCGCGCAAAGGAACCGGCAGGGTGTTCTGTGGTTTCAGGCGAACACGGATATCGACGACGCTGTTTTTGCCGAGCACCTACCGACAACCGACACGCTCAATGAGTATGGTGAGAGCCGTGCCGCGCTTCGAAACGCGGTCGATCACGCCTCGGCGCTGATCGCGCAGACTCAGTGGCAACACGACCAGATTCTGAAACAGACCGGCCGTCAGCCGACGATCATCCGCAACCCGATCGACCTGACTGGCTGGGACACAACGCCGCGCACAGCGAGTCGTGATCACGGAAACGGAAGCACCAGTCAAAGCGGAACCGTGCTCTGGATCGGCCGTTTCGACCGCTTCCACAAACGGCCGCATCTGTGCCTCGACGTCGCGCGGCGATGCCCGGAAGTCAACTTCACGCTGGTGATCAACCGAGGTGACCCGGACGTCGAGAGTGAAATTCGCGACAGCCAGCTGTCCAATGTGCGGCTCGTCGACTACGTCCCTCGCGACCAGATGCCTCGGTGGATTCGCGAAGCGGGACTGTTTCTCAGTACGGGGGATCCCGGCTTTGAAGGTTTCCCCAACGTTCTGCTGGAGGCGGCCGCCTCGGGAACGCCGATCGCCTCTCTGAACGATTTCGACGGATTTCTTCACCGGTCTGGCTGCGGCGAATCGGCTGGCGGAGATGTTTCGAACCTGGCAGAGATCGTTCGAAGACTGTTGGTCGATCAGCCGAGCTGGGAACAGTGCTCACAGCGAGGGCAGGAGTTCGTCCGCAGCCATCACTCGATCGATCGGATCGTCGAGAGTCTGCGAGGCATCCTCATGGATCGGCCTCTGCACGGTGAACCGCAGGTTCCGCCAGAAACGTGTTCGCAATGACGTCCGGGTTTCCCTTGATCGGGTCGGCCGAAGCGCGAGCGAAAGTGGCCATTCGGCACCGGAGAACTCGGACACCGATCCGCAGTCGGTTCGCTGGCAAATCTGAGTGTTGAAGCAATCGTTCGGACGCTACACTGGCGGGTCACGTCCAGGGCCGGTTTCGGACCTCACTTCCGAGGTCGAACATCACGTCCAATCGGGATTCGGAAAATGATTCGTCTCAACCGAATGCGCAGTGTCACACTGCTGATTGTGTTCTCACTCGTCGTGACGGCGACGGACTCACACGCCGCGAAAAAACCGACTGATCCGCGAATCACAGGTCCGGTGGCCAAAGCGGTCGCTCTGATCAAAAGCAAATTCAAGACTCAGAATGCTGGTTACCGAACGCTCGCCGCGTACGCGATGGTGAAAGCCGGTGAGCCACTGACCAGCCAGGAAATTGTCGAGACGATCGGCAAGATCAAAGCCAAGTGCAGGCCGGACGGCTACCGGGCCGAAGACGATCACTACGACATTTACGAAGCCGGGTCGGACCTCATGCTGCTGGCCGATGTTTTTCCGGAGCAGAACCAGTCAGAGATTGGCCAGATCGCGCAGTATCTCATCGGCCGGCAAATGGCGAACGGGTCGTGGATGTACAATCACGAGGAAGGCTCGGACACAAGTATCACGCAATACGCCATGCTTGGCCTGTGGGCTGCCAAACGGGCGGGAATTGAAGTGCCGATTGCCACCTGGGACAGAGCCGCGCGTTTTCTCGTGATGACCCAGTTGTCGGATGGAGGGTTTTGTTATCAGCCCGGCACGAATAAAGGCCTCGACAATGGAAGCTCCAATCCAAACATGACGGCCGCAGCAACCGGATGCCTGATCATCGCCCGCCTTCACATCTATCCCGACAAGCCGGAGTTCGGTGCGAAGGCGTCAGCGGACGGCAATCCATCCGGGCCGAAAAAGAAATTCGGTGTCCTGGAATCTGCAGCCCCTGCCGAGGCGATCGCCGCGGATCCCTCTGAGGCCCGTAGATCGATCAACGCCATTCCCATGGGCAACCTGGATGGCTCGATCAATCGCGGACTTGGCTGGATCGCAGGGCGCTGGACAGGCCGATCGTCCAACGCGTTCACCAATTATTATTACTACGGAATGGAACGTGTCGGCGCCCTTTCAAACAGAGAAACGATGGGCTCGCACAAGTGGTACGACGAGTGTCTGCAGATTCTGATTGCGGGTCAGAAAGCCAGCGGTGGCTGGGATGACCGACTTAACGAAGAAGTCAGCGCGGCCCTCGCCGTTCTCTTTATGACACGGTCGACCGGCGCGATTCTCGCCCGACCACCTGTTGGCGGCGGACTGCTCAGCGGTGGCCGTGGGCTGCCTGACGATCTGGGCGGTGCCAACGTGGCCGGAGGAAAGGTTGCGGAAAAGAAGAAGCCGGAAGGTCCGCTCGACGAATTGCTGACACAGCTCGCCAGCCAGGACATTTCGATTCTGGAAGGAGCTCAGCAGGCGATTGTTGAGAAAGTGCAGATCGGAGACCGAAACGAACTGCTCAAGGAAATGGACCGGGTTCGCAAACTCGCGAATCATCCGAGCGTCGAAATCCGCCGCACCGCTGTGTGGGCCCTCGGGCGAAGTCGCGACCTGCGTGACGCCGGGCTGCTGATCAGGGCTCTTCAGGATCCCGAAGTCGATGTTGTGGTTGAGGCAAACAACGCGCTGTCCTACCTGAGCCGCAAACTTAACGGAGTCGGCGTCGCATCAAGCCCGTACGACGATCTGGCCGACAACGCGAGCGAGGCGCAGCAGGCGGCGGCACTCGCACGCTGGCGCAAGGATGCGATGGCTGGCTGGTCGCGGTGGTACCTTCGAGTTCGGCCGTACAAGGACCGCAACGACGCGTTTGAACTGCAGCTTCGTGCCGCGGTCAACGCGAAATGAACCGGCTGAACGAACTGCGTGCCCGCATCAGTGCGGGCAGATCGAGGACTGACCTTCCGGCATGAACCGCAAACGAATCCTGGTTGCAGTCGCCGCCGCGGCAGTTCTGATGGCAGCCGTCGGCTGGCGAGCCAGACATCGACTTCGCGATCTCCTGGAAGAACGTGCCGAGAGTCAGGCGACGGATTCACTACGGATCGACCTGGACAAAGCGGCGGCTTCCGAGCAGGCATCGCCGTTGAAGATCGCGGCCGAGGATGTTCCCTGGTGGCGGGCTCGATCGATTTTCGAAACTGGCTCGACGGCTTTGCCGCTCACCTGGAGCGAGGACGAAAACGTCCTCTGGAAAACACCTCTGTCCGGCCGAGGTCACTCGTCGCCGTGCGTCCTGGGCGAGCGGGTTTTTCTGACAACTGCCTCTGACAGCGAACAAAGCCAGCACGTTCTCTGCGTGTCTGTGGCTTCCGGAAAAGTCGAGTGGACTCGCGAAGTCCATCGTGGCCAATTCGTTTTCAGCAATACGAAGAACTCGCAGGCGTCGCCAACCGTCGCGACCGATGGCTCACTGGTCTTTGCCCTCTTCGCCGTTGACGGTTCCGTCTGGCTGTCGGCACTGACTCTCGACGGAAAACTGAGCTGGCAGACGGAGGTCGGACCGTTCGTCTCCAAAGAAGGTTTCGGAGCCTCACCGCTGGTCGCGGGGGACGCGGTGATCGTCGCTGCGGACAACGTGGGTCCGTCGTGGCTTGCCGCCGTACATCGATCAAGTGGAAAGATTCTCTGGCGACTGCCACGAGGCGGAGGCAACAGTTACGCCACACCGGTTCTGCGATCCGGCTCGCCGGAGCAGATCCTCCTGGCAGGCATCGAGACCGTCACTGCCAGACGCGTCCATGACGGTGGTGAGATCTGGACGATTCCCGGCCCCGTCCTTTCCGCGTCGACGCCAGCCATTGGCGATGGGATGCTCTTTGTCACGGGCTGCACGCCGGAAAGCGGCATCAGTGGAATCCGTCTGAGCGATCCGCCGGAGACGCTTTGGAATCATCGCATCAAAGTCGAAGTGCCCTCGCCGTTGTACTCAAACGGGCTCGTTTATTTCACGCAGGACCTGGGCATCCTGCTGTGTGTCGAAGCCGAATCGGGAGACATCGTCTGGCGAAAACGACTCGGGGGAAACGCGGCTTCGTCACCGGTTCAGGTTGGCAGCCACATTCTGCAGTGCATGGAAGACGGGCGAACCGTCATCCTGAACGCCGGACGCGACGGAGACGTGATCGGCGAGAATTCACTGAATGAGGGGATCTTCGCCACTCCGGTTGTGACACAAGGGCGGCTGCTGATTCGAACGACCGGCCATCTGTACTGCATCGGCGATGCCGCTTCACCGGAGTCGTGACGATGGCCGACGCGCAGCCCCCGCCGGACGATGGCCAGCACGCGCCGGAGGATCGTCCGGAAAACCTTTCGGCAGAAACCGCTCCGCAAATCAACGCGGCCATCTTGAACCGGCGGTCGATTCAGGGTGCCGGAATTCTCCTGGCTCTGGCTGTCTGTTTTTTTGTCGGCCGCCGGATCTACTTCCGACTCATCCAGCCGGAACCGCCGTGGGAGCAGCCCGCTTCGCAAAACGAAATCGTCGTGGCGGACTCAGAGATGCAGGTCACTTTGTGGGCCGACGAATCCCTCGTTCGCAATCCGACGTCAATTTCCGTCGACCGCCGCGGCCGCCTATGGGTCACCGAAGCGGTCAACTATCGAAACTGGAATCACCAGGCCGACGCGGGCGAGCGGGCAGGGGACGAGGCCGGTGACAGGATCGTGATCCTCGAAGATTCCAACGGAGACGGACGTGCCGACAAGTCCACGGTTTTCGCTCAGGACAAAGACCTCGTCGCGCCGACAGGCCTCTGCGTTCTCGGCAAACGAGTCTTCGTGTCCTGCTCGCCGAACATTTTTCTTTTTCATGATGACGACGGGGACGATCGAGCGGACCGGCGAGAGATCTTTCTGACCGGATTTGGCGGAACGGACCACGACCACGGTGTGCACAGTCTCGTCCCTGGTCCTGATGGACGTCTCTATTTCACCGTTGGAAATGCCGGACCGCATGTGGTTTCCGATAAAAATGGCTGGACCCTTCGAGCTGGCAGCCAGTACCAGCCCGTGACGGGTGCATCCCGGTCGTCGAGCGGGGATTCGTCTGAATCGGCTCCGACAACGCTTAACTCCGGCGGCCTGGTCAGCGACGACGGACAGGTCTACGTCGGCGGCCTCGCACTGAGCATCCGGCCGGACGGAACGGACCTGCGGGTTCACAGTCACAACTCCCGTAACCCGTACGAACTCTGCGTGGACTCGTTCGGCGACATCTGGCAACTGGACAACGACGACACGGCCAGTTGCCGTATGACCTGGCTGATGAACGGGGCCAACCAGGGATTCGCGTCGGCGGACGGTCAGCGAACGTGGCAGTCGGATCAACGTCCGGGCCAGGAAACGTCTCAGGCTCACTGGCATCAGCAGGACCCGGGCGTTCTGCCGGCTGGCGAGATCTACGGAACCGGAGCCCCCACCGGAATGGTGCGGTACGAGGGTGACCTGTTTGGAGAGTCGTTTCGAGGAACGATCCTCGCCTGCGACGCGGGACTCGGTTGCGTGTTCGGATTCCGCCCGATCCCGTCCGGCGCGGGCTTTCGATTTGAGAGGACAAAACTCGTCTGGTCCGAACCCGCTGACGAGAACCGCACCGGTCGAGAGGACGGGCTCATGTCCACCTGGTTCCGGCCAGTCGACGCCGCCATCGCGCCGGACGGGAGTTTTTTCGTGGCCGACTGGTACGACTCTTACGTCGGTGCTCACCGGGCCAACGACCGAAACGCAGCCGGAAGAATTTATCGCGTACGACCTCGGCCGTCGGATGAGACCCCGCTTGACCAGAAAACGACAGAAACACGTAGCGAGGATCTGGCGACTCTGCTGAAGTCGCCCGCCCCGGAAATTCGAGCGTTCGCCCTCGAACAACTGCTTCAGAATTCAGAGAGTGCATTGCCGATCGCAGCGTCGCTGCTTGCGAATGAAAATTCTTTTATCCGGGCGCGGGCTCAGTGGCTGCTCCAGAGTTTGTCAGCCAGAAATGACCGCGCTCGAAAACTGCTTCGAAGTTCGCTCGACGACCCGGACGATCAAATTCGTGTCACCTCGCTGCGGGGACTGCTGGAGCAGGGAGCATCGACAGCAGAACTTTTGCCGCTTGTGATTGAAGAGGAATCGGCGGCCGTCCGACGGGAGTTCGCACTGGCACTCCGCGGACGTCCGCTCGACGAAATTCGCGAACCGTTGATCCAGCTGGCCGTAAGACTCAATGAGAACGATCCCTGGGAAGTCGAGGCGTTTGGTCTGGCCTGTGAGGGGCAGGAAGCCCCGATTTACGAAGAACTCCGGCTGCGGATCGGAGAGCAGCCAGCCGACTGGTCGAGCCGATTCCGTGCCATCGCCTGGCGGCTCCATCCCGCATCGGCCCTCGCCGATTTTGAGAAACGCCTGCAATCGAAAGAGCTGTCCGCCAGCGAGCTCCGACCAACGCTGGATGCCGTCGGCTTTGCCGGTGGCCAGACAGCTCTGAAGATCGTCGACCGTTTTGCGAAATCAGTCGCGATGGATTCAGACCCGGCACGCCGCGGTTTACAGGATTATGCCGCCTGGTGGTCCCGCCGGCTCGACGAGCCATCGGACAATTCGAAGCCGGGTGACAGCAGCCAGCTGCCGCCATTACCGGTGCGCTTTCAGCCGACTGAGCCGGTCAAAGTCGACTCTGCCCGAATTTTGGCGGTTACGAATCTGGTCGGTGATGCCGCGCGCGGCGAGTCGCTGTTCTTTTCGGAGAAGGTCGCCTGCGGGAAGTGTCACCGCTTCAGCGAACGCGGCGGTCGCGTCGGGCCGGATCTGACCTTCATATCGCGGCGGTTCGATCGCTCGGCGCTCGCCGTTTCGATCCTCTACCCGAGTGCCGCCATTTTGACCGGTTACGAATCCTGGACCGTCCTCGACCAGCAAGGCCGCACGCAGACCGGACTGCTTGTGTCGGCAGGCCCTGAAATCGTTTTGAATTCTGCCGACGGCAAGACCATTCGAATTCCGCGGGGAGACATCGACGAACTTATCCGGCAAGGGCAATCGCTGATGCCAGATTCGCTCGCGACTTCTCTTCAGCCCCAGCAGATCGCCGACCTGTTGTCATTTCTCGCCACAGCCAGGTGACGTGACGGCTCACTTGTCCTGCGACTTGAACAGCGCATCGCGCTGTTTCGCGCGTTCATTGAGCTGCTTGACGGACCGCGTCGTGATCCAGACAAAAGGCGTTCCATTTTCGTCGACGAGGATTTCCCGCATCAGCTTTGGAAACGTCGCTCGATCCAGGAAACCACTCCAGGTCATCTTCTTCGGCAATTGAGTCACACGCAGCTCGTCGAGATTGATCTCAGCCTGTTCGATCCGCCAGGTGTCAACGAGGACGGGAAGCTTCGTCAACGACGAGACGCTGCTGAGGACGTCCACCAGCGGCTCATCATCCAGATCGATCGTCACGACTTCGACGATTTTCGGCGCCACATGCAGAGGTGCCCGCGACAGTGGCCAGCCAATCGGCCAACTGGCGGCGTCGTCACGAATTGGCGAGGCCACAACTTCGAGCGTTCCTGCCGGCGTCCGACCCGGCTGAAAACCCAGGCCGGCGTTGTTCAGCACGATGGCCAGCACGGTGCCGCGACTCAGGCCCGTCATCCCGGTCGGCAACTTTTTCGGCGGAGGAGACTTTCGCAGAGCCAGCTCGGCATCGGTCGTGAATCGAATCGGAAGTGACTGCGGCATCTCGAGTTTCTGCAGTGCCTCATCAAACGAAATCTCGTCGAGATCCTGTTTGATCGGCTCGGCGAGCGTGCGGAAAACAAAGTCAAACTGATTCCCCGAGAGGCCGAATCCTGGTTTCCCGTCTGTTTTTCCCTGAGCTCCGTAGACGGTCAGCTCGGCGATCCACTCTTTGAGCTTCCCTGTGTCACTCAGCCGGAATGATCGGTCTGGAAACTGAATCGACCCGTCGCGGTTGAGCGTTCCGATGGCCTTGACCAGACGTAACCGGCCGCGCATCTGCTCGGTCACTTCCGGCTTGTCATCAAGCAGCGGCTGCCGGATGCGAACAGAAATTCCGAGCTTGCGAAACTGGGCGCCCCAGTTCTGCGAGCTGACTCCCGATGCAAGACGGTCTGCAAGGAGCTCGACAGAGATACTCGTCGGTGGGGCAGATGGCTGTGCGGAAGTTGATTTCGTCGGTCTTCTTTCCTGTGCCAGCGCGGGGCATTCTCGTCCGAGTTGAACCAGCAGTGCCGCTGCGAGAAAAACACACGCAGGAAAGGTCGCACCTGCTTGAAGAAACCGCTGCGTGGGGTACTGGCTCAGCATGGGACTCCCTCAATGAAAGACATCGACCCGGCAAGACAGGCGCGAGGCAGAAACGGCAAAGCGGTCGCTCCCCAGTATCCGGGGCCACGACCGCTCTGTCAGTTGAATTCCACTCGCCGTCAGCTTGCACCGTCGGATCATGGCAGGCCGAACAGGCCCTGGAACGGCTCGTCGAACTGGAACGTGCCAGGTGCCGCCGTTCCCCAGCCGAACCCAAGCTCGCCGGCCTGCACTCCCAAAGGAACAGCATTCGGACTGACGTTGAACGTCGGTGGGATCGGCTGGCCGTCGATTGCGAATGTGTCACCGGACAGGAAGTTGGTCGTTTCGAAATCACTTTCGACTCGGAACGTGCTCGCTCCAACACCCGCGTATTCGAAGATTCCGAAATCCGGTGAGAACAGCGGATCGGCCACATCCCCACCACGGGCGGGAATTCGTTGAGCGTTTCGAGCCCGGGTTGCCGAAGTAAACGGCCCGCCCGGCGTTGCCGTGTTGAGGCGTGACTTGAAGACGCCCTCAGCGTTGTTGTAGCTGGCACCGGCACGAGTCACATCCAGTGTCTGCCCGGTGTTTCCACGGAACACAAGGTTCAATCGGGCAAGAGAATCACCCTCATAGTTGGTCACGGTGAACGTCGTCGCGTCCCAGGTACCAGCCGTTACCGCCGGCGCGGCCGTCGACACGAACGATTCGAACAGGACATCTTCACCCTGATTACCGTCGAACGTGTTGTTGGTCACCCGAGCGTTGATCCGGCCGTTGCCGTCAAGAAACCCGGCGCTGTTTGAACCGACTCCGTTCAACTGACCAGCGCCAGTCGCATCCGCGTTTGTAAACGACGTACTTGCCCCACTTGTTCCGACACGCACGGCAAGACCGCCACCCGCAAAACCATTGGTGATCGAATTGTTGCCGGAAATTGTGTTCCGATTGATGTCGAGAATCATGTCAGGCGCGGCCAGTCCTGAGCCGTCGGCCAGTAGTGCCACAGTTCCGGAACCAGGTCCCTGACCCTGCGTCAGCGACGCCGTGTTAACAACATAGATTCCTTCCTCGATGTTGTCGGAGATCGTGTTGGCATTGGCCGCGGTTCCATCACCAATCCGAATGTTGGCAACGGCGCTGCCCTGGTTGAGAATATCGATACCACGGCTCTGGTTACCCGAAATCGAGTTCCCGAACGCGATGAGGAAATTCACATCCGTAGAGTTGACCGCAGACTGAAACTCGATTCCATCCTCACCGTTGTCTTCGATCGAGTTTCGCTGGACCAACACTGCCCGTCTGCCCATTCCTACAGCATTGATGTCCACACCTGATCCAGCATTTCTCGCAATCCTGTTGTTGTTGATTTGAGCGAAACCACCACTGTTGATTTCGATCCCGTCCATTCCATTGTCTGTAATCGTATTGCCAAGACTGACGCCCGTGATTGGGTCTGTGCCATCAAGTCCAATGATCAGCGGGATGACATCGCCACTCACGGCGTTGATCTGAATTCCGTTACCGGAGTTATTACGAATCGTATTGCTGATCCACGTTCCGCCCTGTGTTTCGAGATCATCAATGACGGTCTCAATACCGTTCATCGTGATTCCGTTCCCGGGAAGCATGGTAATCGGGTTGAGAACAGTGCCGTTGTTTTCAACCAGGTTTCCTCGCATGTCTGTTGACAGGCTGGCGTCAGCACGGGTTGTCAGCAGAATTCCGTCGCCGGAGTTCCTGCTGAAAGTGTTATCGATGATTTCGAAATCGATGTCGTCCCGAAGGTTTCCCCCCGCGTCGATATCGAGTCCTGCTACGGTCGTCGTCCCGCCGCCATCGTTGTCTGTCACGATGTTGTCGATAATCGTGACCGCTCTCAGTTGACCTGGGCGAGGAGTTACCACGTTGAAGGATGCGTTGCCCCGCCGATCGACTTCGATACCGGCGTGGTCATTTCCAATATCCTGACCGACCTGACCGATCAGATTGCTGGAAATCAGAAGATCGTCTACTGCCGTCTCTTCCCGTGCCAGAATCGCGATACCAGACCCGTCCAGCCCAAGTGTCGCATTCGTGAACGAGCCGATTTCGTTACCGGTAATCTCGGACTTAACAAGCCGCACCGTCGAGTTTGCCGCCGATGGCGAACCGATCAGGGCGACGCTGATGCCGTCGCCGTCATAGATCGTGTTGTTATCGAGATCGTCGGTTACATCGGTAATCAGGTTATTCATGATGTTGAGCGTTGCCGTACCCGAACCAGCCAGGTCGACAGCAATACCCGCTCCCACCGATCGCGAAAACGTATTGCGGTCTTGCGTGTTCGGCCCGCCGATCGTGATGTCCGCAGTTCCGTCGGTCGACTGGAGCAGGAATCCCGGACCGGCATTCGCGTTGTTGACCGGATCCAGATTGATCGTGTTGCCGGTAAATACTCCGGACAGAGTCGAGTTCAAGCCCACAACCTGAATACCGCCCGTTCCTGCCGTGCTGTTGACCAGCTGGTTCTGCGAGACTGTCCCCAGATTGATCGTCCCGTTTGTGGAATTCGCAGCGAAGCTGCTGCCGGCATTGTTAGACAGCAGGTTCATGAAGATGCCGCGGTCGAGCTGCCCGTTACCGGTATTCAGGAAGCCATCGCCGTTTACGTCCTCGCCGACATCCAGCATTCCGTTTCCGTTAACGTCCTCGTTGTCATCTTCACCGAAATTCAGGATGTTGTTTCGATTCAAATCCTCGTTCGGAGTGACATTGATGGCACCTCCGTTGAGGGCTTCAAAACTGATGCCGTCTCCCGCATTGCTGGTGATCGAGTTCAGGGCGATCTCATTGACGGTGACTGTGGACGCGTTGCTCGTAATCGAGATCGCATCGCCACTTGTCATCGGTGTCCCGGCAGACCCGTTGATCACGCTGTTCGAAATGACGTTGTTGGTCAGTCGGACATCAACAGCCGCTCCCGATGCCGCATTGAGCGTGACGCCGGCACCGTTCGCGTCGATCGAGTTCTGCTCAAACTGAGTAACCGAAAGAGTGCCCCCCTGGGCATTGATGTTAAATGCCCCACCCGCGTTTCGCTGGATTGTGTTTCCAAAGAGCCCCGCGGTCAGTTGAGCATTCGCGCCGTTCGTTCCGAAATTGAGACCGAACTGCGGTCCGCCAGGGCCGCCGTTCTGTCCGTTATCTGTGATCGTGTTTCCGCGAATTGTCAGAGGCTGAATCGTCGCTGAGTCATTCGCCTGGACACTCAATCCCGCTCCGCCGAAGTTGGAAATCGTGTTGTTACGGATCTGGCCAGAGAGAAGTGTCGCCGTATCCGAAGCAGCGATCGAGAATCCTGAACCGAGACCGATCACAGTTGACGTCGGCTGGAACAGCGAGCCTGTTGGATCGGCAGGATCCGCCACCATGGAGCCGGTCACAGTCTGACCGGTCGAGAAGGTCGCGGTCACCACCGAGCCGATCAGATCGTTTCCAAACACAGCCGACGGAACGCCTGCCATGTCGAGGTCGATCAGGAACGAAAGTCGATCCGGCAGATCCTCGCTCGGATCAAGCAATCCATTGCCGTTGCCCAGATTCAAGACGCCGTCGCCATTCACATCTTCGCCAGCGTCCAGCACAAAGTTGCCGTTCAGGTCCTCATTGGTATCTTCGCCGCCATCCAGCACGCCATTCATGTTGACGTCTTCAGCCGGGTCGAGATTGCCGTTCGCATTGATGTCTTCGCCGACATCCAGAATTCCGTTGGCTGCGTTGAAACTGTTAAAAATTGTGTCCAGCTGCGTCGACAGGTTCGGGACGACGAACGGCCCGGTCGTGCCGTTGACTGACTGCAATCCGGTCGTCACTTCGGTCGAGTTCTGCGGTGCGAACGGAGTTCCCACGAGGGCGCTCGTGTTGAATTCGAGTCCGGCCGGAGCGATGTTCCACACAATTCGGCTGATGTCGATTCCGATCGGTGAGTTATTGACGTAGTCGAGCTGCGCGCCGGTCGTGTCACCGTTGACCTGGAATCCGAGAATTCCGCCGCCCGCTCCGGTGAATGTGTTGCCGATCGCGTCGATCTTGCCAACGGCCGTGCCGGTCAGGTTGAAGATCACGCCAGCGCCGTTTGCAATGAACTGGTTGGCATCGATTGCCAGCGGAACGTCAAGACGACCATTGCTGTTCGTATCCTCACCGGCATCGAGTACGCCGTCGAAATTGGTGTCCTCATTATTCAGGAAGCCAAGCTGAATCGAGACGGTCCCGCTGCTGCCACTGACATTCAAACCCGCTCCGGCATTTCCGGCAGCCTGATTCCTCGGATCGCCGATGACGTTGTCAATAATCAGCAGGGACAGGTCGCCACCGTTCAGCACTTCCCCCTGAATCGCATCCCCACCACTGTTGGTGATGAAGTTGCCCGCAATCAGGTATCCACCGTCGAGCAGCCGATTCATGTTGCCTTGATTTCGGAAGTTGTCCCCGTCGAAGGGGCGGCCGACAGGATCGATCGCAGCGTTGAGATTTTCTCTGCCGTCAAGAATCCCGTTGTTGTTCGTATCCGGCTCCAGGGCATCCTCACCAAAGTCAAACACGCCATCGTTGTCCCGGTCGTCATTCAGATCCAGGAGTCCGTTCCCGTTCGTATCTTCGTCATCCGTATCCAGCACACCGTTGCCGTTGCTGTCTTCACCGATATCCAGTATTCCGTTGCCGTTGATATCTTCACCGATATCCAGTATTCCGTTGCCGTTGATATCTTCATTCGGCGCGAGGATTCCATCGAAATTCAGGTCTTCGCTTCTGTCGAAAACACCGTCGAGGTTGACGTCGTCAAAGTCCAGAACTCCATTGCCGTTCAAGTCCTCGCCGAGATTCGCAGCGTTGAGAATGCCGCCGTTCGCTGTGAGCTGGATGGCATCTCCCGTGTTGGAATCGAGCGTATTGTTGACGATCGCGAGATTGATTGTGCTCTGAGCGAGGCCCGCCGTGATGACGATTCCGCGGCCGTTGCCGCGATCCATCCGCCCGTTCTCGTTCAAGTCGACGTTATAGTCGAGAACTCCGTTTCCGTTGGCATCCTCGGCAGAATCGAGAAGGCGGTTCATGTTCAGATCTTCCGACGCCAGATTCCCCGGCGTCAGCTGTTCGACGGCATCCAGCATTCCATTGCCGTTTCCGATGTCGAGAATTCCGTTGCCATTCCCCACATTCAAAAGGCCATCGCCGTTCAAGTCCTCGTTCGCGTCGAGAATTCCATTGCCGTTCACGTCTTCGTTGACATCCTCACCAGCGTCAAGGATGCCGTTGCCGTTGACGTCTTCGACGGTGTCTCTCGCAAGCACTGCGCCTTCCAGGCTCGTCAGGTTCCCGTGAAAACGGGCATTGATCGTTGCCTGGTTTAACGCGGTCACTGTGAAGGCAGCTCCCTCATCCAGCACGCCGTTGGCGAGCGCGTCTTCGCCAGCGTCCAGAATGCCGTTGCCGTTGAGGTCCTCGCCGCTGTTTCCAAAGGCAAGGTTGCCGGTCGCGGCCAGACTCGAAATCATCTCGTTGTACTGAGTATTTCCCACTTCCAGATCGAGAGTTCCGACACCGGTGTTGGTGATCGAGAATCCGTTGATCGATGCCTGCCCAACGCCACCCGCAAATGCACTGGTCCCCAGGAAATAGTTGCCGTAGAGGACGCCGGGACGTGATGTTGTCGGATCGGTCGTGATCGTTCCCGTCACGTTCGACAGAGTCACCGCCTGGCGGTAGTTGCGGAAAATGTTGTTGTTGATAGTGAAGCCTTCGAACCCGCCACCAACAATCAGATCGTTGTTGACGCCGACGCCCGGATTCACCGAGCCATCCAGAACGAAGCCGGAGACGCTGGTATTGTCGCCCGTAATCGTGATGAGGTTTCCACCGGCGGAATTTCCCCAGACCGTCTGCCCGGCATTCGCGTCGAGAGTCTGAGTCCGCAGATCCAGAGCTCCAGCGGGAGTCGCAATGGTGAAGCCAATCCGATTGATGTAGTCGACCGAGACAATTGAATCGTTATTCAGAAGAGTCGTCGGCCCTTGCAGGTCGCCATCGTTGACAATGAACAGCGTTCCACCGGCGCCGCTGTTCGAAAATCCGACGAACGTCTGAATCGGATCGGCTGAGGTGCCGACGCCACCGGGGGCACTTTGCGGATCAACGATCAGAATACGATTAAAGGACCGCAGTTCAGGCTGACTGCGAAGCGTGATCATGCCGCTTCCGTCGACGGTCGTCGTTTTGACTCGACGGTTCGTCACGACGCGGTTTCGGCGTTCGACACGCGAGGTCATTTTCTCCCGGACCTTCTGAGGTCGGAACCATCGCTGGGCTCGGCCGTCCGGGATCGTGATCGACAGCGTCGCGAACACCTGAGTATCAAATACGTCGTCGTTCGTCACGTTGATGCCAGCGCGGATGTCGTCGGAGATCTGCATCTCATTGCGAATGGAGACTCCTGTGACGTCTTCGTTGTCGTCCGCCTGGTAGTAGTATCCGCCGACGTGAGTCTCAAAACCGTACCGGCCGAGCAGTGGCGTCGGCACACCAATCTCAGCATTCATTCCTGAGAAGGCAGACTCCTGAAAATCGACTCGATCGACCGTCAGCCCGGACGGACCGACACCGATCAATGGATTCTGAAACGATGTCGACAGGATATTGCGGTCGGTTCCTGCGACAAAAACCGCATTCGCGCGGAAATCGACCCAGCGGCCCAGAGACTCAATACCAACGCCGAACTGGTTGTAGCTGCGGCGATTCCCGTTGTCATAATCCCAGTACGCATTGACGCCGAAGATGCGGTCGCGAAGTTCGTCGTAACGCCGAAGGCCAGCACCGATGTTTCCGTATCCGCCGCCGGAGTATGTCGCCGCGCCGCGGGTATCGACGAAGAGCATCGTGTCGTTCTGGCCGAACCAGAATGGCAGCATCACATTGACGCTGGCATCGCCGTTGTCTTCGCTGCCCAGCCACTCGCCGATTCGAGTTTCCATGCGAACTCGCGGGCCCAGCTGATCCTGCCAGATCGCTCCTCGTGCCGGCTGCATGAGCGGCTGAGGCTCGCCGCCGTAGTATTGCGGCAGTTCGTAGTTCGGGGCCACAGTCGACCCGTCCTGGAAACTGGTCGTCGCGACGCCATCCTGTCCATTGGGATCAGGACCGGCATTCTGCGGGCCGACGCGTGAGACACCATCCTCGCCAACGACAATCTGGCTGGTCATTCCAGCCAGAGCGGAGGAGCAAAGGAGAGCTCGGAACAGTCGGGAGGACTTCTGCTTCTTCATCGGAGGTCCCAACGCAAGTGTAGATAGATGGGGTACCTGTTCCGATTGGAACGGTTATCTGGATTCTTCGGCCGTTTCGTGGAGCCAGGTTGAGACGATCAGGCCTCACAATCAGGATTTTCGGATTAATCCGAATCTTCATCAAACTTGCTCGCTGGGACCTACACTTCCTGCGTAGCCTGATCTTCCTAAGCTTCCCCGCCGCCAGAGCGTCCAGGGTCAAACGACCGGGATGCGTGTCGAGAGATCTGCGGGAGCGACACGTCGATCCGGCAGTTCTGGTCTGGCAGCCTGGTTGGCTGGCGACAACACGGGAGATGTGGTTTATGGGCAGGCTGGTTGGGGTGCTGGAGCTGAGAATGGCGGTAACTCGCAATTGCAGACAGATTCAGGCACAGCCCGGCCTGTCCGGTTGCACAAACAGGAAGTCGGTACGATCCATGCGGCGAGATGGCGGAACTGCCATGTTGGCGGCTTTCAAATCGATCTCGTCCAGACTCGGGCACGTCAGCTTCGAGGGGTGTCATGTCGGATTCTGATCTCGCGCGGGTTGAAGAACTGGTGGCCGAGTGGAAGCGGCTCAACGATGCCGGGCAGTTTGTCCCGGCCGAAGAGTTGTGCACCGACCACCCGGAGCTGCTTGAAGAGGTCGCGCAGAGAATCGATGCTCTGGACCCGCAGCTCGGTGAAGAGACCGCGGGGTGCGACGAGATCGGAATGGCCGCGACGATGGTCGAGACTGGTCGCGGTGACAGCGACGAAATCGGTGCGCTCGGGCTCCAGCAGACCTACCGTGAACTGCGGTTTCACGCGCGAGGCGGGCTCGGCGAGATTTACATCGCGGACGACACCGACTTGAAACGCGAAGTTGTTCTCAAGTTTATCCGCGGACAGCACCGGAACCGCCACGACGCCAACGAGCAGTTCCGCCTTGAGGCGGAAGTCACGGCGCGGCTGGACCATCCAGGCGTCGTTCCAGTTTACGGTTTCGGGAAGACACCGGACGGCCGCTACTGCTACGCCATGCGGTTTATCCAGGGTGACACATTCGAGTCGAAGATCACCGAAATCCATTCGCCCGCGACGCGGGCCGAGGCCTCAATCTTCGATTCAAGCCGCTCGATCGAGCTGCGGCAGCTCATCGCAAAGTTCATCACCGTCTGCCAGACACTCGCCTACGCGCACAACCGGGGCATCCTGCATCGCGACATCAAGCCTGACAATATCATGCTGGGTCGCTTTGGTGAGACGCTCGTCGTGGACTGGGGCCTCGCGCTGGCTGTCGATCGAGACGACTCTGCGCGGGCCAGTGGCGAAGAGACGCTCATGCCAATCGGATCCGGCGGTGGTGGCGGCTCGTCGACCTCAACCGGTGGTGTAGTCGGCACACCGGCTTACATGAGCCCCGAGCAGGCTGCTGGACTGCCTGTTCTGACGCCGGGCGTCGACGTGTTTTCGCTCGGAGCAACGCTCTACAAGATTCTCACCGGGCGAGCTCCATACCGGGGCGACTCGGCACGAGAAACGCTCAAGCTGGCTCAGGCAGGAGCCTGGGTGCCCGCTCGCGAACTGAACGATGAAGTCCCCGTAGGCCTCGATGCGATCTGCAGTAAGGCGCTGGCCGTCAAACTTTACGATCGTTACCCGACGGCGCTGGACCTGGCGGGCGACCTGGAACACTGGCTGGCCGACGAGCCGCTCGAAGCGATGCCCGAAAATCGGCTTCAAGAGTTCAGCCGCTGGATGAGGAAGAACCGCGGCAAGACGCAGTGGATGATCACAGCCGTTCTACTGACGGTCGTCAGCCTTGCTGTCGGAGTGACATCCAGCGTCGTGAAGGATCAGGAGCTCGTTCGGCAGCGGGTGACATTCCTCGAGGCGCAAGGCAACTTCAAGGAAATCCTGATCAGATCGGCCTTCGACGATTTGCGGAACGATGTGCGGCTGCTGGCCGGACGTCCGACCGTGGCTCAAGCCGCCATCGCATTTGATGGCGACCCGGCAACAAAGAGTCCAGAGGACAAAGCCAGAATTCTGGAGCTCGAACTGGGGCTTGCTGAATTGTTCCGCGAGTTTCTTGCCCAGAATCCGAGCTACATGCAGGTGCGGTATCTCGCCAACGATGCGGAAGGTCACGAAAAGGTCCGACTGGATCGCAGCAAGCAGCGCGGTTCCCCCTTCCTGGTTGAAAAGGATCGACTCCAGGGCAAACGCGGCAATGGGTACTTCGACGAGACGATCCTGCACTCACCGGGACAGGTTTACCTTTCCGACATCAACATCAACAAAGAGAATGGCAAGCGGCAATGGAACTTCCCGGTCGTCAGGGCGGCCGTTCCTGTTCTGGCTCCGGATGGCACTCGCTGCCTGGGCATCGTCGTGATCAACATGCACTTCGGCTATGTGCTGGAGAAAATGAAACAGGCCGCGACAGACGATCTGCAGATCTACCTCACCGACCGCGAGGGCCGATTCCTGGATTTTCCTGATTCCCCCGACATCGCGTTCTGTTCGTACCGAGGCCTCGAATTCGATCTCGAAATGCTGTTTGAGGACGTGCGGAGCTTCCGAAATCGTGAAACGAAATCCATCAGCGTGCTGCGGGCCACTCCCTCTGACACACTTCTGATTTCCGGAAAAGAACGAGGCACCACGACGAATCTCCTGACCGCACTTGAGAATGCGATTCCAGGCGAGACGTTTGACAGGCTCAAGATTCTCAAGACCAAATACGAACAGAACGACGACTTCGACCCGGCGAATGCGGATGTGAGCGGTAACGATGCCAGACCGATGGCCGTCCTTTACGGCGACGGATTGTCCGCCACCAGCCTGCAGTCGCTGCTGAAAGAGAAACTTACAGCGCGATACGACGTCACTCGACTTCCGTCACTCGACACATCGTCTAACCACGCCCTGTACTGTCGCAAGATTTTTCTTGATGACCGCCCCGGCGTGAGCGATCGATTCCTCTGCCTGCTGCTGGTGCTGTCTCACTCAACCAGCATGGCTGCCATTGAGGAATAAGAGTTAGAGTTATCAGGCTTGGGCGAACTCGCGGCTGCGTCATCCGTTGAACCCCCTCCTGCTGCGCGGCAGCGACCACGCTGCTCGGATTCGCGCCGGTGAAAAGTCCGGCGTGCCGAAACGACCGGAAACATCGTTCACACCCGCTCCCGCCCTGTCTCCGCCCGAGCCCCCGCCGCCCGTGACTCGATCCACCCACTGGTGCAGACTTGCCCCCGTGCCGATTCGTGAGCATCATTGTTTCCGCAGTACCCCGCAGTTCGACTCACGAAGCGGAAAAGTTCAACGCACGATCTATGCGTCTTCATCCATGAAGCCGCATAGATCGCAATTCGTTGGGCCAATTAGATGATCTCTTCGTGGCACAGATAAATGGAAACGGTTTACCTCTAAATGGAAACGGTTTACCTCGAAACGACGTTCATCAGCTATCTCGTTGCGCTGCCCGCACGCGACTTGGTAATTGCGGCGCACCAACAAGTCACCCGTGACTGGTGGCAACATCGACGGCAGCACTTTCGTTGCGTCGTTTCGCCAGGTGTCATTGATGAAGTATCAATGGGCGATAAATCTGAAATCAAGAAGAGACTCGGTCTCGTGCGGCCACTTGAAGTCTTGGCGGCATCTACTGACGCGGAAGAACTGACGCAGGCGATCATGGATGCCGGAGTGCTTCCCGAAAAGGCTGTCCGCGATGCAGCGCACATCGCCGTGGCAGCCGTCCATGGTGTAGAATATCTGTTGACGTGGAATTGCAAGCATTTGGCCAATGCTCAGATCTCCCGGCGAGTTCAAGTCGTGTGTAATGCCCAAGGCTTCAGAATGCCATTGATCTGCACTCCCGAAGAATTACTTGAGGAAAACACTGATGAATAATGATCCGATTGTGGCCTCTGTTCGCCGCGTTCGTGCGGAATTGGCTGCCAAGTTTAATTACGATGTCCATGCAATCTTTTCTGACATGCGTTCTCGTGAGTCGCAGGTCGGCAACCGTCTCGTTCGCCAACCGAAGAGGCCGAACAAAGCGGTCAACCCAAGCGGCGGATGACGCGGTTTGTTGAATTCATAGTCACTTGGCCGCCGCCGGGTTACCTTGGACGGTATGCCGTTTTCGAAAGTGAAATCAGCCAGGTCACGCTTCGAGTTACCTGGCTGACTGATTTCTAACGGAGCAGCGATCGCAGGTGCTCCGCGAGGTTCGCGCCGCTGACGTCGGACTGTTCGCCTCGGACCTGCAGGTTCTTGACTTGCCAGACGCCGGCTTTGAATTCGTTTCCGCCGGCGATGATCGCGACCCGGTGCCCTTTTTTGTCGCAGTACTTGAGCTGCTTTTTGAGGGGTTTCGCTTCCGGGTAGACTTCCACGGTGAAGCCTTCGGCACGCAGCTCGCGAGCCAGCTTCAAGTACTCGCCGAGCCGATCTGCGTCGAACTGTGGAATAAAGATTTCTGCCGGAGTCGACGCGGTCTGCACTTTCTCCATCAGCTCGAGTGCGGCCAGCAGTCGGTCGAGGCCGAGACTGGCTCCGATCCCGGGCAGTTTCTCGTTGGTGAACAGGCCGGCCAGATTGTCGTAGCGGCCGCCCGAGCAGACGCTGCCAATGTTCGGCATGTCGGTCAGAAACGTCTCGTAAATTGTGCCGGTGTAGTAGTCGAGTCCGCGGGCGATCGACAGGTCGAGCCCGATTCGCTCACTCGGGATTCCCGCCGTCAGACAGGCCGAGAACAATTCCCGCAGCCGTGCGACACCCAGTTGACCGACCTCGCTTCCGCTCAGCATTGTCTCGAGCGAGTTCAGGACGTCGCCGGTTTCGCCCGTCAGCTCGGCCAGATCGATGACGCTGTTGGCCTGTTCCGCCGTCGCGCCGACGTGTTCGGTCATCTCAGCGATGACTTTCTCGCGACCAATTTTCGGCAGCTTGTCGAGTGACCGCAGCACGCCGACCGACTGTTCCTGCAGCCCCTGCTTCTCCAGCAGCCCGTTCAGCACCAGGCGATTGTTGACTCGAATTCCGAAACCGAGATCCCCATTGGAAAAGGCGACTCCGATTGCCTCCATGAGATCATGGATGACCAGCAGCGCTTCGATGTCTGCCGCGTTGGATTCGGTGCCGATCGTGTCGAAATCGCACTGCATGAACTCGCGGTAACGTCCTTTCTGTGTGTTCTCGCCCCGCCAGACCGTCGCGATGTGATACCTCTTAAAGGGAGTTCCCAGTTGCTGCGAATACTGCGCAGCGAACCGAGCCAGCGGGACGGTCAGGTCAAACCGCATTGCGACGTCGCGGCCGCCGTGATCGGTGAAGCGATAAAGCTGCTTGTCGGATTCGTCGCCACCTTTGCCGGTAAGAATTTCGGCATATTCCAAGGCCGGCGTATCGATCGGGCTGAACCCGTAGCTGCGGTAGACTCGCCGAGCTGTCTCGACGAGCTGTTCACGAGCCATCATCGTGTTTGGCAGATAGTCACGAAATCCCTTCAGGGTTCGAGGCTGAATCAGATCGCTCACGATGTTTCCCGTCTTTGCGGCCGAGCCGCGTTAGTCATTTGAGCCGAACGAATGGGAGTGGCAGATTGCCCGACTTGAAGAGTAACTTCCCTGCAGGACGCGGCACGATAGACCCGCCGATTCTCCCCCTCAACCCTCACGTTCGAGTTCCCGGCGAGGTCTGATAAACTCCGCAGGATTTGTCAGACAGAGCGGCGAACCTTGAGTTCACGCCGCGTCTCTGATTGCGACCCGCCTTACTACTTGAGGATCCTCTGATGTCTCTGTCGCTGCCTGCTGGATTCCGGACCGCTGGAATGCACTGCGGAATCAAGAAAGATCCGGCCATCTTCGACCTCGCACTGTTCGTTTCTGACCGGCCGGCCTCCTTGGCGGGCGTCTTTACACAGAACAAAGTGTTCGGTTCTCCCGTTGCGGTTTCGCGAGAGCGGGTTCCACGCGGGACGGGTCGAGCATGCCTCATCAACTCCGGAAATTCCAACGCGTGTACGGGCCAGCGTGGAATCGAGGACGCGCGCTGGATGACAGCGGAAACCGCAAAACTGCTCGACTGCCCGCCGGAAGACGTTGTGGTCTGCTCGACCGGAGTCATCGGGCGTTTTCTGCCGCGTGAGCCGCTGGCGAGCGGAATCCCCGCCGCGTTTGAGAAACTGGGCGATTCGCCCGAGTCGTTCGAAAATGCCGCGCGAGCGATGATGACGACGGATACGTTCGCCAAGCAGGCTGTCCGCGAAATCGAGCTGAACGGCAAACTGGTCCGCATCAGTGCCGCCGCGAAAGGGGCCGCGATGATCGGCCCGAACATGGCCACCATGCTGGGCATCATCATGACCGATGCCGAGCTGTCCGCAGCCGACACGGACGCGCTGCTCCGCCACGCCGTCGATCGCAGTTTCAACTGCATCAGCGTCGAAGGCCACACAAGTACCAGCGACACGGTTTTTCTGTTTGCGAACGGAGCCGCTGAAAATGGTCCGCTCGACGATGACTCGCGATTGACAATGCAGACTGCTCTCGACGAGGTTGCTGCCGAACTTGCTCAGGCGATCATCCGCGATGCCGAGGGGGCAAAACACTTCATAACGATCGACGTCTGCGGAGCTCGAAACCGCGGCGAGGCATTCCGCATCGCCAAAGAAATTGCCAACAGCGCACTCGTCAAGACGGCGATCACCGGAGCCGACCCGAACTGGGGCCGAATCATCTCCGCCGCGGGATACGCCGGTGTGGAACTCAAAGATTCTGACATGAGCCTCGTGCTGAACGGTGTCGAGATTTACCAGGCCGGTGCTCCGGCTGAGTTCGATACCGTCTCTCTCTCTCGATCAATCAAGGAGAACCGGGACGTTTCGATTCAACTGCAATTGTCACACGGCAACGCAGACGTCCGGTTCTGGACGAGCGACCTCACCGAGGAGTACGTGCGGCTGAATTCAGAGTACACGACGTAGCACTGAAACTGGCAAGCTGAGGATTCCATGGAAAAACGTAGAATTGTCGAAGACCGTCACGGTCGTCTGTGGACGATTTCGAAAGTTTCATTCCAGGATTCTGACGACGAGGATTTTCGATTCTGGTTTGAAGAAATGACGCCCGACGAACGAGTTGTCGCTGTGTGCTCCGCGCTGGAGTCCAGTCTCAAAGCAAAGGGGATTCATGCCGTACCCCGATTTCGAAGAGTTCATCGCCGAGTTAAATGCCCATGGGGTGCGGTATCTGATCGTGGGAGCACACGCGCTCGCTCATCACGCAAGACCGCGGGCGACTAAAGATCTGGACGTGCTGATTGACGCGACGTCGGCCAATGCCCGACGCGTGCTGAAGGCAATGGAGTCATTTTTGGAGGGCCAGCCTCGGTTACGCGGTTGAGGGTCTGACAGACCCGGAGTGGCATGTTCAGCTCGGAGTGGCTCCTGTTCGGGTCGACATCCTCACAAGTCTGCCGGGTTGCCCGTCGTTTGCTTCCCTGTGGCGAAAACGAATTCCAGCTCGTTTTGGAGTGGCGACCGCCAACTACCTGAGCCTCCAGCATCTGATCCAATCGAAGGAAGCGGCAGGACGTCCGCAGGACCTCGCCGATTTGCACATACTCAAAAAAGTTCAGGCTCGTTGAACAGGGCTCTCCCAATGGCCTCTGAAATGTCCTCTGAAATGTCCTCTGAAACTGCGACTGCCTGGGCTGAACGGCTCGCGGGACTCGGTCTTGTCGTGCAGTGCCGGGTTGCGTCAATGCTTCGCGAAGCGTTTCTTGCCGGAACGAACTCACTGTCCGAAACCGTGGCCGAAGAAGGCGGCGATCGGATTTACGCGATCGATCGGCACGTCGAACCGCTGCTTGAAAGCGAAATCGCGAATTGGCCGGACGAGTGTTTTCCGCTGCTCCTGATTGCTGAGGGGCTCGGCGCGGACGGCCGGAAACGAATTGGAGATCCGGATCAGCCGCTCCGCTATCGAGTCATCGTCGACCCGATCGATGGAACGCGGATGTTGATGTACGACAAACGGTCGGCCTGGTTCCTGGCGGCCGTCGCGGAAGATCGCGGCGAAGCGACGTCGCTCAACGACACGTTTGCGTCGGTGCTCGTTGAGTTGCCGACGACTCGACAGAACCTCGCCGATGTTTTTCTGACGAATCGACATCAGCCAACGCGAGGCGTTCGCGTGGAAGTGGGCCGTGAACCAGCGGCTCTCGAATCGGGAACTCCGTTTCCCGTCCGGCCTTGCCAGACGCCTGATCTGCAGGACGGCTTCGCCACGGTCAGCAGCTTCTTTCCGGGAACGCGTCGCCTGGCGGCCGAGCTGGCCGAGCGGATTGCCGAGAAGGCCGGGATGGTCGCGGCCGTGCCGAATCTGTTTGACGACCAGTACATCTCAACCGGCGGTCAGATGGTTCAGCTGATGACCGGTCGCGATCGCTGCGTCCTGGACCTGCGCCCCGAGTTCAACCGGATCCTCGGCCGAAGTGGCGAGAACCGATTTATCGAATCTCACCCGTACGATCTGGCCGGGCTGCTTGCTCTGAAGCAGGCAGGAGTCGTCGTGACCGACCCGTCGGGAAATTCGCTCGATGCGCCGCTGGACGTCTCGACCGGCGTCGGCTGGTGCGGGTACGCCAATGAGAAAATCCGCTCACTGGTTGAGCCCGTCGTCCAGGAATTTCTGCGCGGAAGCGGATAGTGGCTGGTCTCAGTCTGTCCTGAAGGCACGGGTCGGTGGCGAGTGGTACGGCTTCTCACCGGTCGTCGGCTGCGAGTAGTTGCCGAAGTCTCCGTGATTCGGGCCGCCGACGGACGGGACGGCCTGGGTGGACGTCGAATGAGTCGTCCACTGAGACTGCGATCTCGACCGGTCCGGTTCTTCGGACATCGCCTGAGTCAGCTTCGCCCCAATGTCCGCGCGCAGGCTGCGGCATCCGGCCGCGAATGGCAGGGAAATCAGACAGATAAGTACGGCCCACTTCTGGCAGACTGCCATGATGGCCTCCTGGCGGGAATTGAATCTGCGGGTTGACTAATCTTCTTTATCGGCACTCGCCCGGCAGCATTCCGCAGTTTCTCCTCGAAACCCGGCAGATTGTTTCAAGAAGCTGGTGCGGAACGAAGCTGACCGGTTTCGCTCAATACCCTTACAAGTACTTCACGATGCCGTCCGATCGAAAAATCACATTCAAGGCCAGAACGTGGATTGTCACTGCGCAGGTTCTGACAACGGGCTTTCTGTCCGGCTTCTGCCTGATTCTCGGCCCAATGTTCTATTTCGAAGTCGCAAAAAACGCTCGGGGTGAGGCGGTTCCCGAAGCTGGCCTGGCGCTGATGATTGCCGGGGCCGTTCTGCTTCAGTTCTTTTTCCTGTTCGCGTTCAGTCGTCTGGCTCTGCGGCATCCTGTGCTCTGCATCCGGAAAGAAGGCCTGGTGATCTACTGGCACGGGGGATCGTCGCTGGACAACGTCGCGGGCGTTCCCGGCATCTTTCGCAACGCGTGGCTGATTGTCTCGCGGCAGGGATTCCGAATGCAGACACTGCATGCGCCGTGGGAGACGCTCACAGACCTGCGGATTGGCGGTGTCCCGATGGCGAAACGGCTGACGATTGTGGGGGCGATGTTTGGTCCCGACGGTGAGGACTCGCCGGTGGCCGATCAGTTCACCTTTCACGAAGTGGCACTTAAAACGCCGCTGAATGAGATTTACGATTTGATTCGCGACTTTGACCGTGACGTTTCCCTGCGAGGCCGCCTGCCCGGCTGGTAATGGGCTGCGATCTTCAGTGGCGACCTCGCGCCGTGTCCCGGTAAACTCCGCTTCTGCTGCTTCAGGAAACGGAACTCGAAGGGACGCGAACGATGTCGGATGCCCGGCCTTTTGCTCATCTGCACTGCCACACGACGTACTCGACGCTCGACGGAGCGACGAAGCTCAAAGGGCTCATCGAGAAGGTCAAGAGCTCCGGCATGAATGCTGTCGCGACGACCGACCACGGCAACATGTATGGCAGTTTTCAGTTCTACAACGCCTGCCGGGCGGCGGACATCAACCCGATCGTCGGCATTGAGGCGTACATTGCTCCGGGCAGCCGCTTTGACCGCACGGGCGCGTCGCGGCAGAAAGAAGCGGCGAATCATCTGACGCTGCTCGCGATGAACCGCACGGGGTTTTACAACCTCATCACTCTGACGTCGAAGGCGTACCTCGAGGGCTTCTACTACAAGCCGCGCATCGACAAGCAGCTTCTGGAAGAGTGCAACGAGGGCATCATCTGTCTGTCCGGCTGCGCGGCGGGCGAGCTCTCGCAGCTGATGCTCAAAGATCAGATGGATGAGGCCGAACGGCTCACCGAGTGGTATGCCAGGGTCTTCGGCGACCGCTTTTACATGGAGATTCAAAACGCCGGCATTCCGATTCAGAAAGAGTGCATGGACATGACCGTCGACATGGCCAACAAAAAAGGCCTGCCGCTGGTCGCGACGAACGACGCTCACTATTTGAACAAGGAAGACGCCGACGCTCAGGATGTTTTGCTGTGCATCAGCACGCTGTCTCTGCGGTCTGACGAGAACCGCATGAAGATGAAGACGGACCAGCTCTTCGTGCGGACTCCAGAGGAAATGTACGAGGCCTTTCCCGGCTTCGAAGACGCTGTCGCCCGCTCGCAGGAAATCGCCGATCGCTGCGACATCCAGCTCGACAAAGACCCCAAGCACTACCCCGTCTTCCTGCCGCCCGAAGGGAAGTCCGACACCGAGTACCTGCGTGAGTTGTGCCAGGAAGCGATTCCGATTCGCTACTCCGAAGGCACGCCTGATGGCTTTCAGGAGCGGCTTGATTACGAACTGAGCGTCATCGAGGGGATGGGATACTCCAGCTACTTCCTGATCTGCTGGGACTTCGTCCGCTTCGCCAAGGAAAACGACATTCCGTGCGGCGCGAGAGGTTCCGCAGCCGGGGCCGTCGTGACGTACCTGCTCGAACTGAGCAACGTCTGCCCGCTGAAGTACGACCTGCTGTTCGAGCGGTTCCTCGATCCGGAACGGGCCGAGCCGCCTGATATCGACATCGACTTCTGCCGCGACGGTCGCCAGGCGGTCATCGATTACACCAAGGAAAAATACGGCGCGGACAGCGTCTGCCAGATCGGAACTTTTGGAACGCTGAAGGCAAAGGCCGCCGTCCGCGACGTCGGACGCGCGTTCGGTCTGCCTCAGGCGAGGATCAATGAAATCGCCAGAATGATTCCGGATGAACTTGGAATCAAAGTCAAAGAAGCGGTCGCCAAGAGCCCGGAACTCGGCGACCTGGTCAAGCAGGATGCGACCATCGCCGAGATGATCGAGATCGCCCATCGTTTGGAAGGAATGATCCGCAACGTTGGCACTCACGCGGCAGGAGTCGTCGTCGGCAACGGACCTCTGATCGAGCGGCTGCCATTACAGACGATCTCCGGCAAAGTGGATCTGGTTTCGCAGTGGGACGGCCCGCACGTCGAGATGGCCGGTCTCCTGAAAATGGATTTTCTCGGCCTGCGGAACCTCACGATCCTGCACAAGTCGTGCAAAACTGTAGAGAGAACCACCGGCAGAAAGATCGACCCGCTGACATTTCCGCTCGACGATGCGAAGACGTTTGCGCTTCTGCAGCGAGGCGAAACGAAGGGCATTTTTCAGTTCGAATCCGGCGGCATTCGGGATCTGCTCACGAAGATGCGGCCCGACCAGTTTGCCGACATTATCGCGACGAGTGCTCTGTACCGGCCGGGGCCGCTCGAAGGCGGCATGGTCATGGACTATGTCGATGTCAAAAACGGTCGCAAGAAGCCCGCGAAGATTCACCCGGTCGTCGATGAAGTTCTGGAAGAGACCTACGGCGTGATGGTTTATCAGGAACAGGTGATGCGCATCCTGAATCGCGTCGGCGGAATTCCACTTCGCCAGGCGTATCAATGCATCAAGGCGATCAGCAAGAAAAAGCTGGCGACCATCGCCAAATACAAAGAGGAGTACATCGAAGGCGCGAAGGAACGGGACATTGACGTCTCGATCGCCGTGAACCTTTTCAATCTGATCGAAAAGTTCGCCGGTTACGGTTTCAATAAATCGCACTCAACCGCGTACGGCCTGGTGTCCTACCAGACGGCTTATCTGAAAGCTCATTACCCGTACGAGTTCATGGCGGCTCTCCTGTCGTGCGGCATGGAGGACAGCAACCGGATTCAGGAGCACACCGAAGACGCCCGTCGTCAGGGCATCGAGGTCGTGCCGCCGGACATCAACCGCTCGCACGTCGAGTTCGCTGTCGAGCAGGACGATGACGGCGCGCAACGAGTGCTCTTCGGTCTGGGTGCCGTCAAAGGACTCGGCGAGGACGCGATGGCAGCCCTCGTCACCGCTCGCGAGAAAGGCGGGCCGTTCAGCGACGTCTTCGACCTGGCCGAACGAGTCGACTCAAAGTCGCTGAGCAAGGGCGTCCTTGAGGTCCTCATCAAAGCCGGAGCCCTCGACAACCTCGGCCCCAACCGCGGTCAGCACATGGCCGCGATTGAACGCGCTGTCGGAAGCGCGGTTCAGAAGGCAAAGGACAAAGCCCGCGGTCAGAAGAGCCTCTTCGGAGACGAACCAGCCGGCGACGATGGCGAGCCGGAAGAAGTCTCGCTGCCTGAAGCGGAAGACTGGACTCAGGCCCAGCGCCTCGCGGCAGAGAAAGAGGTCTTCGGCTTTTACCTGACGAGCCACCCGCTGACTCAGGTGGCCTCGCGACTGAAGCGACTGGTCACTCACCAGAACAAAGACCTCGGCGAACTGGAAGACGGCGAGGACGTTCTGATCGGCGGCATGATCAGCTCCGTCAAAAAAGCTCAGACGAAAAAGCCCAGCCGCAATGGCAACAGCCGGTACGCCAACTTCGACTTTGAAGACGCGACCGGAATCGTCCGCTGCATCATCTGGCCCGAGGATTACGCCCGCGCCGAAGACAAAGTCGTCCCGGAAGCCATCTGCATCATCCGTGGCCGGGTCGATCGGCGAGGCCGCGAACCGAATGTCATCGTGAATCAGTTTCTCTCGCTGGAAGATGCCGAGAAGCAGTTTACGAAACACCTTTCGGTGACCTTCCAGCGAGGCTTTCACACCAGCGACGACATCGCTCGCGCCAAAGACGTCCTCGCCCGGCATCCTGGCAAAACGTCCGTTTTCTTCGTCGTGGATTCGATCGACAAAGAAAATCCCGGCGGGCACCTCCGATACTTCCTGATGCCGCCGCAGGAGTTAAAAGTCTCCTGTGACGCGGAGTTGACCGAGGAACTGTCCGCCGCCGTCGGCAGCGAAAACTTTCGTTTCCACGCGGACTCAAAGTCAAAGTCAACAGTCGGAGCGGGTTCAACTGGCCGGTAACACTTACCCGGAGCCAGGAAACCCGAAGTCACCCATAGTGGCACGAAACTCCGTGTCGTAAGGACCGGCGGTGAAATTAAATCGGCATCTGTGGTGAGAGGGTGTAGTTGTAGCGTGGGA